>JAGWYS010000030.1 GCA_018969225.1 Gemmatimonadota bacterium | reverse complement strand
CGAGGCCGCCGATGGCGGCCGTCGGGCGGATTCCGGTGGGCGTCATGGGGGGCCTCAGAAGGTGAGCGTGACCACGCCCGTGAGGGTGCGGGTCATCGGGTAGGTGGCGTCGTCGAAGCGCACGGTCGGCGAGCCGGCCATCACGTTGAGGCCGGTGTACTGGGTGAAGGTCCGCATGTTGCGGCCGATGAGGTCGATGTTCATCCGGCTGAAGCCGGAGCGCTCCAGCACCCGCATCCGCTTCGCGTCCACGCTGTAGCCAAACACCAGCTCGGACACGGTCAGGTGCGTGCCGCTCTCCACGAAGCGCTTGAGGTACAGGTTGTTGTTGTTGGAGACGGCGTTGTAGTACGACACCGGCTTCTTCAGCTCGTCCGGCTTCCCGGCCTGCACCACGTCGGGGTGGTCCCCCGAGGCGTAGTACGTCTGGTTGCTGTTGGCGTAGACGCTCCCGCCGAACTGCCCCGTGGTCTGGATGAAGAGGCGGAAGTCCTTGTAGCGGAAATTGTTCTGCCAGCCGAACTTGAGCCCGGGGTTCGAGTCGCCGATCTTGCCGTACCAGAGGATCCCCTCCGGGGTGCGGCGCGGGATCGGGTGCCCCCACCGGTAGTTCACCCCGTCGATGTTGATGGTGGTCCCCCAGAGGTTCTTGGCCACCCCGTCGCGCCAGCTGTTCCCCGCGCCCACCGGCACCACGTACCCCTCGTCGTTCACCACGAACTGCGCCAGCGAGTTGGCGTGGATCGCGGGGAGCTGCGACATGTCCTCGATGATCATGTTGCCCCACATCTCGCTGATGGGGGTGGTGTCGCACTTGTACTGGAGGCCGTCGTCGAAGCAGGTGCGCCCGAAGCGCTTCGTGTACAGCCACGAGCGGTCGGCGGTGACGAGCACGTCCCACCGCAGCCCCTTCTGGTTGGTCAGGATGGCCCCTTGGATGGTGGCCTCCAGGATCCGCCCGCCGATGTGCGCCGGGTTGGTGACCTGCACCTGGTACCCCGTCACCGCCGGCGCGGGGACGTTCACGAACACGTCGCGGCTGGCGTTGCGCACGAAGGTGAGCGTCCCCGACAGCCGCGACTTGTACGCCACGTCCAGCCCCAGCTCCTCCTCCTTCGTGAAGGTGGGGGAGATGTTCACGTTCCCCAGCGAGCTGCGCCGGATGGCCCCCGTCCCGTCGGAGGTCATCGACTCGTACTGGTTGGAGAACCCCGGGTTGAGCCCCGTCACGCCGTAGCTGTAGCGCAGCTTGAAGACGTTGAAGTCCTGCAGCGGGAACCAGGACTCCTCGCTCAGCAGCCACGCCGCCGAGGCGCGCCCGAAGGTGTTCCACCGGTTGGCGCGCCCGAACAGCGAGTTCCCCTCGCGCCGCACCAGGAAGTCGCCGATGTACCGCTCCTTGAACGAGAGCCCGAGGCTGCTGATGGACCCCAGCACCCGGAAGTCGGTGAGGCTGTTGCTGGTGGTGCGCACCGTGGCCTGCGACATCGCCTTCAGCCCCTCGGTGGAGAACTGCGTCCCCGTGGTGGTGAGGCTGTTGTTCACCTCGCGCCGCGCCTCGCCGCGGTGCGACAGGCGCACCGTGAGGTCGCTGAACGCCTTCACCACCGAGGCGGTGCCGGTGAAGATCCACCCGCCGTTCCCGGTGTTGTTCACCGACAGGCTCCCCAGCGAGGGGTTGAGCCCCCCGGTGCTGGTGACCAGCGGCGTCCCCTTGGGGGTGTAGGTGGTCTGGTTGTTGTCGCCGCGGTCGTAGTTGGCGTCGGCCGACAGCGACAGCCAGCTGGTGGGGCGGAACACGCCGTTGGCGTTGAGCAGCGTGCGCGACCGCTCCACCACGTTGTCGGCGATGTACTGCGTGTACAGCGGGTTGGTGTACAGCGTCACCGAGTCGGGGACGATGACGTACGGGAACCCGTTCACCGCCGGGAACGGCGCGAGCTCGCGCAGGTTCACGTCGGTGTCGATGCGGTAGAAGTTGTTGAACGACGGCGCCGAGACGTCCTGCACCCCGCGCGTGTGGTTCATCGACAGCCCCACGGTGAACTTCTCGCTCAGGCGCGAGTCCACGTTGAGGCGCAGCGAGTGGCGCGTGTACCCCTCGTTGTTCTCCAGGATCCCGGGGTTGCCGTTGCGCGTGTAGGCCAGGTTGTAGTTGGTGGCCGCGCTGTTCCCCTGCACCTGCATCTGCTGCGTGTTGAAGTCGCCGGGGCGGAAGAAGAGCGCCGCGTGGTCGTAGGTCTTCCCGGTGAAGGGTTGGTCCATGAACCCGGTCGCCGTGAGCGCGCGCTGCGCCCGCGGCACCACCTGGTTGTTGGCGTCCAGCCAGTTCCCCTGCGCGTCCTGGCGGAAGGGGTGGTACTGGTTCTTGGGGAGGTTGGTCTGGAACTGGTCGGTCCCCTGCTCCACGCGCAGCTGGAACTGGTTGGAGCCCAGCGCCAGCCCGCGCCCGCGCTTGGTGGTGATGGCGATGACCCCCGCCGCCGCCCGCGACCCGTACAGCGACGCCGCCGCCGCCCCCTTGATCACCTCGATGGACTCGATGTCCATCGCCTCGATGTCCTGCGTGGTGACGCTCTGCCCCTGGTTGAGGAACACCCCGTCCACCACGAACAGCGGCGCCGGCGGCGCGCCCCCCTCGGTGATCCCGGAGATCGGCGTGCGGAGCACGATGTTCACCCCCGATCCCGGGGCGCCGCTGGGGCGGGTGATCGCCACCCCCGCCACCTTCCCCGCCAGGATCCCCGCCGCTGACCCCGTGGGGGGGACGGGGATGTTGTCGCTGGTGAGCTTCTCTACCGAGATGGTGGACTTCGCCACCGACGTGGCGTCCATCGTGCCGGCCACCGTCACCTGGTCCAGGCGCGTGGCCGCCACCGACATCCTGAAAGTCACCGTGGACACGCTGTCGGCCACCAGCCGCACCGCGTCCACCCGCTGGGGCCCGAACCCGATGCGCCGCGCCTCGATGGGGAAGATCCCCGCCGGTGCGCTGGGGATGCTGAAGCGGCCGTCCGCGCCGGTGCTGGCCGTGATGGGGGTGCCCACCACGAAGATGTTCACCCCCTGGATGGGCTGCCCCGTGGCCACGTCGGTGACGGTGCCGGTGAGGCGGGCGCGGCGCGACGCGGCGGCGGGGGCCCCGGCCGGTTGCCCCTGCACGGCCGGCCACGGGGCCAGCGTGAGGGCGAGAGCGAGGACGGCCAGACGGGACAGGAGCGGCGGACGCAGCGCGCGCCGAGGGCGGGGAACAGGGACCATGCAGGAGTACCGGCAATCGGGGGACTAGCCACCCAGCGCCCCGGCGTCGGGACGGTGATGTCGCCGATTCTACCGGCTGCACCCCACCCCGCAAGGGGAACCGGTGGTCCCCGGAATCCCCCGCTGTGCCCCCTCGGGGCCGAGCGGGTTACCGCCGCAGCGTGTTGATGATGATCGCCCCGCACTTGTCCGGGCGCATCGGCAGCCCGGGGAGGAGCACCGTGTTGGGGTACACTTCCACGCTGCGGAACGTCATCGGGTCCAGCTGCCCCACCCCGTCATTCTCGATCGGGGTGCCGTCCAGGTAGAACTGCAGCTGGCACGGGGTCCCGGCGGTGTTCAGGATCCCCACCCCCGAACGCGTCGTCGTCGCGATCACCGCCCCGCGGTCGTCGTCCGAGCGCCCCCGCTGCACCAGGAGCCCCGGCACCCCCTGCACCAGCTCCGCCACCGTGAACGGCCGCTGCTCCAGGATCTGGTCGCGCGTGTACAGCCGCCCCGCCCCCGCCCGCATCGCCATCAGCCGCTCGGCGACCACCTCCGCGTTGGCCGCCGCCGCGTTGCTGCGCGCCGTGATCTCCACCGCTGGCAGCGTGCGCGGGTAGCGGCGCAGCAGCAGGTGCACCGAGTCGTTGGTGGCGCTTCCCACCACCACCTCGCGCACGAAGGGGACGTACCCGACGCTCCGCGCCACCACCACCTGCGCCCCCGCGGGGGGCTCGTCGATGCGCCACACCCCGCGCGCGTCGGTGCGCACGCTCCGGTCGGTCTTCGCGAGGTACACCTCCACGTCGGCCATCGGCCGCCCCACGGCGTCCACTACCGACCCCACCAGCATGCCGGGGGGCACGGCGCCCCGCGCGCTGTCCCGGGGGGGCGCGCCCCGCCGCTGGGCCGCCAGCGGGAGGGGGCCGGTCAGCAGCGCCACCGCGGCCGGCAAGGTCAGCCAGGCCAGCCGCGGCGCCCGCGCCGGCGGACGGCGGAGTGGGGAAGGGGTGCGCATGTCCGACAAGCTGAAACGGGGGCACGCACCGGGCAACGCCAGCGCCCCTCCCCCCCTCGGGCCCCCGGCCGTATCGTGGGGGGATGTCCGCCCCCCTCCCCTTCACGCCCGCCCAGCGCGCCACGCTGCACGCCCTTCTGCCGGCACTGCTGCGGGGGGCCCCCAGTGCGGCGGAATCGCCCGACGCGCTCATCACGCGCTGCGAGGCGCGGCTGGCGCCGCTCCCCCCGCACCGCCGCGCGGCCTTCGGGCTCGCGCTGGATGTCCTGGGGAGCCGCCTGGGGGTGATGCTGGCCATCGGGCATCCGCTCCCCGGCGCTCGCCTCTCCGCCGAGGCCGCCACGCGCGCCCTGGAGGCGTGGGCCGACTCGGCGCTGCCGCCGCTGCGCAGCGCCGTGCAGTCGGTGCGCCGGCTGGTGCTGGCGGTGCATTACGCGCACCCCGAGGTGGTCGCGGCCATCGGCTACCCCGGCCCACTGCACCTGCGCACGCCACGCGTGCCCTGGGAGGGGCCGATGGACGCCCCGGCGCCGCCGGCGCCGTCGGACGGGTCCCCGGCGCCCCGCGACCCCGTGGCGCGCGCGCCCCGCGTGCTGCCGGGTTTCATCCCCCCCGACCCGCTGCCGGCCGGCGTGCACACCGCCGCCACGCTCACGGGCGACGTGCGCCGCACCGCCGACGCGGTGGTGATCGGCACCGGCGCCGGGGGCGCGGTGACCGCCGCCCGCCTGGCCGAAGCCGGGTACGCGGTGGTGATGCTGGAGGGGGGCGGCTACCACACGCGCAGCACCTTCACCGAGGACGAGCCCGCGCTGATGCAGGCGCTGTACGCCGAGGGGGCGCTGCGCACCACCGATGATGCGGCGGTGGGGATGGTGCAGGGGGAGGCGGTGGGCGGGTCCACGCTGGTGAACTGGATGATCATGCTGCGCACCCCGCCGTGGGTGCTGGAGCAGTGGGCCCGCGAGGCCGGCGTGGAGGGGATGTCCCCCGCCGAGATGGCGCCGGTGTTCGAGCGCATCGAGCGGGAGGTGCACGCCGCCGAGGTCCCCGAGGCGGCGCATAGCGCCAACAACCGCATCCTGCTGGACGGCGCCCGCGCCCTGGGGTGGCGCGTGACCGGCGCGCGCATCAACGCGCGCGACTGCGTGCGGTGCGGCTATTGCGGCATCGGCTGCCGCCACGACGCCAAGCAGAGCACGCTGCTCACCTACGTCCCCCGCGCGCTGGCGGCGGGGGGCGCGCTGTACGCCGACGCGCAGGTGGAGCGCATCACGGTGCTGGAGCGCGACACCGGGCGCGGGACGCCGCCGCGGAAGCGGGTGGAGGCGGTGGTGCGGCCCCGAGACGGCGCCCGCGCCGCGCGGCAGCTGGTGGTGGACGCGCCGCTGGTGGTGGTGGCCGGTGGCGCCGTGGGGACGCCGGCGCTGCTGGAGCGCTCCGGGCTGGGCGGCGGCGGCGTGGGGCGGTGGCTGCGCCTCCACCCCACCACCGCCATCTTCGGCCAGTACGACCGCCCCATCGTCACCAGCGCGGGGATCCCCCTCACCTCCATGTGCGACGAGTTCCTGCGCTGGCGGGGCACCGACTACGGCTACTGGATCGAGACGCCCCCCATGCTGCCGTCGTTCACCGCCGGCGCGGCGTCGGGGTTCGGACCGGCGCACGCCGAGCTCATGGCGCGCCTCGACCAGCTGGGGGTGCTGGTGGCGCTCGTGCGCGACGGCGCCGACCGCGCGCACTCGTCGGGGCGCGTGCGCGTGGACCGCCGCGGCCAGGTGCGCATCGACTACCGGCTGGCCCCCGAGGACCAGCGCCGGATGCGCGACGCGCTGGTGCAGTCGGCGAAGATCCACTTCGCGGCCGGGGCCACGCAGGTGAGCACCCTGCACACGCGCCCGCTGGTGGCGCGCACCCCGGCGGAGGCGGAGGCGTTCGCCGCGGGAGACCTGGGCCCCAACCGCATGGCGCTCTTTTCCGCGCACGTGAACGGCACCTGTCGCATGGGCACCGCCCCGGGCACCGCGGGCGCCACCCCCGAGGGGGAGCGGTTCGGGGTGCGCGGCCTGCACGTGGCCGACGGCTCGCTGCTCCCCACGGCGCTGGGGGTGAACCCGCAGGAGACCATCATGGCGGTGGCGTCGGTGCTGGCGGAGCGGATGGCGGTGCGCTACGCGGGGGTCAAGGCGTGACGGCCAAGGACGAGCGCCGCCGTCGCCGCGCGCTGGCGGCGTACGGGCTGCTGCAGCGCGCCGCCGAGCTGGCGGCGGCGCGGGTGGAGGCCGCGGTGCATCCGCATGGCGTGTCCCCCTCGCAGTGCGCGGTGCTGGAGGCGCTGGCCGCACACGGCCCGCAGCACCAGCAGGAGCTGGCCACGCGCCTGTCGCGCAGCAAGGCGCAGCTCACCGCGCAGGCCGAGGCGCTGGAGGCCAAGGGGCTGGTGCACCG
Source organism: Gemmatimonadota bacterium (assembly GCA_018969225.1). Classification (GTDB taxonomy): domain Bacteria; phylum Gemmatimonadota; class Gemmatimonadetes; order Gemmatimonadales; family Gemmatimonadaceae; genus Gemmatimonas. The sequence continues at coordinate 16,390 of JAGWYS010000030.1, read as the reverse complement.
GGAGCGCCACCCCACCGACCGGCGCTACATGACGGTCACCCTCACCGACGCGGGGCGCGCGCTCCTGGCGGCGGTGGAGCCCGCCCGGGTGGACGCCATCGCCGGCATGATGGCGGTGCTGCCGGGGAAGCAGCGCGCCCGGCTCTCCAAGGCGTGCCGACGGCTGGTGCGGTCGCTTGGCGCGGCGCCCGCCGAGGCGGCGGGCGACGGGGCGGGAGGCGGGTCGGAAACCACCGGGGGCGCCGCCATCGTTCACGAAGGACCGCCGGACTGCGGGGCCGCCACCGCGCCCTGAACACCGCGCCGGTCGGCCCCCCCGGACGCCCGCCGGTCCCACCGCCTTCCCGCCTCCATCCGCCCGCCCATGCCCGGCCGTCACTTCCTCCAAATCCCCGGCCCCACCCCCGTCCCCGACCGCCTCCTCCGCGCCATGCACCGCGCCATGGAGGACCACCGGTCGTCCACCTTCCCGGCGCTCACGCGGCGGATCCTGTCGCGGCTCCCCGCGGTGGTGGGGCAGACCCGCGGCGAGGCGTTCGTCTTCCCCGCCACCGGCTCGGCCATGTGGGAGGCGGCGCTGGTGAACACGGTGGCGCCCGGCGGGCGGCTGCTGGCGCCGCGCTTCGGGCAGTTCTCGCACCTATTCGTCCAGACGGCGCGCAACCTGGGGTACCAGGTGGACGTGCTGGAGGAGCCGTGGGGGGAGGCCGCCAACCCGGCGCACATCGAGGCGGCGCTGGCCGCCGACACGGCGCACGAGATCCAGGGGGTCCTGCTGGTGCACAACGAGACCGCCACCGGCGTGACCAGCGACGTGGGGGCGGTGCGCGCGGCGATGGACCGCGCCGGCCACCCCGCGCTGCTGTTCGTGGACGGCGTGAGCTCCATCGCCAGCCTGGCGTTCCAGTTCGACGCGTGGCGCGTGGACGCGGCGCTCACCGGCTCGCAGAAGGGGTTCATGCTCCCCGCCGGGCTGGGGATGCTGTGGATGAGCGAGGGGGCCATGGCGCGGGTGGAGGCGTGCCCCACGCCGCGCGCCTACTTCGACCTGCGCCCCATGCGCGCCAACAATGCCCAAGGGTACTTCCCCAGCACGCCGGCGCTGTCGCTGCTGTTCGGGCTGGACGAGGCGCTGACCATGCTGGTGGACGAGGAGGGGATGGCAGCGGTGGCGGCGCGGCACGCGCACCTGGCGCGCGGCGTGCGCGCGGCGGTGGGCGCGTGGGGGCTGGCGCAGTGCGCCGCGCGCCCGGCCATTGCCTCGGACACCGTCACCGCCGTGGTGGTCCCCGAGGGGGCTGACGCGCGGCAGGTGATCGAGGCCGCCTTCACGCGGCACGACCTGGCGCTGGGGAGCGGGCTGGCGCAGCTGGCGGGGAAGGTGTTCCGCATCGGCCACCTGGGGGACATGAACGAGCTCACGTTGGCCGCGGCGCTGGCGGGGGTGGAGATGGCGCTGCACGACGCGGGGATTGCCGTGCCGTATGGCAGCGGCGTGGGGGCGGCGCTGGCCGCGTGGCAGCGGGGGCGCGCGTCGGCATGAGCGGCGGCGCCTGCGGCCCGCAGGTCGTCGTGACGCGGCGTCTCCCCGCGCCGGTGGAGGAGGCGCTGCGCGCCCGCTTCCCCGACGTGCGCCTCAACGCCGACGACGCCGCGTTCACCCCGGAGCAGCTGGCGCAGGCACTGCAGGAGGCGGACGTCGTGGTCACCACGGTCACCGACCGGTGGACGCCGGCGGTGCTGGGGGCGTCCGGGGTGCGCGCGCGGCTGCTGGCCAACGTGGGGGTGGGGGTCAACCACATCGACCTGGCGGCGGCGCGCGCGGCGGGGATCACCGTCACCAACACCCCCGACGTGCTCACCGAGGACACCGCCGACATCGCCATCGCGCTGGTGCTCATGACGCTGCGCCGGCTGGGGGAGGGGGAGCGGCTCCTGCGCGCCGGGATCTGGACCGGGCTGCGCCCCACCTTTCACCTGGGGCGCACGCTGCGCGGGAAGGTGCTGGGGATCGTGGGGTACGGGCGCATCGGCCGCGCCACGGCGCGCATCGCGGCGGCGGGGTTCGGGATGCGCGTGGTGTGGCACGCGCCGCGCGACCCGCGCGTGGACGACCCGGCCACGGCCGGCCCGCCCGATGCCGAGCGGATGCCCACCCTGGAAGCGCTGCTGCGCGCCAGCGACGTGGTGTCGCTGCACTGCCCGGCCACGCCGGAGACGCGCCACCTGGTCAACGCCGCCACGCTGGCGCAGATGAAGCCGGGTGCCGTGCTGGTGAACACCGCGCGCGGCGACGTGGTGGACGAGGCGGCGCTGGTGGCCGCGCTGCAGGCCGGCGCGCTGGCCGGCGCCGGGCTGGACGTCTACGAGTTCGAGCCGCGCGTGACGCCGGCGCTGCTGGCCATGGAGCAGGTGGTGCTGCTGCCGCACCTGGGGAGCGCCACGGTGGAGACGCGCAGCGCGATGGGGATGCGCGCGGTGGCCAACCTCGACGCGTTCCTGGACGGGCGCCCCTGCCCGGACGCGGTGTAGCGGCCGCTCGGCCGCCACGCCGTCAGGTCAGCCCGAACTCCTCGCGCGCCTGCCGCGCCGCCAGCGCGTCCACCGCCGGCACCGGCAGCGGCGTGAGGCGCGCCCCGCCCCCCTCGGCCGCCGCGGCGTGCTCGTCGGTGCGCACCAGCGCCATCGCGTCCTCGCGGCGCGCCAGCAGCGTCCAGAACTCCCCCGCGTCGGGGTCGGTGCCGCTGTCGGCCGGCAGCAGCGCGTACATGGCCTTGTACATCAGCGAGAAGGCCCAGAACAGCGCCAGCATGTCCGGCAGCACCAGCACCACGCGGGTGATGGCGTTGACGGTGGCCACCTGGTCGTTGAACGCCGGCGTGTTGAAGGGGGCCGTGACCATCCACCAGTTGAGCGCGAAGTTGGCCGCGCCGGCCAGCAGGTTGGTGGCCCCGATCACCAGCGCCGCGGTGCGCAGCGCGCGCCGCACGGGGGGCTCGTCCAGCAGCCGGTCCATCTGCGCCGCCCGCTCGGCGGTGTCGGGGGCCAGCCCCTGCAGCGCGATGGCGCGCGTCACCGGGCGTGCCAGGAACGCCGACACCCCGAACACCAGCACCGCCAGCGCGTAGCTGGCGCTGTCCTTCACGGCAAACAGCACCCCGTCCACGTACCAGAACGCCAGCGCCCCGCGCATGATGGCCGAGAAGCCGCTGTAGCTGGAGATGAAGTTGAAGCGGCGCGTGAGGACCAGCAGGTCGAGGAGGACCCACGCCACCGGCACGAGCGCGGCCAGCAGGTACGCCTGCAGCGTCCCCAGCGGCGCGGTGCCGTACTTGAGGATGAACACCGGGGCGGCGGCGCCGACCAGGATGTCCAGCGTGAGCTTGAGGGTCTTCGACACCCCCGCAATCTCGCGGGGCGGGGACCCGGCCGGTACCCGTGGGATTACGGAGCGGGGGGGGGATCAGTGCACACCTGCCAGTCCTCGAGCGCCAGCCCGGGCACGCGGGCCAACTCGCGCAGGTTGTGGGTGACCAGCGTCAGTTGGAGCGACCGGGCGTGGGCCCCGATGAGCAGGTCATGGCTGCCAATGGGGGTGCCGGCACGCTCCAGCTCGACGCGGATGTCCGCATAGTGGCGATCTGCCGGGGCGTCAAACGCCAGGACGGGAAGCACCTCGAGCAACTGCTCAACCCGCCGCGTGAGCGTTTCGGACCCCTTGCGGCGGGCGCCGAACCGCAGTTCACAGGCCACGACCACGCTGGTGCACACCGCCCCCGGGTCCGCGTGCGCCAGCCGCTCGCCAACTGGGCCCCGCGGGTTCCGGATCACCTCGGAGAGCGCGTTCGTATCCAGCATCCAGCCCGGGCGGGCCATCAGATGTCGGGCGGCGATGGCGGCGAAAGGTCCTGAATCTCCCCCAGCCCCTCGTCCAACGGCTCCCACGACGCCAGGAGGGCGCCGAGTCGATCCGGACGGATGGGGCTCAGGATGAGGCGGTCGCCGTCGCGGCGCATCAGGACTTCCGTCCCTTCCAGTTCGAACTCCCGCGGAATGCGCACCGCCTGATTGCGTCCGTTCCGGAACAGCGCAGCTCGGCGCGTCACGCCCTGAGGATCTGCTGGCGAACCGAGAGGACTTGTTGGCATATGTCAAAACATATGCCAGTCGTGTGCGCCAGTCAAGCCGTGCAGGCCATGGCCACGGCAGCGCGCCCCCAATGCAGCGCCTCCTACCCTCCCGGCGGGAACAGGAACCGCAGCGCCGCCCCGGCCCGCTCGCCCCACGCCCGTTCGTCGTGCATGGCCCCCTCGGCCTCGTAGTAGCACAGGTCGTCACCCGGGCGCCAGCCGCGCCGCACCAGCATCCGGCACAGCAGCCGAGCCCCCTTCACCATCCGGTGCTCCCCGGTCCCCACGTCCAGCCACACCTTGAGCGCCGGGCGACGGCCGGGGTCGGCCGCCAGCTGCCGCACCACCCACCGGTCGTCCCACCACACGGACGGGGAGAGCACCCCCAGCTTGCCGAAGACGGTGGGGTGCGTGATCCCCAGGTACAGCGAGAGCAGCCCCCCCAGCGAGCTGCCGGCCACCCCGGTGTCCGCCGGCGCGCGCCGCGTGCGCCAGTGGTGGTCCACCCACGGCTTCACCTCGTACACCAGCATCTGCCCGTACCGGTCGGCCCGCCCGCCGGCGTCGTGCGCCGCGTCGCGGGTGGGGGTGTACTCGTCAATCCGCTCGCGCCCGGCGTTGCCGATGGCCACCAGGATCACCGGTTCGATGAGCCCGGCGTGCATGAGCGCCCGCGCCGTGGTGTCGATCCCCCACTGCACCCCGAAGGCCGCCAGTGGCAGGTCGTCGAACACGTTCTGCCCGTCGTGCAGGTACAGGACGGGGTAGTGGCGCCCGGGCTCGCGGTCGTAGTCCGGGGGGAGGCAGATGGTGAGGTCGTGCGGCTGGTCGAGGAAGCGCGACGGTACCGCCGGGAAGTGCAGCAGCGACCCGGCCGCCTGACGGGGCGGGAGGGGGCCGTGCGGATCGAGGGGGCGGACCGTTTCCATGCGCCGGGAAAGGTAGCGCCCGCGGCATGTCGGATGGATGCCGATCGCGCCACCGGGCGGTAACGTGGACGGCATGACCCATGCCCTCCGCTTTCTCCCGCGCCCGCTGGCCCGTCTGGGCGCCACGCTCCTGCTCGTTGGCGCCGCGTCGGTGGCCGCCCAGCCGGGCGCCGGCACGGCCGTGCCCCCCTCGGTGCGCGCCATCGACGCCGCCCCCTTCCCCTCCGCGCTGGTCGCGTCTCCGGCGGGGGACGCGGTGGCGTGGGTGCACAACACCGAGGGCGAGCGGAGCATCTGGGTGGCTGCCGCCCCGGCCTACGCCGCCCGCCGGGTGGTCCACTTCCCCGGCGACGACGGACAGGAGCTGGCCGAGCTGGCCTTCACCGCCGATGGCCAGACGCTTTGGTTCACCCGCGGCGGTGGCGCCAACCGGGCGGGTGAGTCTCCGAACCCCGCCAGCGCCCCGGGTGGCGCCGAGCAGGCCATCTGGCGCGTGCGCCTCAACCAGGCCGGAGCCAGCGCCGAGCGGGTGGCGGAGGGGAGCCGCCCCACCCCGGCGCCCCGGGGGGAAGGGGTGGCCTTCGTGCGGCGCGGGCAGGCCATGACGCTGGCGGCAAAGGATGGGCGCCTCGAGGCCGTGCCGTTCTTCCGCATGCGAGGCGCCGCGACGGAGCTGCGCTGGTCCCCCGACGGCCGGCGCGTGGCGTTCGTGTCCAATCGCGGCACGCACAGCTTCGTGGGCGTGTTCGATCCGGCCGCCAACACGCTGCGGTGGATCGCCCCCAGCACCGACACCGACCAGTCACCCGTGTGGTCCCCCGACGGTGGGCGGCTCGCCTTCCTGCGCGTGCCGTACGCGAAGCGGCGGATGATCTTCCTTCCCATCCGCGAGGCGCAGCCCTGGTCCATCCTGGTGGCCGACGTGGCGCGCGGCACCGCCATCGAACGGTTCCGCGCCGCGCCGGGGCGCGGGTCGGCGTACTGGCCCATGCAGGCCGAGTCGCAGCTGCTGTGGACGGCGGATGACCGGCTGGTGTTTCCGTGGGAGCGCGACGGCTACCTGCACCTGTACAGCATCCCGTCGCAGGGGGGCGGGTGGGTGCAGCTGGACCGCGGCGCGCACGAGGTGGAGGAGGTGACGCTGGGCGCTGATGGGCGCCACGTGGTGTTCAACTCCAACCAGGAGGACCGCGACCGGCGGCACCTGTGGCGGGTGCCGGCCGACGGCTCCGCGCCGGCGGCGCCGCTCACCCAGGGGAAGGGGATCGAATGGCGGCCGGCCCCGCTGGCCGACGGGAGCGTGGCGTTCCTGGCCAGCGACGCGCGGATCCCCGCGCACGCGGCCCTCCTGCAGGCGTCCACACGGGCGCGCCGCTTCCTGGCCCCCGAGACGATGCCGGCGGACTACCCGTCGCCGGCGCTGGTGGAGCCCACCGCGGTGACCTTCACCGCGGCGGACGGTGTCACCAGCTACGGGCAGCTGTTCCTGCCGCCGGCGGGGAAGTTCAGCGGCAAGCGGCCTGCCGCCATCTTCATCCACGGCGGGTCGCGGCGGCAGATGCTGCTGGGGTGGAACTACGGCAGCTACTACCACCATGCGTACGCGCTCAACCAGGCGCTGGCGCTGCGCGGGTGGGTGGTGGTGCAGCTCAACTACCGCAGCGGCATCGGCTACGGGCGCGACTTCCGCGAGGCGCTGGGGTACGGGGCGGCGGGGGCCAGCGAGGTGGGCGACCTGGTGGCGGCGGCGCGGTGGCTGCGCGCGCGCCCCGACGTGGACCCGGCCAAGGTGGCGCTGTGGGGCGGCTCGTACGGCGGCTACATGACGGCGCACGGCCTCACCCGGCACCCCGAGCTGTTTGCCGCCGGCGTGGACATCCACGGCGTGCACGACTGGAACGTGGGGATCCAGACCTTCCTCCCCGACTACAACCGCCTGGAGGACCCCGCCGCGGGGGCGCTGGCGTTTGCCAGCTCGCCGCTGGCGCAGGTGCGGCGGTGGAAGGCCCCGGTGCTGCTGGTGCACGGCGACGACGACCGCAACGTGCGCTTCCTCGAGACGCTCACGCTGATCCAGGCGCTGCGGACGCAGCGGGTGCCGGTGGAGCAGCTGGTGTTCCCCGACGAGGTGCACAGCTTCCTGCGCCACGAGAGCTGGATGCGCGCCTTCGAGGGGACCATCGACTTCCTGGAGCGGCGGGTGGTGCGCGGGGAACGGGGCGGGCGGTAGCGCGCGGCGGGGGAGCGGGCTACCGCGCCGCGTCCAGCCGGCGGCGCAGGAACGCCCCCGCGTCGCGGAGCGACTGCGCGGCCTCGGGGACGAAGGGCGCCAGGATGGGCCACGCATGCGGCAGCCCCGGGCGCACCACCAGCGCGCTGTCGCCCCCCGCCGTGCGCACCGCCTCGTGCACCCGCACGCTGTCGTCCAGCAGCAGCTCCTCGGCGCCCACCTCCAGGTGCAGCGGCGGGAGTCCGTGCCAGCGGCCGTACAGCGGGGAGACCCGCGCGTCGTCAGGCGCCACCCCGGCGGGGAGGTAGCAGGCGGCGAAGTCCGGGGGGTTGTCGGGGCGGAACATGGCGTCGCGCCCGTCGTTGCCGTACCGGCTGGCGCCGGTGGCCGCCAGGTCGGTCCACGCGGAAAAGGCCACCACGGCGGCAGGGAGCCCCTCCCCCAGGTCGCGCAGCCGCTGCGCCAGCCCCAGCACCAGGTTCCCCCCGGCGGACTCGCCTCCCAGCGCGATGCGGTCCGCGGGGATCCCCTGCGCGCGCAGCCAGCGCCAGGCCGCCAGCGCGTCGTCGGGGGCGGCGGGGAAGGGGTGCTCCGGAGCCAGGCGGTACTCCAGGCTGAACACGCGGCAGCCGGTGGCGCGCGCCAGCCCCGCCGTGATGGGGCGGTGCGTGGCAGCGCTGCACGCCACGAAGCCCCCGCCGTGGATGTAGAGCACCACGCCCGCGCCGGGAGCGGGGGGCGCCAGCCACTCGCCGCGCACCGGGGTGCCGTCGGGGGCGACGCCGGCCACCGGGGTGATCCGTACGCCACGCGACGCGAGCGCCTGCCACCAGGGCTGGGTCCCCATGAGCAGCCGGGCGCGGCGCACCAGCCGGTGTGGCGGTCCCCAGTGGCGCCGGCGCATGCCGATGCGGATGATGGCGCTGAAGAGGCGGGCGGGGAGAGAGGGCATGTCGGGGAAGGTAGCGCGCGCGCCGGCCGCGTCTACCGCATGCCCGTATATATGGCCATATTTATGGCATGAAGACGACCATCGAACTCCCGGACGAGCTGTACCGCCGCGTGAAGGCCAAGAGCGCCCTGGAAGGGAAGACGGTGCGCGAGGTGGCCACCTCGTTGTTCCAGCAGTGGGCCGACGGGACGGTGGCGCGGGGAGAGGTGCCAGCGCCGCTGGAGGCGCGTGACCGCGCGGAAGCGTGGCTCGCCGAATGGGAGCGGATGGCGGCCGCACTGGGTCGTGACGCGCCGGGTGGCGGCCTGGTGGACCAATTCCTGAGAGATCGCCGGTGACCGTGGGCGCTCCGGTGGTGACCGTCGATGCGTCGGTCTGGGTGGCTGCGGCCGTGGCGTCCGAGGCGCACCACGCCGAGTGCCTGGCGCTCGTGCGGCATCTGCGCTTGCACGACGTGCGGATGGTGCAGCCCACCCTGTTTCCGGTGGAGTTGGCGGCGGCACTGGGGCGCCGGTTTCCCGGATCGGCGCAGGCGCCCGCGGCGGTGCGCCTGCTGGCGGCGTTCTCCAGCATGGAAGTCCTGCCGCTGGAGGCGGAGCTCGCCGCGATCGCCACGCGACTGGCCGCCGACTGCGGTTTGCGTGGCGCGGATGCGGTGTACGTGGCCACGGCCCTGCGGGCGGATGCCACCCTGATCACACTCGACGAGGATGTGCTGCGCCGGGCCGCGCCGTTTGCCGCGGCATGGACGCCTGGTCGCTGGCTGGCGTCCCGGTGACGCGAGGGGCCCGCACCGTCCCTCCGCACCCTGCGCGTCGTGTCGCATCCGCCGTGGGTGCGTCTCCGCGTTGCCCGTCCGACCGCACCGTGCCGACCACGCCGGTACGAGGCGGGGCCTATATTTCGGGCATGCCGTCTTCCGACGTCCTCCCGTCCTTTTCGGACCCCGCCGTCCCCCGTCGCGCCTTCCTGGCGCAGGTCGCCCTGCAGGCGGCGGCGCTTGGCGCGGCCGCCGTGCGCCTCCCCGCGCAACCCCGCCCCCTCTCGCTCCCCGAGATGCAGGTGTACAAGGACCCCAACTGCGGCTGCTGCGCCGCCTGGGTCACGCACGTGCGGGGGGCCGGCTTCCGCGTGGCGGTCCACGACACCGCCGACATGGACGCGGTCAAGGCCTCGTTCGGCATCCCGGCGGCGCTGCATTCGTGCCACACGGCGCGACTGGGGCGCTGGCTGGTGGAGGGGCACGTCCCCGCCGACCTGCTGAAGCGGCTGGCGGGGTTGACGCTCCCCACGACGGGGTTCATTCCGCGCGGCGTGGCCGTCCCCGGGATGCCCATGGGGTCCCCCGGCATGGAGGGCCCCAATCCGGAGCGCTACGACATCCTGCTGTTCGACGCCGCCGGGCGCACCCGGGTGTACGCCACCCGCGGATGAGCGCGGCGGAGGACCCGGCGGCGGCGCCACCCGCGCTGGTGGCGCCCCCGGTCATGGCGGTGGAACCGGCGGTGCCGGCCGACATCCCCGCGATCGTGGCGCTCAACAACCTCTTCGCCCCCGACGGTCTCACGCTCACCCGCACGCCGGCGTTCGTGGCGGGGCACCTGGCCGACTACCAGGTCATCCGCGCCCCCGACGGGTCGGTGACGGGGCAGGTGGCGCTGGACGACTACTCGCCGTCGCTGGTGGAGCTGGTGTCGCTGGCCGTCGCCCCCGAGGCGCAGGGGCGCGGGGTGGGGCAGGTGCTGGTGGCCGCCGCCGAGGCGCTGGCGCGGCGGCGCGGCTATTCCGAGCTGTTCGCCATCTCGCTGGCGGAGGCGCTGTTCCTGCGCATGGGGTTCCAGGAGTCCAGCATCGCCGTGTACCCGGAGAAGATCGCGCGATACCGCGGCATCTCCCGCTCCGAGCTGTCGATCGGGCGGAAGTTCTGCTTCGCCAAGCGGCTCACCGCGCCCGCCGCCGCCGCACACTGAGGCTTTCGCGACGGGCCGGCCGGCAGCGGCGCCCCGACGGTCACATGGAAGGTGGCCCCCCGCAGCCTCCGCAGCCGGCGCAGGTTCGGGAGGAGCGCCTCGTCGCCGTACCACGCCAGCGCATCGGCGTCCCCCTCACGCGCGGTGCCCGTGAGGTGCACGGGCACCACGGGCACCCCGGCGCGCACGGCGGCCTCGAACAGCGCGGACTTGAAGGGGAGCTCGCCCGGCCCCGGGGAGGTGGTCCCCTCGGGGAAGAGGAGCACCTGCCGCCCCGCGCGCAGCGCGGCCTCCAGCGCCGGGATCGCGCGGAGCAGGTCGCGCCGGCGGGTGCGGTCCACCCACACCACGCCCAGTGCGTCGGCGAACCGCCCCACCACCGGCCACGCGCGCACCTCCCGCTTTCCCACGAAGGCGCACGGGTGGCGCGCCAGCACCGCCAGGATGTCCAGCCACGAGCGATGGTTGGCCACCAGCAGTGCCGGGCCAGCGGGCACCGTCCCCTGCCACGCCACCCGCACGCGCACCGCGCCCAGCACGGCGCGCGACAGCAGCCGCACCCCGGCGGCCGCGGCGCCCGTCATGAAAAGAACGACTGGCGCATGTGCGCGGGCATCTGCGCGACGTCCAGCAGCACGAGAAAATCGGTGGTGCCGAACTCCCGATCCACCGCGGGGGCGCCACAGGCGCGCGCGCCCAGCGCCAGGTAGCTCTCGAACAGCGGTGGCAGCGGATGGAGCGCCTCCGGCGGCTCGGGGGCGGGGCGCGTGCGCCCCGCGTCCCCCAGGGCGTGCGCCTCGTGGCGGGGCGGCACCAGGATCCCCTCGTGCAGCGCCCCGCGCGCATGCACCGCGCGCCAGGCGGCGATGGCCGTGGCCGGGTCGGTGCCAGGGAGAGAGCAGCAGCCGAAGAGGTGCCCCTTGCCATTGTGCTGCAGGTAGCGGGCGAGCCCCCGCCACAGGAGACGGATCACGCGCCCCGAGCGGTGCGCCGGCGCCACGCAGGCGCGCCCCACCTCGACCGCATCGGCCAAGATGCGCCCCGGAAGCGCGCCCAGCTCGAACAGCGTGGCGCTGTAGAAGCCGAAGCGCGACGCGGCCATCACTGCCGTCTGCAGGCGGTACGTCCCCACCACCTCCCCGCTGCCGCGGTGGACGATCATGAGGTGGTGGAAATAGGCGTCGCGCGGGTCCTCGTCGCGCCCGGTTGCCGGTGACGACGCCAGCCCCTCTCCCAGTTCCTCGTTGAACACGCGGTAGCGGAGCGCCTGCACCGCGTGCAGGTCGGCGCGCGTCCACGCGAAGCGCAGGTCGTAGGCGCCGGCCTCGACGGTGCCGGGAGGGATGGCGTCCGCATGATGCGGAAACACCTCCCCGGTGCGCGGCTCAGGGAGGCCGAGGGCCAGCGCTGGCGTCGCGCCGGACACGGGGGCGGAGGTGGCGAGGGTTGGCATGCAAGGACGCTTCGCGGTGCCCGTGTCGCCCGGATCACCCGCCGGGAACGGGATGGTCACCGCCGCGCCACGGTCGTGTGACGCCGGCCAGCCCCGCCACTGGCCGTCGGGGGGGCGTCACCCCAGTTTCCCCGGACCATGCCCACCCCGTACCTCGACCCCCGCGTCCCCCGCCTCCTCGACCGGTGGCGCAGCCCCGCCCTGGGGCTGGAGATGCCCATCGTGGCCTACGGCCACGGCGGCTGGCCCCTGCTGCTCTTCCCCACGGCGGCCGCCGACTACCTGGAGAACGAGCGGTTCTGGCTGGTGAAGGCCATCGAGCCGCTGCTACTGCAGGGGCGCGTGCGGGTGTTCTCCATCGACTCCATCAACCGGCTGGCGTGGATGGACCGGCAGCTCCCCGTCCCCGAGGCGGCGCGCCGCCAGGCGCTGTACATGCGCTACGTGGAGGAGGAGGTGGTCCCCTTCATCCGCCACCACAGCCGCGACGGCGGCGCCCGCGCCCTCACCGCCGGCGCCAGCTTCGGCGCCTTCCACGCCATGAACGCGCTGTGCCGCCGCCCCGACCTGTTCGGCGGCACGGTGGCCATGAGCGGCTTCTACGACCTGGCGGTGTCGTACTTCAAGGGGTACAGCGACGACCACTGCTATTTCAACAACCCCATGTGGTACGTGGCCAACATGGAGGGGGCGCCGCTCCAACGCCTGCGCCAGGACAGCCGTATCGTGATCGCCAGCGGGCAGGGGGCCTACGAGGCCCCCGAGCGCTCGCGCGAGTTCCACGACCTGCTGGACGGCAAGGGGATCCCCCACCTCTTCGACCTCTGGGGGCATGACGTCAACCACGACTGGCCGTGGTGGCGGAAGATGCTCCCCCACTTCCTGGAGCGGATCGGATGCTGATGTACCGGACCCTCGCCCTGCCGGGGCTGCTCCTCGCCGCGGCCACCGCGCCCTCCCTGCTGGCCCCCCGCGCCCTCCCCGCGCAGGGGGGCGGTGCCGCCGCCGGCCAGCCGCTGGCCGGCGCGTCGGCGGCCCGCCGGCTGGCGCACGTGCGCGCGCTGCTGCGCACCACGCCGCTGGTGGACGGGCACAACGACCTTCCGTGGGCGCTGCGCAACGCCGCCTCCAAGCCGCGTGACGTGGTGGCGTACGACCTGCGCAAGGGCGCTCCCACCGGCGGCATGACCGACATCGCGCGCCTCCGCGCGGGGCAGGTGGGCGGGCAGTTCTGGTCGGTGTACATCCCCGGCGAGATCCGCGACTCCGGCTACGCCCGCGTGCAGCTGGAGCAGATCGACATCGCGCAGCGCGTCATCGACCGCTACCCCGAGGTGTTCGCCCAGGCGCGCACCGCCGCCGAGGTGCGTCGCGCCTTCCGCGCCGGCAAGGTGGGGTCGCTCATGGGCATGGAAGGCGGCCACGCCATCGAGAACTCGCTGGGGGCGCTGCGCGCCTTCCACGCGCTGGGGGCGCGCTACATGACGCTCACCCACAACGTCACGCTGGACTGGGCCGACGCGGCCGCCGACGCGCCGCGCCACGGCGGGCTCACGGCGTTCGGGCGCGAGGTGGTGCGCGAGATGAACCGGCTGGGGATGCTGGTGGACCTGTCGCACACCTCGCCCGGCACCATGAGCGCCGCGCTGGACGTGACCGAGGCGCCGGTGATCTTCTCGCACTCCAACGCGCGCGCCCTCACCGACGTGCCGCGCAACGTCCCCGACTCCATCCTGCGCCGCCTGCCGAAGAACGGCGGCGTGGTGATGGTCACCTTCGTCCCCGGCTTCGCGTCGGCCAAGGTGGCCGCGTACAACGCGCGGCTGGCGGCACTGCGCGACTCGGTGGCCAAGGCGCACCCCGGCGACAACGACGCGCAGTTCCGCGCGGTGGCGGCGTGGCGGCAGGTCAACCCCGTGCCGATGGCCGTGCTGGCCGAGGTGGCCGACCACCTGGACCACATCAAGCGGGTGGCCGGGGCGGCGCACGTGGGGGTGGGGGGCGACTACGACGGCATCACCGAGACGGTGGAGGGGCTGGAGGACGTCTCCAAGTACCCCGACCTGCTGGCCGAGCTGGTGAAGCGCGGGTGGACCGACGCGGAGCTCCGCGGCGTGGCGGGGGAGAACGTGCTGCGCGCGCTGGCGCAGGCGGAGCGGGTGGCGCAGCGGCTGCAGCGGGAGCGCCCGGCGTCCACCGCCACCATCCAGGAGCTGGACCGGATCCGCCCATGAGCGGCGACCGTCGGGCGTTCCTGAAGGCCTCGGCGCTGGCCGCGGGCGCGCTGGGGGCGGGCGGGGTGCCGCGCGTGGCGCGGGCGCTGGGGGCGCACCGTCCCGAGACCGGGGCGCCGCGCCCCGCCGGATTGAAGATCCTGATCCTGGGGGGGACCGGCTTCATCGGCCCTGCCCAGGTCCCCTACGCGCTGGCGCGCGGGCACCAGGTCACGCTGTTCAACCGCGGCAAGACCAACGCCGACCTGTTTCCGCAGGTGCCGCGGCTGGTGGGCGATCGCAACCTCCCCGGCGGGCACGACGCGCTCAAGGGCACCACGTGGGACGTCGTCATCGACAACCCCACCACCAACCCGCGCTGGGTGCGGGATGCCGGGGAGGCGCTCAAGGGGCGCGTGGGGCAGTACCTCTTCGTCTCCACCATCTCGGTGTTCCGCGACTACTCGGCGGTGGGGATCGCCGAGGACGGGCCGCTGCACGCGCCGGCGTCGATGGAGGGGGAGTTCGACCGGTCCGGTGCGCAATACGGCCCCAACAAGGTGCGCTGCGAGCAGGAGGCGGTGGCGCAGTTCGGCGCCGACCGCGTGACGATCGTGCGCCCCGGGCTCATCGTGGGCCCCGGCGACCTCAGCGACCGCTTCAGCTACTGGCCCGTGCGCATCGACCGCGGCGGGGAGGTGCTGGCCCCCGGAACGCCGGACGACCCCGCGCAGTACGTGGACGCGCGCGACCTGGGGGCGTGGATGATCCGGCTGGCGGAGGGGCGCGTGCTGGGGACCTTCAACGCCACCGGGCCGAAGACCCCCACCACCATCGCGCAGCTGCTGTACGGCATCAAGGCGGTGACCACCAGCGACGCGACGTTCACCTGGGTGCCGGCGGAGTTCCTGGCGGCGCAGCAGGTGCGCCCGTGGAGCGACATGCCCGTGTGGGCGCCGCCGCAGGGGGGGATGGCGGGGTTCATGCGGATCAACTGCCAGAAGGCGTACGCGGCGGGGCTGACCTTCCGCCCGCTGGCGGACACCGCACGCGACACGCTGGCGTGGTACCACCAGCGCCCCGCGGCGGAGCAGGAGAAGGCGCGCGCGGGACTGGCGCCGGAGAAGGAACGCGCGGTGCTGGCCGCGTGGCACGCCACCCCCCACTAGGAGTCCGACGATGGACCGCCTGCTCGCCCCCCTGCTGCGCCGCCTTGGCACCATCGAGGCCGGCGAGGAGCGCCCCACGCTGCTGGCCGCGACGTACTTCTTCTTCGCGCTGGCCAGCTACTTCATCCTGCGGGCGGTGCGCGACGCGGCGGGGGTGGCGGCGGGGACCGACAAGCTCCCCTGGCTGTTCACCGGCACGCTGCTGACCACGCTGGTGATGAACCCGGTGTACGCGACGGTGGTGGCGAAGCTCCCGGTGCGGCGGTTCATCCCGGTGGTGTACCGCGTGTTCATCGCGCTGCTGCTGGGGTTCGCGGGCGTCATCAAGTACGGGCCGTCGGCGTGGGAGCCGTACCTGGGGCCGTCGTTCTGGATCCTCACCAGCATCTACAGCCTGTTCGTGCCGTCGGTGTTCTGGGGGTTCATGGCCGACAGCTTCCGCCCCGAGCAGGGGAAGCGGCTGTTCGGCTTCATCAGCGTGGGGGGGACGCTGGGGGCGCTGGCCGGGTCGTTCCTCACGTCGCAGCTGGCCACGGTGGTGGGGACACCGGTGCTGATGGTGCTGAGCGTGCTGCTGCTGGAGGCGGCGGTGCAGGCGGCGAAGCGCTTCCCGCCCAGCTTCCGCCCCGAGTCGCGTGCGCGGGACGAGGCGCAGCAGCCGGTGGGCGGCACGTCGCTGGCCGGCATCACGCACGTGCTGGGGTCGCCGTACCTGCTGGGGGTGTGCCTGTACATGCTGCTGTTCACCATCGGCTCCACGGTGCTGTACTTCCAGCAGGCGGAGATCGTGGGGGCGCGCTACGCCGACCGGGAGTCGCGGACGGCGTTCCTGGCGTCGATCGACACGGTGGTGCAGCTACTGACCGTGCTGGCGCAGCTGTTCCTGACGGCGCGGGTGATCAAGTGGCTGGGGGTGGGGGTGACGCTGGCGATCCTGCCGCTGCTGAGCATGGTGGGGTTCACGGCACTGGGGGTGGCGGGGACGCTGACGGCGTTCGTGGCCTTCCAGGTGCTGCGGCGGGCGGGGGAGTACGCGGTGTCGCGCCCCGCGCGGGAGGTGCTGTACACCGTGGTGAGCGCCGAGGACAAGTACAAGGCGAAGAACCTGATCGACACCTTCGTGTACCGCGGGGGGGACCAGATCGGGGCGTGGAGCTACGCGGGGTTGCAGGGGCTGGGGATGAGCGTGGCGACGATCTCGCTGTGCGCGGCGCCGCTGAGTGCGGTGTGGCTGGCGGTGGGGCTGTGGCTGGGGCGGCGGTATCGGTCGCGGGAGGGTGGGGGTTCCTGAAATAGGAAGTGGTTGATTGGTATAGAGTTGATAGTTGGAGTTGGAGTTGGGGT
>JAGWYS010000268.1 GCA_018969225.1 Gemmatimonadota bacterium | reverse complement strand
GGTCACCAGCAGCACCGCGGCGGTCACCATGACGGTGAGCAGTGGCGCCGAGGTGGTGGGGACCTCCACGGTCAACGCCGTGAACGGCGTGGCCACCTTCACCAATGTCGGCTTGTCGGGGCGCACGGGGACGTACACGCTCAGTTTCGCCGCGCCCGGGCTCACGGCAGCCACGCAATCCATCACCCTGACCCCCGGCGCCGCGAACGCGCTCGTGCTCACCACGAATGCCGCCGGCGCCGCCAGCGGCGTCGCGTTCACCACGCAGCCGGTGGTGGCCATCCGCGACGCCGCCGGCAACACCGTCACCAGCAGCACGGCGGCGGTGACGCTGACCATGACCACGGGCAGCACCCAGGTGGGCACCAGCACGGCGACCGCGGTGAACGGGGTGGCCACCTTCAGCAACGTCAGCCTCGCCGGCCTCGCGGGGAGCTACACGCTCACCTACGCCGCGCCGGGGCTGACCTCCGCCTCGCAGACCATCGACCTCACCCCCGGGGCCGCCACCAGGCTCGTGCTCACCACCAACGCCAACGGCGCCGCCAGCGGCGCGGCGTTCACCACGCAACCGGTGGTGGCCGTTCGCGACGCCGCCGGCAACACCATCACCGGCAGCAGCGCGGCGGTGACGCTGACGGTCACGGCCGGGACCGCGAGCACCGGTGCCAGGGTGAGGGGCACCGGGACGGTGAATGCCCTGAATGGCGTGGCCACGTTTTCCAACGTCGGCCTCGCGGGCCCCCCGGGGACCTACACGCTCACCTATTCGGCCGGCGCCCTGGAAGCAGCCACGCAGTCCATCACCCTCGCGCCCGGGGCACCCGCGTCGCTGGTGCTCGTCACCACCGCCGCGGGTGCGGCCAGCGGCGCCGCCTTCACCACCCAGCCCGTGGTGGCCATCCGTGACGGCGACGGCAACACGGTCACCCCCAGCTCCGCCGCTGTCACCATGTCCGTGAGCACCGGCGGCACGGTGGTGGGCACCAGCACGGTGAATGCGGCGTCCGGCGTGGCCACCTTCACCACCGTCGGCCTCGCCGGCCTCGCGGGCACCTACACCCTCACCTTCACGTCGCCCGGCCTCAGTTCGGCCTCGGTCAACATCGACCTCGCCGCCGGCGCGCCCGCAACGCTGGCCATCATCACGCAACCGGTGGGGGGTACCTCGGGGGCCGCGCTGGCCACCCAGCCCGTCATCGAGATCCGGGACGCGGCCGGCAATCGCACCACCAGCACCGCCACCGTCACCGCGGCCATCGCCACGGGTACCGGGGGCACCCTCTCCGGCGCGGCCACCGTGGCCGCGGTCAACGGCCGCGCCACCTTCACCACCCTGGCCATCACCGGCGCCGGCACCTTCACGCTGGGCTTCTCCTCCGCCGGCGTCACCGGCGCCACGTCCGGCACCGTCACCATCACGACGCCAGCGGGGATCACCGTCGCCGTCGGCGCCAATGCCACCGCCACGGGCAACGTGGACCGCGACCTGACCGTCCCCCTCACCATCGATCTCTCCAACCGCCAGTCGCTCACCCTCGGGCTTCTCTCCGTCAAGATCACCTTCGACCCGAATCGGCTGCGGTTCCGGGACAACACGGTGGGCACCTGGCGGAATGCGAGGAATGAGGACGTGGATGTCACGATCAACCGGGACACCGCCACCCTGGGCTGGATCCATCTCTCCGGCTTCGCCGACGGGGGGACCGCCTCCACCCAGCTCACGGCCGTGATGAGCAACCTGGTGTTCGTGCCCGTGAGCGTGGGAACCTCCACCGTCTCCGTCACCATCAACCAGGTCGAGGACGCCGAGCGCAGGTCGATCCGCTCGTCGGTGTCCCTCCGCAACCTCACCGTCACCGTCGGGGGCAACGCCATCCTGCCGCCCCTCCGCGCCGCGCCGGGCGCGCCGGCCCCACCGCGCCGCCGTCCGCCCCCCGCACCACCACGCTAGGCGACCGGGCGCAGCCACCCTGCCGGGCAACCCCGCTGCGCGCTCCTGCTCAGCCGTCGCGCTCCGGGCAGGACACCCCGTGCCGGTAGTTGCTGATGGCGCTCACCACGCGCGGGTCGCGGGTGAGCCCCAGGGCGCGGGCCCACGCCGCACAGGCAGGGGGATTCTCGCCGGTGAGCAGGTACGCCTCCCCCAGCCGCAGCAGGGCGGTGGCGCTGTCCTCGCGGGTGGGCAGCCGGTCCAGCAGGGCGCGCAGCTGCGGGAGAAGGCGGCGCGCGGTCTCCTCGGTGGCCGTGGCGGGGTCCAACTGGTCGCGCAGCTCCGCCAACCGCGCCCGCGCCGCCGCCGTGGATAACGGCGCCACAGCCGCCGGGGGCGCGGACGGCACCGTCGCAGGGGACTGGCGAGGCGGACCCACCGTCGGGGCGGCAGTCGCAGGCGCCCCGGCGGGCGCCGGAGTGGGCGACACGGTCGCCTGAGGGGCGGGCGCCTGAGGAGTAGGCGCCTGCGGGGCAGGAGCCGGAGTGGCAGAGGCCTGAGGGGCGGGCGGCTGCGCATCAGACGGCGCAGGCGCGGCGGGACGCGAGAGCACATAGCCCGCACCTCCAGCCACTATCAGCGTTATCATCGCAACAGCACCAAGCCATTTGCGCGACTGTTTGGGAGTCTTTCCCCTCCCGTCACCCTCCACGTCGTCCGCACCCCGCGCGGGGGTCACCTGCCGCGCCGCGATCGCCGCCATGGCCGACGCCGCGGACGCCCCCGTGGTGGCCCCCGTCGTTCCGCCCACGCGCGCTGGCGGCGACGCCGTGGGCGTCGCAGGAGGCGTCACGGCCGGCGTCGCCGTCGCCGTGGCCCCCGTCGGCGCCATCCCCATCCCCGCCCCCGGCTCCTCCCGCAGCGCCACCGCCAGCGCCTGCGCAAACGCCAGCGGCGACGCGGTGCGGAGCGCCACGTCGCTGGCCAGCGCCGCGTCAAACACCGCCTGCACCGCCGTCGATCCCTCGAACGCCGCGTTGAGCGCGCCCAGCGGACGCGGCGGGTGGAGCAGCCGCGCCGTGAGCCCGCGGTCGGGGGTGGTGGTGTCAAACGGCAGCGCCCCGGTGAGGCACTGGCACGCCACCAGCGCCAGCGCGTACACGTCGCTGCGCGCGTCCACCGGCATCCCCAGCACCTGCTCGGGGCTCATGTACTCGGGGGTCCCCAGCACGTACCCCGTGCGCGTCACCCCCGACGCCATCCCTTCCCCCGCCCCCTCCGTGGGCTTGGCGATCCCGAAGTCCAGCACCTTGCACCGCTCGCTGCCGTCGGGATCGGCCATCACCATCACGTTGTCGGGCTTGAGGTCGCGGTGCACGATCCCCTTCCGGTGCGCCGCCTCCAGCCCCTCGGCCACCTGCCGCACCAGCGCCGCCGCGCGCGCCGGCGCCAGCGCCCCGGCCTCCTCCAGCAGCGCCTTGAGCGTGCGCCCGGGGACGAACTCCATGGCCAGGTACACCAACCCGTCGGGGGTCTCCCCCACGTCGTACACGCGCACCACGCGCTCGTGCTCGATGGTGGCCACCACCGCCGCCTCGCGGTGGAAGCGCGCCAGCGCCGTGGGGTCCCCCAGGATCTCGGGGCGCATCACCTTGATGGCCGCCTGCTGCGGGAGCCGGACGTGACGGGCCAGGTACACCGTCCCCATCCCCCCCTCCCCCAGCGCCTCGGTCACCAGGTACCGGTCGGCAATCACCGTCCCCACCAGCGTGTCGGGGGCGCCCGCCACGCGCAGGGCGGCGCCGTCGGCGGGGCAGAAGGTGGCGGTGTCATCGTACGAGGTGCCGCAGAGGGGGCACGCCTTGGGCATGGCAGCTCCGGAACGGGCGGCGGACGCGGGCAACCGGGGGCAGGGGCGCGGTGTATCTTTCCCGCGACGCTCCCCACTGATCCCCTAATCATGCGCTCCGGCGCCACCCGGCGCACCCCGCCTCTCCGATTCGTCGCCGCGCCGGGCGCGGTGCGGCTCGTGTGCGCCTTGGTGGGCGCGCTGGCGG
>JAGWYS010000029.1 GCA_018969225.1 Gemmatimonadota bacterium | reverse complement strand
CCCGCCCTTGGTGCGCCAGTAGTGCACGTCGCGCCGCTGCCGGGCCGCGTGCAGTTCGTTGAGGACGAGGTGCTCCCAGAGGGGCCCGAAGTCGTCGTGCCGCAGGGGCGACCAACCGCGAAAGGTGGCGACGAACCCCGTGTCGAAGCCGTAGACGCGCGGCGCGGCGACCAGCTCGGCCGAGGGGTTGGTGGCAAACGGGCGCACCACGTGCATCACGAAGGTGGCCTCGAGCACGGCCAGGTAGTTCATGACGGTCTGGCGGCTCACTTCGCAGGCGCGCGCGAAGCGGGTGGCCTCGAAGATCCCGCCGCTGTCGGCGAGGAGCAGCTCGAAGAGGCGGATGAACGGGGTGCGCTTCTCGAGGCGGAACAGCTCCTGGATGTCCCGGGCCCAATAGGCGTCCACCCACTCCTGCATGTCACGCTCGGCGGGGGCGTTGGCGAGGAAGAACGGCGGCAACCCTCCGTGGGCGAGCCGCCGGGGGAGGGCGGGGTCGCCGAAGGCGCGCTGGTCGGCGGCGGTCATCGGCGTCAGCCAGACCTCGGCCTTTCGTCCGGCGAGGGTGTCGCGGAACTTGGCGCGCGCCGACAGGCCGGACGAGCCGGTGGCGAGCACGCGCGTGGCGGGGTGGTGGTCGGCCGCGATCTTCAGCAGCTCGGCGGGGTCGTCGAGGCGGTGGACCTCGTCGAGGACGAGGCGCCGTCCGGCGTGCTCCTCGAGGAAGCCTTCGGGGTCGCGCAGGGCGCGCCGGACGCTGGGGAGTTCGCAGTCGAAGTAGGCGACGTCGGGGAGCGCGCGCGCGAGCACGGTCTTGCCGGCGCGGCGGACCCCCTGCAGCCAGCAGACGGAACGCCGCTGCCAGGCGGCCTCGATGCGGGCGGTCCAGGCGGGCCGGTCGATCATGTCAGTAGTTTAGCGTTTGGTAGCGCCAAACGCCATTGTGATGGCACGACGGCCATCGCCCCGCGAGGGGCTGCCCCTCCCCCCCCGAACGACCACGGGGTCCGGTCAGCTGGCCGGACCCCGTGGCGCATGCGGCACCGACGCGCGCGTCAGGTCACTGCGGGCACCGCGCCAGCCCGGCCACCGGGCACCGCTCGGGATCGGGCGCCGGGGCGCTCCCCTGCCCGCCGGGGCCGCCGAAGGTGTAGTTGGGGAGCTGCAGCGTGGCCAGCTCGCGCCCCGGGATGGGGAAGTGGATGGGGGTGTCCTGCGGCAGCGTCTGCCACCCGCGGGCGTCGAAGTACGACACGATGCCGTTGACCCCCACCAGCTCGATGAGCTTCTCGTAGCGGAGCGCATCCCACAGCGAGCCGCAGGCGCCGCTGGCCTTGCGCGGCACGCACCCCGGCTGGTCGGGGGGGCCGTCCACCGTCACCGGCGGCAGCTCGCCGTTGGCCACGCGCGTCTTGTTGATGAGGGGCACCGCCTCCGCCGCGCGCCCCAGCCGGATGAGCGCCTCGGCCTTGATGAGGTCCATCTCGGCCACCGTGACCGCGGGCTGCGGCCCCGTCTGCCAGGTGGTGCCGGTGCCGTAGCGCAGGTAGTAGTAGTGCGAGAAGCGCCACGTGCCGCGGCTGACGGCGAACAGGTTGTTGAGATTGTACCCCATGTACTTGCCGGGGGAGGCCGGGCCGGTGGTGCCCTGGATGCGCCGGTCGCGGGTGCGGATCTGGAACGGCTGGCGGTTGTCGATGGGGGTGTTGAGCCAGTTGACGTAGCCGTTGGTGGAGTCGGCCGGCCCCACCAGCCAGTAGCTCGGGCGGCCGAAGTCCGAGGGACGCCCCGTGGTGCGGAGGCGCGCCAGCAGCCGCTTCCAGTCGTCCACGAGGATGTCCAGCTGCGCCACCGGGGTGAAATCCGCCTGGATGCCGGCGTCCACGCGGCGGATCACCTCGTTCCAGTTCACCGCCGCGCGCTCGGCGCGGGTGCGGGGCGCGTACACCATCAGGCGCGCCACCATCGAGTTGGCCAGGCGCACGAACTGGTCGCGGGTGAGCCCCTGGAAGAGCCACGCCTCCACCGGGTAGGTGATGGCGGGCTGGCTGTTGGCCACCGCGATGGCGGCGTCAATCTGCGCGATGCCCGCCGCCACCACGTCCCGGTAGGGGGAGAAGGTGGGGGTCTTCACCGTGTCCAGGTTCACCTTCTCGTCCACGATCACGGCCTTGTCGTAGATGAGCCCCAGATGGCCGTGGGACAGCCCCTGCATGAACTTCCCCATCGCCTTGGCGCGGGCGGTGCGGGGGGCGTCCACGATCACCAGCCCGCGGTCCACGCCCTTGACCACGTCGGTGGCGGCGGAGCTGGTGCGGTAGAAGGCGTACCACGGGTTCTCGTTCACCTGCCGGCGCACGTTCACCGGCGAGTTGTTCCACGCGGTGCGCGGGAACGCCGACAGCTCCAGCTGGCCGAAGTCGGCGAAGCCGGAGGTGACGTCGAGCGCCATGGTGGAGAAGGCCCAGCTGGGATAGCTGCCGTGCCCCGCCACCGGGAAGAAGGTGCGGAACGAGGTGGCCACGAACGACTCGGTGGTGAGCGGCTGCGCGGTGGCGCGCTCGGCGTCCGGTCGGTTGGGGTTGGTGACGGTGAGGTCCTGGCAGGCGCCGAGGGCCAGCGCCAGCGCCGGGATCCCCGCGAGGGGTCGGATGCGGTTGGTCATGGGTGGCTCGGCGCTCAGAAGGTGATCTCGACGCTGCCCGTCAGCGTGCGGTAGCGCGGATAGGCGAAGCTGTCGAAGCGGTTGAGCACCGACCCCACCTCGGGGTCGTAGCCCTTGTACCGGGTGAACGTCAGCAGGTTGCGCCCGATGACCGAGAGCGCCATGGACTCGCCGCCCAGCCGGTTCACCGCGCGGGCGAAGGCGGGGGGGAGGCGGTAGCGCAGCGACAGCTCGCGCAGCTTCACGAAGCTGGCGTCCTCGACGAAGTAGTCGGTGGGGCTGGCCGCGGCGTACAGCGCCACGTAGTACTCCACCGTCTTCTTCAGCTCCTGCGGCTTGCCGGCCTGGTCCACGTCGCTGCTGCGGCCGTACTGGTACATGCGCTGGTTGGTGTTGTTGTAGTTGTCGCCGCCCACCTGGGCGTCCCAGAGCATGAACAGCTGGAGGCTGCGCCAGCCGATCGTGTTGGACCACCCCATCCGGAAGTCGGGGTTGCCGTCGCCGATGCGCACCACCGCGGCGTTCCCCACCGAGTCGCGCAGCTGGATGGGCATCCCCCAGTTGTACACGGTGGTGCCGATGGTGGAGGTGGTCCCCCAGAGGCGCTTCCCCTCGCCGTCCTTGAAGGTGTTGCCCGGGCCCACCCACACCAGCAGCCCGTCGTCGTTCACCGCGAACTGGTCGGCGCTGCCCCTGGCGTCGGCCGGCAGCTCGCCGGCGCCGCGGAGGAAGCGGAAGCCGTACATGTTCCCCAGCGTCTCGTTGGCGCAGCGGAAGCCGATGGTGCCGGTGACGAAGCAGCTGCGGTTGAACTCGGTGATGCGGTTGCGCGAGCGGTCGGCCACCAGCCCGGTGCGCCAGGTGACGGTGGGGCGGCGGATCACCTGCGCCTCCAACGTCCCCTCCCAGGTGCTGCCGGTGACGGTGCCGGCGTTCTGCCACTGGTTGGCGTAGCCGAACCAGCCGGCCAGGGGGATGAGGATGAGCTGGTCGGTGGTGACCTGCCGGGCGCGCGACAGCTGGATCGACCAGCGGTTGTCGATGATGGCGTCGATGCCGAACTCGGTCTCCTTGGAGTACTCGGGCTTGAGGAAGCGGTTGCCGAGGTTGGCCTTCACGAGCCCGCCGCCCTCGACGAAGTTGTACGTCTCGTACTGGTCGTTGAAGTCGGGGCGCCCGCCGGCGGTGCCCTGCGACGCGCGCAGCTTGAACTCGTTGACGCGCTTGAAGGGCCACCACGACTCCTCCGACACGCGCCAGGCGCCGCTGGCCCGGTAGAACCAGTTCTGCTGCTCCTCGGGGCCGAACAGCGAGCTCCCGTCGCGCCGCACCAGCCCGTCCACCACCACGCGCCCCTTCCAGTCGGCCGCGCCGGTGATGAACAGGCCGTTGGTCTTGATCGTCTCGCTGGTGGAGGAGATGAAGCGGATGGTGGCGTTGTTGAGCGAGTTGACCCCCGGCGTGGCCAGCGTGTTGCCGCTGGCGCTGGTGAGGTCGTTGGTCTCGCGCTCCATCAGCCCGCGCACCGTGGAGCGCAGGGTGAAGTCGCCGAGCTTCTTGAGGAGGTTGGCCGACACCGACGCGTTGAGGGCGTTGGTGATGCCGTTGAAGCGCGACAGCTCGCCGGGGCCGCCGTTGCCGAAGCCCTCGGTCTTGACCCCCTGGTCCAGGAAGAAGGTGTTGTAGCGGTCGGAGCGGTCGTAGCTGAGGTTGGCGTCCACGGTGAGCCACGAGCGCGGGGTGTAGCGCCCCTCGAGGCTCCCGTTGAAGCGGGCGCGGTTGCGGAAGTTCTGCTCGGTGGACAGGACGTACAGCGGGTTCTCCTCGCGCCCCTCGAAGTCGGGCTGGAACACGAAGGGCGTGCCGTCCGGGTCGGGCTGCCGCAGGTCCACGTCGGGCGCCTGGTTGATCAGGTCGAAGAAGGTGTCGTCGTACACGTTCTGCCGGCGCGACTTGCTGTAGTACGCGCTCACCCCGAACTGCAGGTCGGCGCGGGGCCGGTGGTCGAGGTTGAGGCGGAAGTCGTTCTGGTCGTAGCGCCCGGCGTTGAGCACCACGCCGTCCTCGCGCCCGTTCACGTACGAGAAGAACCAGTTGGTCTTCGCCCCGTTCTGCGCGATGTTGAGCGAGTTCCGGACGAAGTTGCCGGGGTCGAAGAAGCGCTGCACCTGGTCGAACGCCGTCCCGGGCTTGTAGGCGTTGTCCTGGAAGCGGCTCCACGCCGGCTCGGGGACGCGCTGCTCGCGCGGCACCACCTGCCCCGCCGCGTTGACCCAGTCCCCCTGGTCGTTGACCAGGTAGAAGTGCGAGTTGGCCCACCGCACGCGCGTGGGGAGCGAGTTGCTGCCGTACTCCGAGCGGACGGTGAACTTGGTGGTCCCCTCGGCCAGCCCGGTGCCGCGGCGCGTGCGGATCTGGATCACGCCGGCCGAGGCGCGCGAGCCGTACAGCGAGGCCGCCGCAGCGCCCTTCACCACCTCCACGCTCTCGATGTCCATGGACTGCAGGTCGGCGCTGGCCGCGTCGAACGACTGCGTCAGGATGACCCCGTCCACGACGATGAGCGGGGCGTTGGACTTGCTGATGGAGGTGGGGGTGCGCAGCTGGATGTTGGTGCCGCTGCCGGCCTGCCCCTGCGGGATCACGCTGACGCCGGCGATCTTCCCCTGGATGGTCTCCAGCGCGTTGGTGGCGGGGACGGGCGCGTCCTCGGCGCTGACGCGGCCGACGGTGAAGGGGACGCGCGTGCCGCTGGTGGGGTCCACGATCCCGGTGGTGACGACGGCCTGCAGGTTGAGCGCGGCGGCGGTCATCTTCACGTCGAGCGTGAAGGGGCCGCTGGCGGGGATGGCGATCCCCGCGCGCACCACGCGCCGGTAGCCGAGGCGCAGCGCCTCGAGCCCGTAGCTGCCCCCGGGGACGGCCGGGAACACGAAGCGGCCGTCGGCGTTGGAGCGGGCCTCGTAGCGCGACGTGCCGCGCGCGAGGACCAGCTGCACGGCGGCCAGCGGAGCGCCCGAAGCGGAGTCGGTGACGGTGCCCGTGACCCGGGCCCCCTGCGCGGCGCCCTGCGCGGCCAGCCGTGGCATCGGCGTGACGAACGGCGCGAGGGCGCCCAGCAGCACGGGGAACAGCAGCGCGCGCATGGCGCGACGGGGGGTGGGATCCTTCATGTGGGACTCCGGAGGGGACAGGCGGGCGGGAGGAGGCGTGAACGCCTTCCGAACGAGCAGCCGTACAAGCTAGCCCGGCGCGCAGGCGTCCGGGAGCCAGCGCCCCGCGAATCGTCCCGCCCGGGGACGTCCCTACCGCCCCGCCATCCCCGCGCGCCGCAGCCCCCGCCCCGCCAGCGCCCCGGTGGGCGCCCCGTCGGCCACCGCCGCCACGCCGTTCACGAACACCCACCGCATCCCCACCGCCAGCGCCGTGGGGGCCGTGTACGTGGCCGCGTCGCGGATGGTGGCCGGGTCGAAGACGATCACGTCGGCGAACGCCCCCGCGCGCAGCACGCCGCGGTCGGCGATGCCGTACACGGCCGCCACCTGCCCGCTGGAGGACGCGATCATCCGCGCCATGGTGATGACCGGGGTGTCCAGCACGTACTTCCGGATCTTCCGCGGGTAGGTGCCGTACAGCCGCGGGTGCCCGTCGGAGCCGTCACTGCTGGTCATCACGAAGGGGTCGCGCATGAAGGTGGCGATGTCGTCCTCGGTCATGTTGAACGACGCCACCCCCAGATCGAGCCCCGCCAGCACCATCTCCAGCGCCGTCTCCACCGCGGGCGTGCCACGCTCGGCGGCCAGCTGCTTGAGCGTCTTCCCCAGGTACCCCTGCGCGTTCACCCCGCCGCTCACCATCAGCAGCGTGCTGTCGCCGCCGCGCCGGCGCAGGTTGTCGCGCATCTCGGCCAGCATCCGCTCGCGCGTTGCGGCGTCGCGGGCGCGCGCGGCCAGCGAGTCGCGCCCGCCGGCCTGCGCCCACCGCGGCACCAGCGACGCCGAGAGCCCCGTGCCGCTGGCGGTCCACGGGTACTGGTCGGCGGTCACCGCGCACCCCCGCGCGCGCGCCGCCGCCATGCGGTCGAGCACCGCCCGCGCCTGCCCCCACACGTCCACCCCCAGCGCCTTGATGTGCCCGATGTTGGCGGTGAGCCCCGACGTGCAGCCGATGCGGATGCTCTCGTCCACCGACGCCAGCAACCCGATGCCGTAGCTGCTCTCGTCGCGCTGGTGCGTGTCATACACGCCGCCGAAGGGCTTGGCCGCCGACACCACCGCGATCACCTCGTCGGTGGCGGCGAAGCTCTGCGGCGCGTAGAAGAGCCCCGACCCCACGCCGAACGCCCCCTCGCGCATGGCGCGCGTCACCAGCGCGCGCATGCTGTCCACCTGCGCCGGCGTGGCGGCGGCCGAGCTGTTCCCCATGACACGGCCGCGCACGGTGCCGAAGCCGACCATGGCATACACGTTGGTCCCCACCCCCAGCGCCTCCGACCGCCCCAGCACGTCGGCCACCTCCACTGGACCGCGCCCGTCGGCGCCCAGCGCCACGGTGGTGACGCCCTGCATCAGCGCCGACCGGTGCTGCCGCCGCGCCTCCGACAGGCGCGGGAGCCCCTCGAACCCGTGCGTGTGCGGGTCGATGAAGCCGGGGGCCACGATGAGCCCCGTGGCGTCGATGCGCCGCGCCGCAGTGGTCCCCGCGGGGACGTCGCCCACCAGCACCACGCGGTCGCCGCGGATCCCCACCGCCGCGACGCGTCCGGCGCCCCCGGTGCCGTCGTACACCGTGCCGCCGGTGATGAGCACGTCCAGCGCGGGCGCTTGGGACGCCGGCTGTGCGCCGGCGACGGAAGCCGTCGCGGCGCAGGCCGCCGCGAGCGCCAGCCCTCGCACCGCCCGCCGTGCCACGGCGGCGTGCCCTGCCGTCACCCGTCTCATGCCACCCCCCCTTCGAAACGCGGCGTGCGCATCACCAGCTCGGCCGCCGCCAGGTCGGCCAGCGCGGTCCCCACCGACTTGAACAGCGTGATGGCCTGCGGGTCGGGGCGCCCCACGCGTTCGCCGCGCAACACCCCGCCCAGGTCGCTCACCACCTGGTCGCGCGCGATCACGCCGCGCGCCATGGGGTCCAGCAGGTCCCCCGCTTCGGCGAACGCGCCGTCATAGCTGTCCACGGTGATGTGGGCGTGCCGCACGGCGTCGTCGTCCGCCTCGCGCATGGCGGGGGTGAACCCGCCCACGAGGTCCAGGTGCGTGCCCGGGGCCAGCCACGCCCCCCGCACCACGGGGGCGTGCGCGGTGGTGGCGCAGCAGACGATGTCGGCGCCGCGCACCGCCGCCTCCAGGTCCAGCGCCACCTCGGCGGGCAGCCCCTCGGACCAGAGCACCGCCGCCACCGCGGCGGCGCGCGCGACCGTGCGCCCCCACACGAGCACGCGGGTGATCCCGGGGCGCAGCGCCACGTGCGCCCGCGCCATCCACGGGGCCAACGCGCCCGTCCCCACCACCAGCAGCGTGGCGGCGTCGGCGCGCGCGGAATGGCGCGCCGCCAGCGCCGACACCGCCGCGGTGCGGCGCACCGTGAGCGCCTCCCCGTCCAGCAGCGCCCGCGGGGCGCCGGTGTCCCGGTCCATGAGGAGGTAGGAGGCCGAGACGGTCCGCCCGCCGCGGGCGGCGGCGCCGGGGACGACGGTGACCAGCTTGACCCCCAGGGCGCGGTCGTGCCAGGCAGGCATGAGGAGAAGCGTGTCGTCGCCTCCCATGCCGTGCGCGTGCCGCACCGGCACGGTGGTGTCCCCGGGGCGCGCGAAGGCCCGCGCGAGGGCGTCGGCCAGGGGGGTCCACGGCAGCGCGTCGTGGACCTGTCGGGCGCCTAGGCTGGGAATCATGTTTAGAAGCTACGTCCGAACCTTCCTTCCGAAAGAGCCATGCACGTGGTCATCATCGGCGGCGGGGTCATGGGGGCCGCCACCGCCTCCTTCCTGGCCCGCCACCACGGCGTCGCGCCGCTGGTGCTGGAGCGCGACGCCGCCTACCGGCGCGCCTCCAGCGCGCTCTCGGCCAGCGCCATCCGCCAGCAGTTCTCCACCGCCATCAACATCCGGCTGTCGCAGGAGAGCCTGCTGTTCTACCGGCAGATCGGGGACGCGCTGGCCGTGGGGGACGAACGCCCCGGCATCGCCCTGGAGGAGCCGGGGTACCTGTACCTGGCCACCGAGGGCGGGGCGCCGGTGCTGCGCGAGAACCATGCGCTGCAGACGGCGCACGGGGCGCGGGTGGCGCTGCTGGACCGGGAGGGGCTGGCGGCGCGCTTCCCCTGGCTGGCGCTGGACGGGATCGTGCTGGGGTCCCTGGGGGAGCGCTCGCCCACCAGCGGCGAGGGGTGGTTTGACGGCTACCGGGCGCTGCGCGCCTTCCGCGACCACGCGCAGGCGCACGGCGCGCGCTTCGTGGAGGACGAGGGGACGGGGCTGGTGCGGGAGGGGGCGCGCGTCACGGGGGTGCGCACCGCGTCGGGGGCGGTGCACCCGGCCGACGCGGTGGTGATTGCCGCCGGCGCGTGGTCGGCCCCCGTGGCGGCGCTGGCCGGCTTCGACCTGCCGGTGCGGGCGCGCAAGCGCGACGTGTTCGTGGTGGAGGGCCCCGCGCCGCTGCCGCACTGCCCGCTGGTGATCGACCCCAGCGGCCTCTGGTTCCGCCCCGAGGGGGCGCCGGGGCGGTTCCTCTGCGGTGCGCCCCCGGCGCCGGGGATGGACCACGACGACGTGCCGCTGGAGCAGGTGGACCACGCGCGCTTCACCGACTTCATCTGGCCGCGGATGGCCGAGCGGGTGCCCGCGTTCGACGCGCTGCGGGTGACGGGGGCGTGGGCGGGGTACTACGAGTACAACACGGTGGACCAGAACGGGCTGGTGGGGTGGCTCCCAGGGACGGAGAACGTGGCGGTGGCCGCGGGGTTCTCGGGGCACGGGCTGCAGCAGGCCCCCGCCGTGGGGCGCGGCGTGGCGGAGCTGGTGGCCACGGGGCGCTACCAGACGCTGGACCTGTCGCCGCTGGGGGTGGAGCGGCTGGTCGAGGGGCGGCCGCTGCGGGAGCGGAATATCATTTGACGGCGGCGCCGGGGACGGTCCCTGGCGCCCCTGTCCTCTTGCCCGCGCCTGCCATGCCCCGCCTTGCCGCTCCCTCCCCCCGCGGCCCCGCCGCCCTGGGCCCCTACTCGCACGCCATCTGGGCGGGCGACCTGCTGTACTGCTCGGGGCAGACGCCCATCGACCCGGCCACCAACCGCCTGGTGGAGGGTGACGTGGAGACGCAGACGCACCGCGTGTTCGACAACCTGCAGGCGGTGGTGGAAGACGCCGGGCTCACCATGGACCACGTGGTGAAGTGCAACGTGTACCTGGTGGACATGGCGGACTTCCCGGCGATGAACCGGGCGTACCAGGCGCGGTTCGCGGCGCCGTTCCCGGCGCGGACGACGGTGGCGGTGGCGGGGCTGCCGCTGGGCGCGCGGGTGGAGATCGAGCTGGTGGCGCGGAAGGACCAGACCTGAGGTGGGGAGGGGGGAGTTGTGGTTGTGGTTGTAGTTGTGGTTGTGGTTGCAGTTCACCTTCAACTGCAACGACAACCACAACGACAACTCCCACCTCACCGCCTGACCCCTCGTCCGTTACCGCCCCAGCGTCACCCCCGCCGTGGCCAGCAGCGCCCGCATGGCCTCCACCCGCGGCGCGAACACCGCGGCATCGGCGATGGCCTTCTCGACATCAGCCCTGGCCGACTGGGCCTGCTGCATGGTCCACGCGCCGGGCACCTCCCAGCTGGCCACAACAAGCCCCTTGATGGTGGTGAGGCGCGTGAGCGGGCTGGCCTGCGGCGGGCCACCACCCTGCTGCCCCCCGGCCGGCGCCTCCCCTTCCGCCGCCGGGGCGCCGCCACCGAAGCCGCCGCCAAAGGCCGGCCCCGCCGTGAGCCGCCCGCGCACCGCGTCATAGTCGCGGCGGAACGCCGTCCACTGGCCCTTCACGCTGTCGGGGAGCGCGGCCCCCAGCGAATCGGCCTTGGCCGCCGCGGCCCGCACCGCCGCCTGCAGCGCATTCAGCGGCGCCACCGCCGCGACCGCCTTGGCGTGCGTCTCGTGCAACCCCATGGCCAGCGCCTGCCACGCGGTGCGTTCGGCGGCGGTGAGCGCCACCTTGGGGTCCATCACGATGGTGAGCGGCTTGCTGCCCACCACCGCACCGCCGGCCACCAGCTCCACCGTGTACTGCCCGGGGAGCACCTGCGGCCCCTGCCCGGCGCCGCCGCCGAAGCGACCGAAGCCGCCGCCGGCACCACCGCCCGCCGGGGCGCAGGGGTTCTCCGGCTTGTACCCCACCTCGGGGAGCGGCTCGGGGATCCCGGGGACCGGGCGGCGCGTGGCGGGCGGGGTGAGCCCGGGGCGCCCGCCCGCGGGCCCCGCCGCCGCCTCGGCCACCGGCGTCACGCGGTGGTCCCAGCACACCGTCTGGATCCCCGCCACGTTCCGCGCCTCGGGGACCGGCAGCTCGCGCACCAGCGCGCCGGCCGCGTCGCGGATGCGCAGCAGCGGCGACGCCGCCGGCTTCTTCAGGTGGAACTGGATCACCGCCTCGGCGGGCGGATTCTCGCCGGTGAAGAACTGGTGCCCCCAGAACTCGTCGTTCCGGTCGTCCTTCCCCTTCCACTGCAGCGACGGCCCCGGGGTGAACAGCGCCGCGTCGGCCTTCTGCGCGGCGGCGTACTCCTGGATGGGCTCCAGGTGGTCCAGGATCCACAGCGCGCGCCCGTGCGTGGCCACCAGCAGCGCGTTGTCGCGCGGGTGGATGGTGAGCTCGTCCACGCGCACGTCGGGGAAGTTGGCCTTGAGGCGGCGCCAGGTGGCGCCGCGGTCCAGCGACAGCATGATGCCCGTCTCGGTGCCCACGTACAGCACGTCGGGGTTGCGCGTGTCCTCGGTGAGGGTGCGCACCACCTCGCCGCGCAGCCCGCCCGCGATGGAGCGGAAGGTGGCGCCGTAGTCGGTGCTCACCCACGCGTACGGGGCGAAGTCGTTCAGCCGGTGGTTGTCCACCGTCACGTACACCGTGGCCGCGTCGAAGGCCGACGGCACCACCTCGCTCACGAAGGCGTGGCCGGCGGGGAAGCCGGGGAGGTTCCCGGTGATGTCGGTCCAGCTCTTCCCGTCGTCGCGCGTGACCTGCACGGTGCCGTCGTCGGTGCCCGCGTACAGCACGCCGGGCTGCTTCGGCGACTCGGCGAGCGCCACGATGGCGGGCCACTGCGAGATGCCGTCGTTGCGGGCGATGGTGATGTCCTTCCCCGCCACCCCCATGGTGACGATGGTGTCGCGCGACGCCTTCCTGGTGAGGTCGGGGGAGATCGCCTCCCACGAGTCGCCGCGGTCGCGGGTGCGGAAGACGCGGTTGGCGGCGGCCAGCAGCACCCCCGGATCGTGCGCCGAGCGCACCAGCGGCGTGTCCCAGTGGAAGCGGTACGCCTCGCCGCGGGTGGCGTTGGTGACGTTCTGCGGCGTGGGGCGGATGGCGCGCGACTCGCCGGTGACCACGTTCCGGCGGATCATGTTGCCGTCCTGCGACTCGGTGTAGACGATGCGGCTGTCGCGCAGGTCGGGGAGCGCCACGAAGCCGTCGCCGCCCAGGATCTGGAACCAGTCCTGGTTGAAGATGCCGCGGCTCATGCGCGACGCGCTGGGACCGCACCAGTCGTAGTTGTCCTGCATGCCGCCGCACACGTTGTACGGCTGCTCCATGTCGTAGCTGACGTGGTAGAACAGCCCCACCGGCAGGTTGGGGATGAACTGCCAGGTGCGGCTCTGGTCCCAGGAGACCGCCAGCCCGCCGTCGTTGCCGATGAGGACGTGCAGCGGGTTGGCGGGGTTGATCCAGATGGCGTGGACGTCGTCGTGAGTGACCAGCGCGGCGTCGGCCTCGAAGGTGCGGCCACCGTCCACCGACAGGTGGAGCCCCACCCCGCCCAGGTAGACGCGGTCGGGGTTCACGGGGTCGATGCGCAGCTGGCTGAAGTACATGGGGCGCGCGTTGGTGCCGCTCATCTTGGTCCACGTGGTGCCGCCGTCGGTGGAGCGGTAGATGCCGGTGGCGCCGCCCGCGGGCGCCTGCGGCGCCATCCCCGGCCCGCCCTGCCCGCCGGCGCCGCCGCCGCCGCCACCACCGCCACCTCCACCCGCCCCACGCGCGCCGCCCGCCGCCGTGGCAGGACCCTCCACCAGCGCGTAGACCATGCCGGGGGCGTTGCGGAACACGTCCACCGCGATGCGCCCCAGCGGGCCAGTGGGGAAGCCGGCGCCGGTGACCTTGGTCCACGTGTCGCCGCCGTCGGTGCTCTTGTACAGCGCGCTCCCGGGGCCGCCGCCGTTCATGCAGCAGGCGCTGCGCCGCCGCTGGTAGAGGCTGGCGTACAGGATGCTGGGGTCGGAGGCCGCCATGACCAGGTCGTTGGCGCCGGTGTCGTCATCCCCCGCCAGCACCTTCTTCCAGGTCATCCCGCCGTCGGTGGTCTTGAACACGCCGCGGTCGCCGCCGGGGCCGTACAGCGGTCCCGTGGCCGCCACCAGCACCACGTTGGCGTTGGCGGGGTGGATGACGATGCGGTTGATGTGCTTGGAGTCGGGGAGCCCGACGAGCGCGAAGCGCTTCCCGCCATCGGTGGACTTGTAGACGCCGCTCCCCCACGAGCCGCTCTGCCGGTTGTTGGACTCGCCGGTGCCCACCCACACCACGTCGGGGTCCTGCTGCGACACGGCCACGTCGCCGATGGACATCAGCCCCTGGTCCTGGAAGAGGGGCGTGAAGGTGGTGCCGGCGTTGGTGGTCTTCCACACGCCGCCGTGCGCGGTGGCCACGTAGTACACCGCCGGGTTGGCCTCGTACACCGCCACGTCGGCCACGCGCCCGGACATCGTGGCGGGGCCGATGGAGCGGAAGTGGAGGGCGTTGAACTCCGTGGCCACCGGGATGGGGCCGGCAGGCGCCGCCGCAGCGGCCACCTTGGCCTTGCCGCGCTGCGCCGCGGCGGTGCTGGCAAGGAGGGCCGCGCCGGCCAGGGAGAGGATCGCCGGTCGGGCGACCGCACGCACCAACGTCGGGGACATGGGCAGGAGGGAGAAAGGTGGACACTCCGGGGGGGATCCCCCCGCACCCGCCTAACCTGCCCCCCGGTCACCCCCTCAGCAACTCACCCGCGCCCCCACCTCCACCTCCACCTCCACCTCCAACTCCAACTCCAACAGGCACCTCCCCCCTACCGCATGAAGTGGCAGGTGTACCCCCCGGGATTCTTCCGCAGGTAGTCCTGGTGGTACCCCTCCGCCGGCCACCACGTGGCCTCCGGCACCACCTGCGTCACCACCGGCCCCGGCCACGCCCCCGACGCGTCCACCTCGGCCTTCACCCGCTCCGCCGTGGCCTGCTGCGCCGGCGTGGTGTAGAAGATGGCGCTCCGGTACTGCGTCCCGATGTCGTTCCCCTGCCGGTCCTTCGTGGTGGGGTCGTGCATGCGGAAGAACCAGTCGCGCAGCAGCACCTCGTAGGGCAGCACCGCCGGGTCGAAGACGATGCGCACCGCCTCGGCGTGCCCGCTCTTGCTGTGGTGCGTGTCCTCGTAGCGCGGGTTGGCCACCCACCCGCCGGTGTACCCCACGTCGGTGTCGATGACCCCCGGGATGGCGCGGAGCAGCTCCTCCATCCCCCAGAAGCACCCCCCGGCCAGGATGGCCACCTCGTGCGTCGCTGCAGTGCCTTCCGTGCTCACGGCGTCTCCCTCGGTGAATCGGTCGTCGGCTCGGCCGGCAGGCCGAACAGCGGCAGGAACTCCCCGTACCCCTGCGCGGCCAGCTCGGCCACGGGGACGAAGCGGAGCGCCGCGGAGTTGATGCAGTAGCGCAGCCCGCCGTCCTCGCGCGGGCCGTCGGGGAACACGTGCCCCAGGTGCGAGTCGCCATGGCGCGAGCGCACCTCCACGCGGCGCATGCCGTGGGCGTGGTCGGCGTGCTCGGTGACGTTGGGGGCCACCGGGCGGGTGAAGCTGGGCCACCCCGTGCCCGAGTCGAACTTGTGGACGCTGGCAAACAGCGGCTCGCCGCTGGCGACGTCCACGTACAGCCCGGGCTCGTGGTGGTCCCAGTAGGCGTTGCGGAAGGGGGGCTCGGTGCCGCACTGCTGCGTGACCGCGAACTGCTCGCGGGTGAGGCGCGCGGCGAGCTCCTGCTCGGAGGGCTTGGCGTAGCGGGGCATGGGGGCGTGGCGTCTGGTGGCGGGGCGCGTCAGAGTCGCAGCATGAGGGTCATCGGCGCCACCGGCGACGATTCGAATCCATACCGAAGGTAGAAGTCGCGGGCCCGCTCGTGCAGGGCGTGCACCAGGAGCGCCCGCACCCCCGCGTGGCCGGCCACCACCCGGGCGCGTTGCACCGCGTCGCGCAGCATCGCGCTCCCCAGTCGCATCCCCTGCGCCCGGCGGTCCACCGCCAGCCGCGCCAGCACGATCACGGGGACGGGTTCAGGCATGTTGCGGCGGACGGGTGCCGAGGCGGCCGCACGGGCCACCGCCCCGGCCGCGAGCGCGTAGTACCCCAGCACCAGGTCGGCCGCGTCGGTCACCACAAAGGTGCGGCTGGCTCCGCTCACCTGGTTCCCGAGGGCCCGCTTTCGCAGCCACTCGTCGAGCACCGGTTCGCCGGAGGTGAATCCCTCCAGGACGTGGTGCGCCGCCAGCGGCTCCGGGGGGCGCCACCCACCCGTCACGACGGCCCGGCCTCCCATGGCGGGCGCACCGTCATCAGACGGTCGAGCCCGGGGTTGGGAGTCGGCGGTGCATCGAGCCACGCGTGGAACGACGCAAAGGCCGCGTCATCCAGCTGGAAGAACACCTGCTCCAGCAGCACCGCCTGCGCCCGGGCGCTGGCGGCCTCGAGCATGAAATCCGACCGGTTCTGCCCCACGACGGCCGCCGCCTGGTCAATCAGGTCGCGCTGCTCCGGGCGCGCCCGGAGGTTGATCACCGTGCTCCGCATGCGATCTCCGCGATTTGTGTATGGACAAGCACCATACAAATGTCGGTCTTGTGTACGCTCATTGTCAACACATGGCTAGGGAGCGGGGCTTGCCGCGCTACCTTTCCCTCGTGCCTTTCGCCGCCGCCCTTCGCCTCGACCAGCGCTTTACCGACGAGCTGCCGGGAGACCCCAACCCGGCCAACAGCCGCCGGCAGGTGCTGGGGGCCGCGTGGAGCCCGGTGACCCCCACCCCGGTGGCCGCGCCGCGGCTGCTGGCGTGGGCTCCCGACGTGGCGGCGCAGGTGGGGTTCTCCCCCGCCGACATCCACGCCCCGGAGTTTCCGCAGCTGCTGGGGGGGAACCTGGTGCTCCCGGGGATGCGCCCCTACGCCGCCTGCTACGGGGGGCACCAGTTCGGGCACTGGGCCGGCCAGCTGGGGGACGGGCGCGCCATCACGCTGGCGGAGGGGATCGGCACCGATGGCGCGCGGTGGGAGCTGCAGCTCAAGGGCGCCGGCCCCACGCCGTACTCGCGCACCGCCGACGGGCGCGCCGTGCTGCGGTCGTCGCTGCGCGAGTTCCTGTGCAGCGAGGCGATGCACGCGCTGGGGGTCCCCACCACGCGCGC
The DNA here is from genome assembly GCA_018969225.1 of Gemmatimonadota bacterium. Classification (GTDB taxonomy): domain Bacteria; phylum Gemmatimonadota; class Gemmatimonadetes; order Gemmatimonadales; family Gemmatimonadaceae; genus Gemmatimonas. Next base: position 7,207 of record JAGWYS010000029.1, on the reverse strand, counting down.
GCTGGCGCTGGTGGCCACCGGGGAGCCGGTCATCCGCGACATCCTCTACCGCGGGGACCCGCAGCCCGAACCGGGCGCGATCACCACCCGGGTGGCGCCGTCGTTCCTGCGCTTCGGGAACTTCGAGATCCACACGGCGCGCGGCGACCACGCGCTGCTGGAGCGGCTGGCCGACTTCACCATCGCGCGCGACTTCCCGCATCTCGCGGCGGCGCACCCGGCGGACGCGACGGCGCGGCGCGCCGCGTGGTTTGCCGAGGTGTGCGCGCGCACGGCGGTGCTGATGGCGCACTGGATGCGCGTGGGGTTCGTGCACGGCGTGATGAACACCGACAACCTGTCGGTGCTGGGGCTCACCATCGACTACGGCCCGTACGGGTGGGTGGAGGCGTTCGATCCGCACTTCACCCCCAACACCACCGACGCGGGGCAGCGGCGCTACCGCTTCGGGCAGCAGCCGGCGGTGGCGCAGTGGAACCTGGTGCGGCTGGCCGAGGCGCTGCTGCCGCTGTTTCCCGACGACGCGCCGCTGGCCGACGGGCTGGCCGCCTTCGACACGCGCTTCCAGGCGGACCACCGCCGGATGAGCGCCGCCAAGGTGGGGCTGGCCGACGCCGCCCCCGACCGGCAGGAGGCGGTGACGCGGCTGGTGCGTGAGGGATACGCGCTGCTGTACGAGGCGCAGGGGGACGTCACCCTCTTCTTTCGCGCCTTGGGGGAGCTGCCGGTGCCGCTCCCCGCGGGGGACGGTGCGCTGGCGGCGCTGGGGGACTGCTGGTACGACGACATCCGGCGCGACCAGCACGCCGACGCGCTGCGCGCGTGGCTGGCGCAGTGGGCCGCGCTGGTGGCCGAGCATGACGCGCGCACCGGGCGCACCGCCGAGGCGCGGCGCGCGGCGATGCACGCCGTGAATCCGCGCTACATCCCGCGCAACTACCTGGCGCAGGAGGCCATCCAGGACGCCGCGCAGGGGGACGTGACGCGGCTGCGCACGCTGCAGGCGGTGCTGGCGCGTCCGTACGACGACCAGCCGGCGCACGCCCACCTGGCGGCGCGGCGTCCGGCGTGGGCCGATGACGTGCCCGGTTGTTCGATGCTATCGTGTAGCTCATGAGGGCCTTCGACGGGTTCCTCATGCTGGCCCACCCCTGACCCTTCGCGCGATGAAGCGGCGCACCTTCCTCCTGGCCGGGCTCGGCACCGGCGGCGCCCTGTTCCTGGGGTGGTCGTTCCTCCCGCCGCGGCAGCGGCTGCGGGGGTCGCACCTCCCCGACACGGTGGCGGGCGAGGTGCCACTGAACGGGTGGCTCACCATCGGCCCCGGCGAGGCGATCACCGTGGTGGTCCCCAAGGCCGAGATCGGGCAGGGGATCCACACGGCGCTGGCCATGCTGATGGCCGAGGAGCTGGACGTGCCGCTGGAGCGGGTGCGGGTGGTGCACAGCCCCGTGGACCGCATCTATGCCAACGTGGCGGCGATGGTGGACGGGCTGCCGCTCAACCCCGACGACTACGGCACGCGCACTGGGCGCGCCATCCGCTGGCTCACGGCCAAGACGATGCGCGAGATCGGCGTGATGATGACCGGCGGCTCGTCCAGCATCGCCGACTGCTGGGAGCCGATGCGGCAGGCGGGGGCCACGGCGCGGGCGGCGCTGCTGGCGGCCGGCGCGGCCAAGGCGGGCGTCCCGGTGGCGCAGTGCCGCACCGAGGGCGGGGTGGTGGTGGCGGGCGCGCAGCGGTTCCCGTACGGCGCGCTGGCGGCGGCCGCGGCGGCGGAGCGCCCGCGCGAGGTGCGCCTCAAGGCGCCGGGGGAGTTCCGGGTGATCGGGCGCGCCACGCCGCGGCTGGAGCAGCGGGCCAAGGTCACCGGGGCGGTCACCTACGGCATCGACGTGCGCCTGCCGGGGATGAAGTTTGCCGCCGTGGCGATGCCGCCGGTGGTGGGGTCGGCGGTGGCCCGGTTCAACCGCGAGGGCGCCCTCGCGCGCCAGGGGGTGCGGGCGGTGGTGCAGCTGTCCGGGAGCAAGGCCGGCGATCCGCCGGGGGTGGCGGTGGTGGCCGACAGCTGGTGGCAGGCCCGGCAGGCGTTGGCCGCGCTGGCGGTGGAGTGGACGCCCCCCACGACCCCGGTCCCCGACTCGCCGGCCATCAGCGCCACGCTGCGCACGGCGGCCACGGCGCAGCGCGGGCTCCCGCTGCGCACGTACGGTGACGCCGAGGAGGTGGTGGCGGCGTCGGCACGGCGCGTGGAGGCCACCTACGAGTCGGCGTACGTGGCGCACAGCGCCATGGAGCCGATGAACGCCACCGTGCGCTGCTCGGCGTACACCGCCGAGATCTGGATCGGCACGCAGGTGCCGCAATTCGTGCGCGACGTGGTGGCGGAGGTGGCCGGGGTGGACACCGACGCGGTGGTCGTGCACCAGCACCTGGCGGGCGGCGGGTTCGGGCGCCGGCTCGAGGCGGATCTCGCGGCCCAGGCCACCGCCATCGCCAAGGCGGTCCCCGGCACCGCCGTGCAGCTGGTCTGGAGCCGCGAGGACGACACGCGGCACGACTTCTACCGCCCGGCCACCGCGTCGCACCTGCGCGCGGGGCTGGGGGCGGACGGCACGGTGGCCGCCCTCACGGCGCACTCCGCCGGGCAGGCGCCGTGGCGCGCGATCTCGGCGCGCGGGCTGCTGTGGCTCACCGCCACGGGCCCCGACAAGACCACCAGCGAAGGGACGTGGGACCAGCCCTACGAGTTCCCCGCGCTCCGGTCGGCGCACACCGACGTGGACCTCCCGGTACCGGTGGGGTCGTGGCGGGGCGTGGGGCACGGGCACCAGGCGTTCTTCTTCGAGTCGTTCCTGGACGAGTGCGCGCACGCCGCGGGGCAGGACCCGGTGGCGTTTCGCCTGGCGCTGCTGCGGCGCCATCCGCGCGCGCGCGCGGTGCTGCAGCGCGCCGCCGAGGCGGCCGAGTGGGGGAAGCCCGTCGCGCCCGCCCCCGATGGCGCGCCGGTGGCGCGCGGGGTGGCGTTGCACTGGTCGTTCGGCACGCTGGTGGCGCAGGTGGCCGAGGTGTCGCTGGGGGCCAACCGGGCGCCGCGCGTGCACCGTGTCACCTGCGCCATCGACTGCGGGCTGGTGGTGAACCCCAACCACGTGGCGGCGCAGGCCGAGAGCGCAATCATTGACGGCATCGGCGCGGCGCTGCACGGGGCGGTCACCTTCAAGGGCGGCCAGGCCGAGCAGGCCAACTTCCCGCAGCTGCACCCCATCCGCCTGGCCGAGGCGCCGACGGTGGCGGTGCTCCTGATGCCGTCGGCCGAGGCGCCCAGCGGCGTGGGGGAGCCGATGCTGGCCCCCGTGGCCCCCGCCATCGCCAACGCCCTGTTCACCCTCACCGGCCAGCGGCTGCGCGCGCTCCCGCTGCGGCTGGCCTAGCGTCCACTCCCTTCCCCTGCCTCGCCCATGCGCCTGCTTCGCCCCGTCGCCTTCGCCACGTCGTCCGCCGTTGCGCGGTGCGCCGTCGCGCTCCTCACCGGCGCGCTGGCCGCCCCACTGGGGGCCCAGGCCAACGCGCCCATCATCGGCCGGTGGGACCTGACGGTGGCCGGCAAGGACGGGAGCTACCCGTCGTGGCTGGAGGTGTCGCTGTCGGGGCACCGCACGCTGGTGGGGCGCTTCGTGGGCGGCGGCGGGAGCGCGCGCCCCATCAGCCGGGTGACGTGGGAGAACGGCACGGTGCGCTTTGCCATCCCGCCGCAGTGGGAGCTGGCCACCGCCGACCTGCGGGTGGAGGGGACGCTGGCCGGGGACACGCTGCGCGGCACGCTGGTGACGCCCATGGGGACCACCGAGCCGTTCACGGGGGTGCGCGCCCCGCTGCTGCGGCGCACCGCGCCGCCAGTGTGGGGGGAGCCGGTGGTGCTGTTCGATGGCAAGGACATGGCGGCCTGGCGGCCCTTCGGCGGCACCAGCCAGTGGGCGGTGGAGGACGGCGTGCTCACCAACCGGAAGAGCGGCGCCAACCTGGCCACCCGCGAGACCTTCACCGACTTCCAGCTGCACCTCGAGGTGCGCTATCCCCCCAAGGGGAACAGCGGGATCTACCTGCGCGGGCGCCACGAGGTGCAGGTGGAGGACAGCCCCGCCGAGCCGCAGTCCATCCACATGGGGGGCATCTACGGCTTCCTGGTGCCCAACGAGAACGCCTCGCGCGGCCCCGACCAGTGGGACGTGTACGACATCACGCTGGTGGGGCGGCGCGTGACGGTGGTGCTCAACGGCAAGACCGTCATCGGCGACCAGACGATCCCGGGGATCACCGGCGGTGCGCTGGACAGCCGCGAGGGAGAGCCGGGGCCGCTTTACCTGCAGGGGGACCACACGGCGGTGGCGTACCGCAACATCGTGATCCGCCCGGCGAAGCGCTGACGGCGCCGCGACGCCAGTGGTCAGGCGGGGGCCAGCTCGGCCCGGGCGAGGATTTCCTCGGGGGTGAGCTGCTGGTCGTGCGCCGCCCGGGCGTGCGCCTGCACGCGGCGCACGAGTTCGGCGTCGGTGTCGGCGCGGATGGTGGTGCCGCAGGGGCAGAGGAGCTTCTTGGGGGTGGCGCGCATGCGACCTCCGGAGCGGGTGGCGGGATGCGACAACGGCAGGGGCCCAGTGGGTCCCTGCCGTTGGCGTGTCGCAGGGAGCGCGCCGCGCTGGCGCACTCCGCGATCACGCACTCCGCGCTTGGGGGCGCGGGGATGGCGCGCGTGATTACGCCGGCGGACGCTGCCGGATGCGGGGCACCCCTGCGGCGCGTCGCCGGCCGAACGCCACCCCGCCCAGCGCCTTCCACGCCAGCAGCAGCAGGAACAGCACCAGCAGCACGGTGAGGATGGGAAGGAAGACGGCCAGCAGGCTCGTCCCCACCGCCCCGACGAGCTCGCCCAGCGCCACCACGGGGTTGGCGGTCCCGCCCGTGGTGGTGGTGGCCTTGAAGCGCGCGAGCACGGTGGCCCCCTGCGTCATCCCCGCGGCACCGGCGCCCAGCAGCATCACCCCCCACTTGAGCACCGGCGGGAGGTCCACCGCGACGCTGGCGGCAACCAGCATCCCCGCCAGCAGGGCGATGGGGGTGGCGAGGAGGTCCATCAGCTGGTCGAGCCAGGGGATGGAATAGGCGGCGACCTCCAGCACCGTGGCGGTGCCCAGCGCCGCGAGCGCGGGGGTGGCGGTGAGCCACGCATACCCGGGCGCGAGCGTCAGCACCCCCGTCTTGGCGGCGACGGCGGCCACCAGCAGCGGCACAAAGACGCGAAACCCCGCAGCGGCCGCGAGCCCGATTCCCACGGCCATCCCCAGCCAGGCGTCGGACGAGGGGAGCCACCCAAGCGCGGCGGCCAGCCCCCCGTCCCGGACGGGGTCCGGCACGGTCGCCTGCAGGATGGCCATGGTTGCGTCGGACATCGGCGCCTCGGGTGGGGGGGCGGCGGCCGCGCCGCCGCGGGGAGAAACGCGCACGCCTGCCCGGGCGTTTCACCTTCCATGCCCACCGTGTCCCCGCCCCGCCCCACCCTGGTCTTCGTGGCCCCGTGGGAATGCTCGCGCGCCGTCGCGCAGCTCCCCCGCACCCCCGACCCCGACCAGGTGGTGCTGTTCCTGGAATCGGTGGCGAAGGGGGCGTCGCTCCCGTGGCACCGCCAGAAGCTGGTGCTGCTGCTGTCGGCCATGCGGCACTTCGCCGAGGCGCTGGAGGCGGGGGGATACCGGGTGCTGTTCCGCAACGCGGCGAGTTACGCCGAGGGGCTGGCCGACGCGGCCGCCGAGGTGGGCGCGGGGCGCGTGGTGGCCACCGAGGGGCGGGAGCAGGACATGGTGGAGGAGCTGGCCCGCGCCGAGGCGCTGCTGGGCGCGCAGGGGGTGCCGCTGGAGCTTCGCCCCGACCGCGGCTTCCTGGCCACGCGCGCCGATTTTGCGGCATGGGCCGCCGGGAAGAAGGAGCTGCGCATGGAGTGGTTCTACCGCACCATGCGCCGGCAGCACGGCGTGCTGCTGGAAGCCGACGGCACCCCCAGCGGCGGCGCGTGGAACTTCGACCCCGACAACCGCAAGCCGTGGCCCAAGGGGCGGGCGGTGCCGCCGGTGTGGCGCGTGGAGCCCGACGCGGTCACGCGCGCGCAGATGGCGCGGGTGGCGCGGTGGAAGCACCGCTGGGGGTCGGTGGACGCCTTCGGGCTGCCGGTGACGCGCCCCGACGCCAAGGCGTGGCTGGCGCGCTTCGTGGCCGAGCGGCTCCCGGAGTTCGGGCCGTACGAGGACGCCATGGTGCACGGCGCCCCCGACCTGCTGCACAGCACGCTGTCGTCGCTGCTGAACGTGGGGCTGCTGCACCCGCGCGAGGTGGTGGCGGCGGCGGAGGCGGCGTATCGCGCGGGGCTGGTGCCGATCGCGTCGGCGGAGGGGTTCGTGCGGCAGGTGCTGGGGTGGCGCGAGTACATCCGCGGGATGTACTGGCACCTCATGCCGGGGCTGCGCACCGCCAACGCACTGGAGGCCCCCCTGGGGTTGCCGCGGTGGTTCTGGGCGCCGGACGGCGAGGCGTACGGCCCGCACCCGGCGCGCGCCGACGCGGCGTGCGGCATGCGCTGCCTGGCCGACACCATCCGGCAGGTGCGCGACCACGGGCGCGTGCACCACATCGCGCGGCTGATGGTGCAGGGGAACATCGCCACGCTGCTGGGGGTGGAGCCGGCGGCGCTGTCGCGGTGGTTCTGGTGCGGCTTCACCGACGCGTACGAGTGGGTGGAGCTCCCCAACGTGATGGGGATGGCCACCTGGGGGGACGGCGGGGCGCTGGCGTCGAAGCCGTACGTGGCGTCGGGGGCGTACGTCAACCGGATGAGCGACTACTGCGGCCGGTGCCGGTACGACGTGAAGCAGCGGACCGGCCCCGACGCGTGCCCGGTGAACCTGCTGTACTGGGACTTCCTGGACCGGCATCGCGAGCGCTTTGCGGGGCATCCGCGGATGCGGATGATGCTGAAGCACCTGGACGGGTTCGGCGAGGGGGAGCTGGCGCAGCTGCGCCGCGAGGCGGCGGCGTTTCGCGCCGCGGTGCCGGTGGACGCGGACTACACGGCCGGCGGGGCGGACGTGCCCGCGCGGTAGGCGCGGGCGGGCGCAAGGGCGCCCCCGCCGGGGGGGGACACCAACGCGCCGGG
>JAGWYS010000028.1 GCA_018969225.1 Gemmatimonadota bacterium | reverse complement strand
CCCACGCCGCGCCCCCAGCCGCCCCTCACCCGCGAACGGCTGCAGGGCCGGTGGGGCGACGTGGCCGACCTCCTGCGGCGGGGCGGGCGCAAGCTGCTGGCCGAGGCACTCCAGCGCCTCGAGCCGCTGGCGGTCACCCCCGACGGCGCCGTGCGCCTGGGCTACGTCCCCGCGCACGACACCTTTGCCACCGCAGTGGAGGGGGGACGGGCCGAGGTGCTGGCCGCGCTGCGCGAACTGGTCCCGGGGGTGGCCGCCATCACCGTGGAGCGCATGGCCCCCGCCGCCGCGCCCGGGGGCGAGGGAGGCGACGCGCCGCGGCGGCTCACGACGCAGGACGTCCAGCAGCAGCGCCGCGACCAGCTCGCCAACTCCGACCCGCTGCTCAAGGCGGCCATCGCGGCGCTCGACCTCGAACTGCTCCCCTGACCGGCGCGCCCGCCCGCGGCCGCCATTCCCTTCGCCCGTTCCGGACTTCCGATGGACCTCTTCAAGATGCTGGGGCAGTTCAAGGACATGCAGGCGCGCTTCCAGGCGGTGCAGGGGGAGCTGGAGCAGCGCGCCTTCACCGCGCTCGCCGGCGGCGGCGCCGTCACGGCCGTGGTCAACGGCAAGCTCCAGCTGCAGGAGCTGCGCCTTGATCCCGCCGTGGTGGACCCCGCGGACACGGCGGGGCTCGAGGACCTCATCCTCGTGGCGGTGAACGACGCGCAGCGCAAGGCGGCCGAAGCCATGCAGCTGGAGCTGGGGAAGCTCACGGGCGGGCTCGACCTCCCCTTCAAGCTCCCCTTCTGACCGGCGCGGCGTGTCGGTCATAGACGACCTCGCCAGGGAGCTGGCCCGCCTCCCCGGCATCGGCCGCAAGACGGCGTTTCGCCTCACCCACCATCTCCTCCGCCAGCCGCCGGAGCAGAGCCGGCGGCTGGCGGAGGCGTTGGTGGCCGTCACGGAGCGCGTCCAGCGCTGCACCCGCTGCCGCAATTACACCGAGTCCCCCGTCTGCCCGCTGTGCGCCGACCCGCGCCGGGACGCCGCCACGCTGTGCGTGGTGGAGGAGCCCGGGGACATCGCCGCCGTCGAGCGTGCCGGTGAGTTCCGCGGCCTCTACCACGTGCTGGGCGGCCGCCTCTCGCCCCTGGACGGCGTCGGCCCCGACGACTTGGCCATCGCCCCGTTGCTGGACCGCCTCGAACCGGACGGCGTGCGCGAGGTGATCCTGGCCACCAACCCCTCCCTCGAGGGGGAGGCCACCGCCCTCTACCTCCAGCGCCAGCTGGCCGGTCGCGGGGTGACCGTCACGCGCATCGCCCGCGGGCTCCCCGTGGGCGGCGACCTCGAATACGCCGACGGGGTAACCATCGCGCAGGCCCTCGCCGCCCGGCGCGAGATGCCCTGATGCTGGCGCCCGGGGGACGCGCCCTCCCGGCCCTCCGGTTACAATTCGGGGAATCCCGACGGACCCCGCCCCGGGCGGGGTCCCGCCCCCTCGACCGCTCCCCGTCCATGCCCGTCGGCGCCGCCACCTGGTCGTTCACCGAGGATGACTTCGGGGCCATCACCATCACGCTGCAACGCTTCCTCCTCGAGGCCAACGCGCGCTGCGCGCTGATCGTGGACCGGAGCGGCCAGCTGGTGGCCACCGTCGGCGAGACCCCGGCGTTCGACGCCACCGCCTTCGCCACCCTCACCGCCGCCGACTTCAGCGCCAACGACCAGCTGGCGCGCCTCATCGGCGAGAGCGACTTCAGCGTCCTCTTCCATCAGGGGGAGCGCGAGTCGATGTACCTGGCCGACGTGGCCCGCCGCGTCATCCTCGTGGTGCTCTTCGACAACCGCACCACCCTCGGCCTCGTCCGCCTCCGCCTCAAGGCCGCCGTGGACGAGCTCGCCCGGATCTTCGCCGGCGTCTTCGCGCGCGGCTCCGGCCAGCAGCCGGCGCCCCCGGGGTTCCTGGCGGGCGCCGAGGACGAGATCGACCGGCTGTTCCGCTAGGGCCCTGTCATGTCGATGATCAACTACGCCTCGCGCGAGATCAACTGCAAGATCGTCTTCTACGGCCCGGGGCTGGGCGGGAAGACCACCAACCTCGAGTACGTGTACGGCCGCGTCGCCCCCGAGACGCGCGGCAAGCTCATCTCGCTGGCCACCGAGACCGAGCGCACCCTCTTCTTCGACTTCCTCCCGGTGGACCTGGGCACGGTGCGCGGCTTCCGCACCCGCTTCCACCTCTACACGGTGCCGGGGCAGGTGTACTACAACGCCAGCCGGAAGCTCATCCTCAAGGGCGTGGACGGCGTGGTGTTCGTCGCCGACTCGCAGGTCGAGCGCACCGAGGCCAACCTGGAGTCGATGCAGAACCTCTACGACAACATGGCCGCGTACGGGTACGACCTCACCCGCATCCCGTTCGTGATCCAGTACAACAAGCGCGACCTGCCCAACGTCGCCCCGGTGGACGAGTTGCAGGCGATGCTCAACCCCGGCTGGGAGGTCACCGATCCGGCGCGCATGCGCGAGGCCGAGAACCCCTTCCGCCCCGGCGAGATGCTCGTCACCCGTCACCCCGGCGGCGACTGGATCGAGCGCGTCCCCGCCTTCGAGTCGGTGGCGGTGGCCGGCGACGGCGTCTTCGAGACGCTCAAGGCGGTCTCGAAGCTCGTCCTCAAGACGCTGGCCTGAGCCACCCCCCGCCCGCCCGCCGTGAACCTCCCCAACGCCATCACCGTCGGGCGCATCGCGCTGACGCCGCTGATCGCGTGGCTCCCGTTCGTGACCACGTGGCAGGCGCGCCTGATGGCCTTCGTGCTGTTCCTGGTGGCGGCCATCACCGACTACTGGGACGGCCACCTGGCCCGCTCCCGCAACCTGGTCACCGACCTGGGACGCCTGCTGGACCCGCTGGCCGACAAGCTGCTGCTCCTGGCCACGCTCGTCCCCATGCACCTGCTGCAGCGCCACGAGGCGCTTCAGGCCGCGGAGGCCGCCGCGCCCCCCGCGCGCTTCCCCTTCGAGACCCCCATGGGGCTGGTCGCGCTTCCCCTCTGGATCGTGGCGGTCGTGCTGGGGCGCGAGGCCTTCATGACGCTGTTTCGCGAGGTGGCCAAGCGGCGCGGGCTGGTCATCGCCGCCATCGGACCGGCCAAGTGGAAGACCACCTTCCAGAGCATCTGGCTCGGGGCGGCGTACTTCTGGTTCTTCGCCGCCACGCTGGCCCGCCACGAGGGGTGGGAGGGGCATCAGCTGTGGGGCGCCTTTGCCGGCTTCAACGGGCTGGTGGGCGTGGCCAGCATGGTCGGGGCCGTCATCCTCACCCTGTACAGCTTCTGGCTGTACCTGCGCCGCTACGGCCGCCATGTGCTGGGCGCGTCGTCCTGAGCCCCCGGGTCGCTGCGCATGACCGCCCCTGACGCCTCCCGCGCCCCGGACGCGGGCGCGCTCGACGTGGAGCTCATCACCGTCGGCGATGAGCTGCTGCTGGGCTTCACGGTGGACACCAACGCGGCGCATCTCGCGCGCACCCTCGCCGGCGTCGGGGGGCGCATCGTGCGCCGCGCCTCCGTGGGCGACGACCGGGCGGTCATCGCCGACGCCGTCCGCGAGGCGCTCCAGCGCACTGGCGCGGTCATCACCACCGGCGGGTTGGGACCCACGGCCGACGACCTGACCCGCGACGCGGTGGCCGACGTCTTCGGGCGCACGCTGGCGCTCGACGCGGCGCTGCTGGCCGACCTCGAGGCCCGCTGGCAGCGCCGCTTCAACCACCCGCTTCCCCCCAGCAACCACCGGCAGGTGATGGTGCCGGAGGGGGCCGAGGTCCTCCCCAACCGGCACGGCTCCGCCCCGGGGCTCTGGCTGGAGGATCCCCAGGGGCGGTGGGTGGCCATGCTCCCCGGCGTGCCGCGCGAAATGCGCGGGATGCTGGCCGACACGCTCCTCCCGCGGCTGCAGGGGCGCCTCGCCGCCACGGCGCGGGTGGTGCGTTCCCGCACCCTCCGCACCGTGGGCATCGCCGAGTCGGCGCTCGCCGACCGGCTGGGGGCGCAGGCGCGCACGGTCGAGGGGCTGGCCCTGGCTTACCTGCCCGGCGCCGAGGGGGTGGACCTGCGCGTCACGGCGCCGCTGCTCCCCCCCGACGAGGCCGATGCCCGCCTGGGCGCGGCGGTGGAGACGCTCTGCGCGCGGGTTGGGCCGTACGTGTATGGCGAGGAAGACGCCGACCTGGCGGCGCTGGCCGTGCAGGGGTGCCGGGTGCGCGGCTGGACGGTGGCGGTGGCGGAAAGCTGCACCGGCGGGATGCTCGGGATGCGTCTCACCGCCGTTCCCGGCGCCAGCGATGTCGTGCTAGGCGGGGTGATTGCCTACGCCAACGCCATCAAGGTGAGCGAGCTGGGGGTCGCCCCCGCGCTCCTGGAGACGGACGGGGCGGTGAGCGAGGCCGTCGCCCGGGCCATGGCGGCCGGCGTGCGCGCCCGGTGCGGGGCCACGGTGGGGATTGGCATCACCGGCATCGCCGGTCCGGGCGGTGGCACTCCGGACAAGCCGGTGGGTACCGTCTGGGTGGCGGTGGATGTGGACGGGCAGGTGCACGCCGCGCGTGCCGTCTTCCCCGGCGACCGGCATGAAATCCGCTACCGCGCGGCGCAGGCGGCGCTCGACCGGCTGCGTCGCGCGGTGGACGGCCAGGCGCCCGAGCCGCCCTGGGTCACGCGCAGCTGAGCGCCCTCGCCGATAAACTTTCCCCGGGCGGCCGTCGTAGGACGGCAACCGCCCCGCCTCTTCAGCACCCCGATTTCCCCCGCAGCCATGACTGACACCCCCTCCGACCCGCCGATGGATCCCATGGCGTCCCTCATCGAGGAGGCGGTCCGCGCCGATGCCGAGGCGCACGCCGCCATGCAAGGGACGCCCGAAGGGACGCAGCGTGAACTGGAGCTTCTCAAGGACCAGCATCTCCGCCTCGCCGCGGAATTCGACAACTTCCGCCGGCGCGCCGCCCGCGAGCGGCAGGAGGCCGGGTGGCGCGCGCAGGGCGACCTCGTGCGCAGCTGCCTCGACGCGCTCGACGACCTGGCACGGTTCGCCGGCGTCAGCCCCGACACCGTGGACGCGCGCACGGTCATCAATGGCATCCAGCTGGTGGAGCGGAAGCTCCAGAAGGCGCTGGGTGGCCACGGGTTCGAGGTGGTGGATCCCACCGGCGCGCCCTTCGACCCGGCCCGCCACGAGGCGGTCAGCACCACCCCGGCGGCCAGCGCCGAGGAGGATGGCGTCGTCGCGGTCTGTTTCCAGGCCGGCTACGTCATCAACGGCGTGGTGCTCCGTCCCGCGCGCGTCATCGTCAAGCAGTGGGCCAGCTGACCACGCCCTGAGCCATGGCCAACGGCGCCGACTTCTACGCGGTCCTCGGGGTGCCCTCCTCCGCCTCGGCGGACGAGATCAAGAAGCAGTACCGCCGGCTGGCCAAGCAGTACCACCCGGACGCCAACCCCAACGATTCCAAGGCGGCGGAGCGCTTCAAGGAAATCTCGGAGGCGTACACCGTCATCGGTGACGCCGAGAAGCGCAAGCAGTACGACGACATGCGCCGCGTGGGCGCGTTTGGCGGCGGGATGGGGGGCTTTGGCGGCGCGCGCGCCCAGCGCCCCGGGGCCCCCGGGGCCTCCGCACCCCCGGGGAGCGGCCCGTTCGTCGATTTCGATGTGGGTGGGCTGGGCGGCCTCGGGGACATCTTCTCGTCCATGTTCGGGGGCGCGCGCGGGCGGGGCGGCCGCGCGGCGGAGCGGGGCCAGTCCGTCGAGCGCACCGTGGAGGTCCCCTTCCGCGTGGCGGCCACGGGGGGGAAGGTCCCGGTGGAGCTCGAGGTCACCGAGGAGTGCGCCGGGTGTCGCGGATCCGGCGGCGCGCCGGGGGCGCAGATGCGCCCGTGCGGCGAGTGCAACGGGCGGGGCGTGATTTCGTTCGGGCAGGGGAGCTTCGCGGTCAACCGCCCCTGTCCGGTGTGCCAGGCCCGCGGGCAGCTCCCCTCTGAGCGGTGCGTCGAGTGCCGGGGCTCCGGCGAGGTGCGGGCCCGGCGCAAGGTGCTCATTAGCGTCCCCGTCGGAGCGGAATCGGGGACCAAGGTTCGGCTGCGCGGACAGGGGGGGAAGGGGTCGGCCGGGGCGCCCGCCGGCGACCTGCTCATCACCTTCGCCGTCCTCCCCGACCGCTTCTACACGCGCGACGGACTCGACCTCGTGGCCACGGTCCCCATCAACGTGGCGCAGGCCACGCTGGGGTCGCGCATCACGGTGCGCACCCTCGACGGGCGCAAGGTCGCGCTGCGCATCCCGCCGGGCACCAGCAGCGGGCGCCGCTTCAAGGTGGCCGGCCAGGGGATCAGCAAGGAAGGGAAGGTGGGCGACCTGCTGGTCGAGGTGGCCATCAAGGTCCCCGAAACCCTCACCGAGGCGCAGGAGCGCGCGATGCGCCAGTTCGCCGAGGCGGGGGGCCTCAAGTTCTGAGCGCGCGGGCCGCGGACCGAGCGTCCCCCGGGGCACTGGCCGTATGGCGGTCGCCCGGCGTGCGGGTCACTCTCGCGCTGGTGGCCGGATTGCTGGTGGGGATGCTGCTCGCCCGCGACGCTGCGCCACCCCCGTGGATCCTCGCGGCCGAAGGGGTGCTCGACGTGGTGGGCACGGCGTGGATCAACGCCGTCCGCATGACGGTCATTCCGCTGGTGGTCCCGCTGCTGCTCCTTGGGGTGGCTGGCGGGGGCGATGCCCGCGCGGCGGGCGCCGTGGGGGCGCGGGCGTTCGCGTGGATGCTGCTCTTGGCGGCGCTGTGCGCCGTGGGATCGGCGCTGGTGGCCCCCCCTTGGTTCGACACGCTGACGCTCGACCCCGCCGCCACGGCGCGGCTGCGCGCCTCGGCCACCCTCGACCTCCCCCCCGCCGAAGCGCTCTCGCTGCGCACCTGGGTGCTGGGGCTCATCCCCCTCAATCCCGTGCGCGCCGCCGCCGACGGCGCCCTGCTGCCGGTGGTGCTCTTCACCCTGCTCTACGGCTTCGCGCTGGCGCGCGTGGACGAGGAGCCCCGCCAGGCGCAGCTGCGTTTCTTCCGCGGCATGGCCGACACGATGCTGGTGGTCGTGCGCTGGATCCTGGCTGCAGGATGGCTGGGGATCTTCGCCCTCGCCGTCGTGCTGGGGCGCAAGCTGGGGGTGGCCGTGCTGGGGGCCATCGGCTTCTACCTGCTGGTGCTGGTGGTGCTGCATCTGGCCGCCGTGGTCGGCCTGTACGCCTACGTGGCGCTGGCGCGCCCCGTGCCGCTTCGCGCCTTCGCCCGCGCGCTCCTCCCCGCGCAGGCGGTGGCCATGGGCACCCGCAGCTCGCTGGCCGCGCTCCCCGCCATGGTGCGCGGGGCCACCGACGTCCTGGGGTTGCCCCCGGCGGCCACCGGGTTCGTGCTCCCCCTCGGCGCCTCGGTGTTCAAGCTCACCAGCCCCGTATACTGGCCGGTGGGGGCGCTGTTCGCGGCCAAGCTCTACGGCATCGACCTCCCCGCCTCCAGCCTCTGGCTCGTGGCCGCGTCGGCGGTGCTCCTCAACTTCAGCACCCCGGGCATCCCCAGTGGAGGCATGCTGCTGCAGGTGCCGCTGTACGCCGCCATCGGCCTCCCTGTCGAGGCGCTCGGCATCATGATCGCGCTGGACACCATCCCCGACATGTTCAAGACGCTGCTCAACGTCACGGCCAACATGTTCGTGGCCGTGGCGAGCGTGCCCGTGTCGTCAGGCCGCCAGGATGGGGAGCCCCCGCCGCTGCCCGGAGGGGCCGCTCTCGGGGGCTGACGCGCCGCCCCGCTCGATCACGCCGCCCCCCAGCACCACGTCGCCGTCGAACAGCACGAGCGACTGCCCGGGGGCCACGGCCGACACCGGCTCATCCAGCGCCAGCAGCAGGCGGTCCGCGCCCGCCTCCACCACCGTTGCCGCCGAAGGGCGCGCCCGGTGGCGCAGCTGCACGCGCACCACATCCCCCGCAGCGGGGGGCGCCGCGGTGAGCCAGTTGAGCGACCGCGCCTCCACGGCGCGTGCCAGCAGCGCCGCCCGCGGGCCGATGACCACCGCCTGCTCCTCGGGGATGATGGCCACCACGAACATCGGATCGGCGAACCCGCCCGGGAGTCCCCGGCGCTGCCCGATGGTGTAGCGCGCGAACCCCGCGTGCGTCCCCACCACGGTGCCGTCCTGCAGCCGCAACGGCCCCGGCTGCAGCGCCGGCGCCGAGGCCCCCAGGCGCTCCTCCAGCACGCGCACGTGGTTGCCGTCGGGCACGAAGCAGATGTCTTGGCTTTCCGGCTTCTCCGCCGTGCGCACCCCCAACCGGCGCGCGATCGCCCGCGTTTCCGCCTTGGCCAGGCCCCCCACCGGGAGCACCAGCCGCGGCAGCACCTCCCGCGCGATCCCCCACAGGAAATACCCCTGGTCCTTGGCCGGGTCCGCGCCGCGCAGCAGCGCCCGCGCGCCTGCGTGCCACCCCATGCGCACGTAATGCCCCGTGGCCAGCCACGGGGCGTCGATCTCGTCGGCCGTGCGCAGCAGGTCGCGGAACTTGGTGAAGGTGTTGCACCGCACGCAGGGAATCGGCGTGCGCCCGCGCGCGTACTCCGCCACGAAGTCCGCCACCACGTCGTCGCCGAAGCGGTCCACGAGGTTGGCCACGTAGTGGGGGATCCCCAGCGCCTGGCACACGCGCCGCGCGTCGCTGGTGGCGTCCAGCGAGCAGCAGGGGCGGTCGGGGAGGTCGCTGCCGTCGTGGTGCAGCTTCATCGTCACTCCCACCACGTCGCACCCCGCCTCCACCAGCAGCGCGGCCGCCACCGACGAGTCCACGCCGCCGGACATGGCCACCAGCACCCGCTCCCCAGGGGCGGGGCCCCAGGCGCCAGCCCCGCGGCCGGTCGTCGTGGCGGGGGGCGCGTGCAGCGTGGACCCCGCGGATGGATCCATCAGCACATCCGCGCCCGTCAGCCCCCGCCCGCTGGGACGAAGGCGCACGCCGCCGGGGCATCCCCCGCGGCCATCCCGGATGCCGGGAGTCCGCGCGCCTTGCGCGCCAGCGTCGCCAGCACCTCCGCCGCACGATCCACCCCCGCCTCGGTGCTCAGCGCCCCCAGCGACAGCCGCAGCGCTCCCAGGGCCAGTGGCGTGGGCACCCCCATGGCCGCCAGCACGTGCGATGCCGACACCGAACCGCTCTGGCACGCCGAACCCGCGCTGGCCGCGATGCCGCGCAGGTCCAGCGCCATCAGCAGCGCCTCGCTGCTGGTGCCCGGGATGGAGACGTTCACGATATGCGGGGCGCGCGGAGCGGCCGCGCCGTGGATGACCGCATCGGGGACCTGCGCGCGCAGCGCCCCCTCCAGCCGGTCGCGCAGCGCCGCCAGCCGCGCCGCCTCCTGGGCGTGCTCGGCCCGCGTCAGTTCGGCGGCGGTGGCCAGCCCCACCGCGAAGGCCACGTTCTCCGTGCCGGGGCGGCGCCCGCGGTCCTGCGACCCGCCGTGGAACAGCGGCGCCAGCGGCGTCTGCCGCCGGATGTAGAGCGCCCCCACCCCCTTGGGCGCCCCTAGCTTGTGCCCCGACAGGCTCAGCAGGTCGATCGGCAGCGCCGCCAGGTCGATGGCCACCTTCCCGAAGGCCTGCACCGCGTCGGTGTGGAACACCGCCCCCGCCTCGCGCGCCATCGCGCCCAGCGCCGGGATGTCCTGCATCACCCCGGTCTCGTTGTTCACCCACATCACGCTGGCCACGGCCACGCGGGCGTCGATCACCCGGGCGAACGCCTCGCGGGACACCGTCCCGTCGGGGAGCACCGCCGCCAGACGCTCCTCTCCGCCTTCGTGCGCGGCCTGATGCGCCGCCGCCAGCACGGCCTTGTGTTCGATGGGAGTGGTGACCACGGCCGGGCGCCCCTCCGACCGGCGCGCGCGGAACACCCCCAGCACCGCCAGGTTGTCCGCCTCGGTCCCCCCCGACGTGAAGCACACCTCGTCCGGGTGCGCCCCCAGGCACCCCGCCAGCCGCTCTCGCGCCTCATCCAGCGCCACCCGCGCCTCGCGCCCCCACCGGTGCACGCTGGACGGGTTCCCGAACTGGGCGCCGAAGTACGGCGTCATCGCGGCCAGCACCTCGTCACGCACCGGCGTGGTGGCGGCGTGGTCCAGGTAGACGGGGGTGGTCATGCGGGGGGGAGGCGTCGGGGAAGGGGGCGGCCCGGAGGCGGCCGTCACGCGCGAAATGTAGGAGGGCGGAGCAGGGCCCGCACCGGGGCCGCGTCGGCCCCGTGCACCAGCAGCGGCGCCGCCAGCAGCTCGTAGCTCCCCACGGGCACGCCGTCCAGCGCCAGGTTCTCCAGCACGAAGGCCCCCGCGCCGAAGAGGGCGTGGTGCACCGGCAGCGTCTGGCTGGTGCGGTGGTCGGCGCTGGGGGCGTCTGTCCCCCACAGCCGCAGCCCGCGCGCCACCAGCCAGTCGGCCGCCTCGACCGTGAGCACCGGCCACGCCTCGGGGAACGTCCCGTGCGCCACGGTGTGCCCCGTGCGCAGCAGCAGGCGCTTCACGGCGCCGGTGCCCAGCAACGGCACCAGCGTCGCCACCGACAGCGGCTCCTCCACCGGGTGCCCCTCCGGGAGCGCCACCACCCGGCACGCCCCCACGAACACTCCCGCCGGGAGCGCCTCGCTGGCGGGCCACCCCGCCTCCACGTGCAGCGGAGCGTCCGCGTGTGTCCCCACGTGCGGGCTGTGGGTGAACACCCCGAGGTTCACGCTGGCCCCCGCCTCCCGTCGGCAGCTCCACCCGCAGGCAAAGGGGACGTCCCCGGGCCACGGCGGCGTCTCGGGCGCCAGCGGCACGGTGATGTCGTACGTGCCGTCGGCCAGGCGCACCGCGGGACGGGAGCGCGACACCCGCCCCTCAGCGTGCGCCGTAGAACTCGGAGCGCACCGCCCACAGCTCCGGGAAGAACCGGTGGTTGGTGGTGCGCATGAGGTACTTGGCCCCCAGCGTCCCGCCCGTCCCCCCAGTCCCCGGGCCGATGATGCGCTCCACCAGCTGCACGTGCAGGAACCGCCACCGCACGAACCGCTGCTCGAACTCCAGCAGCCCCTCCACCAGCAGGAACAGCGGCGTGGGCTCGGGCCCGGTGTACAGCGACACCAGCGGCACCTCCAGGTGCGCCAGCAGCGCCAGCACCAGCGACTGCAGGGTGGAGCGCGCCAGCGCCGCCTGCACCTCCGCGGGGGGCTCGCCATGCTCGCGGATCGCCGCCAGGAAGTGCGGATCGCGCAGCCCCGCCGTGGCCTCGATGGCGCGGAACTGCGCGCTCTGCGACCCGCTGGAGGCCCCCAGGTAGCCCCGGAACTGCGCGAACCGCTGCGGCGGGAGCGTGTCCAGCGCGGTGAGCTGCTGCGCCACGATCTCGGTGAGCACGTTGATGCGCTGCACCGCCAGCAGGGCGCGCATCGTGTCGAACCGCTCGAGCGCCGCGATCAGCCCGTCCATCTCGTGGCGCAGCACCTTGAACCACAGCTCGCTGGCCTGGTGCACCACGATGAAGAGCAGCTCGTCGGGGTGCTCCGGCGTGGAGAGCGGCAGCTGGAGCGCCAGCAGCTCGGGGAGGCGCAGGTAGCCGGCGTAGTCAACGCCGCCGGCGGGCGGGGTGTGGGCGGACATGGGGGCTCAGAAGGTGGAGACGCCCAGCGTGGTCACGTCGTCCACGCGCATCGTCTCGTCGGTGAGGAAGGGCTCGCCGTAGCGGCAGCGGATGCGGGTGCCGTAGTGCGCCGCCTGGTGCGTCACCACGTCGGCCAGCGGTTCGCCGTTGGGGTACACCTCGCCGGCCTGCGTCAGCCCGGCAAACTGCGACGCATAGCAGGCGATGGCCGCCAGCTTGCGCGGCAGCTGGTCGGTGATGTCCACCACGAAGGTGGGGCGCACCGGGTCCTCCCGGTACGTCAGGACGTGCAGGAGCTTGAAGGGGCGGAACGGGGGATCGTCGCCGGGGGCGTAGCGCGCCAGCCCGGCCAGGAAGCAGGCGTCGCGCGCCAGCTCGGCGGCGCGCGCATGGTCGGGGTGGCGTCCGCGCGAGGCGGGCACAATGACCACGCGCGGCCGCAACGCCCGCACCCGGTGCGCCAGTCGCACCCGCGCGGCGTCGTCATTGGCGATCCCCGCGTCGGGGAGCCCCAGATTCTCGCGCACGCACAGCCCCATCACCTGCGCCGCCGCCGCCGCCTCGGCCGCCCGCACCGCCGGTGATCCGCGTGTCCCCATCTCCCCGGCCGTCAGGTCCAGGACCCCCACCCGGCGCCCCTGGTCGGCGGTCCGGATGAGTGTCCCCCCACAGGTCAGTTCGGCGTCGTCGGGGTGCGGCGCAATCGCCAGCAGGTCGAGGGGCTCCATCCGGGCATGCTACGGTGCGCGCGGTGGCGGGGCAATGCCCCGGTGGGCGCCACCCCGGTGGGCCCTTCCCGGGACGAGCATGCCCCTCCCCTCAGGGACGGCGCCCCAGGAATCGCCCCACGCGCCCCGCCACCTCGGTCCCCTCCGCCACGCAGTCCCCCACGCTCACCCCGTTCCGGTAGTTCCCGGCCAGGTAGAGTCCCGGATGCTGCGTCTCCATGGACGCGGCGGCATCCTTCACCGCCTGGTACCCCACCGTGTACTGCGGGATGCCCTTCGGCCAGTACACGTGGTGCACGAAGGTCGGCTCCCCGTCCACGCCCAGCAGCCCGCGGAGCTCCAGCAGGAGCCGCTCCACCAGCAGGTCCGTCCCCTCGCGCGCCCGATCCGCCCCCGCCGCGCCGCCCACGAAGCAGCTGATCGCCACCTCGCCCTCGGGCGCGCGGCCAGGGAACAGCGACGAGCTGAACAGCGCCCCCAGCAGGGTGCGCCGCTCCACCGTGGGCACCAGCACGCCATACCCGTCCAGCGGGTGCGCCACTTCATCGCGCATGAACCCCAGCACCAGCGTGCTCATGGATGGGTAGTCCACCCGTTCCACCGCGGTCGACCACTGCCGCAGCTCTGCGGGGAGCTCCATGGCGGCCAGCACGTGCGCCGGCGTGGCCAACACCACCGCGTCCACCGTGCAGGTGACGGGCGCCCCCTCGCCTCCGGCTTCCAGCACCCAGCGCGCCCCCTGTCGGTGGAGCAGCCGCACGGGGCAGCGGCACCGGACGGTGTCCCCCAGTGCCGCGCCCAGCGCCTCTGGCAGCGTCTGCATGCCGTCGGCAAACGACACCAGCCGCGCCCGCGCGTGGGCGGGTGCGGGCCACTCCGACGGCATTTCGTGACCGGCAGGCGCGGGACGCCGGCGCCGCGACGCCATCAGCCCCCGGGAGAGCGAGCCGTGCTGCGCTTCCAGTTCGGCCACCCGGGGAAAGGCGTGCCGCAGGCTCAACTGCTCAGGGTCCCCGGCGAAGATCCCCGCCACGAACGGGTCCACCGCATAGTCCAGCACCTCCGGCCCCAGCCGTCGGCGCACGAACGACGCCACCGACTCGTCCGGCGACGGCGACGGCGTCCGCACCAGCGGCTCCATCAGCACCCGCAGTTTGGCGGGCGGGGAGAGCAGCGGCGTGGTGAGCATCGCCAGCGGCCGCACCGGGAAGGGGACCAGGGCCCCGTCGCGCACCACGTAGCGCCGGTTGGCGGAGGGGCTGGCCTCCACCACCGCCGGCCCGACCCCCAGGGCGTCCAGCAGCCCCTCCACCAGCGGTGACGTCAGGAACGCGCCGGGCCCGTGCTCGGCCAGGAAGCCGTCGGTGCGGGTGGTGCGAATGGCCCCGCCCACCTGGTCGGCCGCCTCGAACAGCGTCACGCGCGCCCCGCGCTGCCGCAGCAGGTAGGCGGCCACCAACCCGGTGATCCCCCCGCCCACCACGGCCACCGACGGACGGCCGTCATGGACACCGTCGGCGAACCCCTCCGTGCGCCCGTCCTGGGCCACCGTGCCCATGGGCTACGCCACGTCGGGGGGAGCCCACTCCCGCGGCCGCAGCATCGCCACCAGCCGCGCCTCGAACGATCCCGGGGCGTACCGCGGGGCGTACTGCCACCGCGCCAGCGGCGGGAGGCTCATGAGGACGCTCTCCACCCGGGCCTGCGTCTGCAGCCCGAACACCGTGCCCCGGTCGTGCACCAGGTTGAACTCGGCGTACCGGCCGCGGCGCACCAGCTGGAAGTCCCGCTCCGCCGCGCCGTATGCCTCGTCACGCCGCCGCGCCACCAGCGGCTCGTACGCCTGTCGCAGCACGCGCGCCACGTCCGCCACGAACCCCTGCAGCGCCGGCAGCGCCAGCCCGTGCTGGTCGTCCCCCGGGCGGAGGTGATCGAAGAAGATGCCGCCCACGCCGCGCGCCTCCCCCTCCCGGTGCGCGTTCACGAAGTAGTCGTCGCACCAGGCCTTGAATGCCGGGTACAGCGTGGGCGCGTGCCGGTCGCACATCGTGCGCAGCGCCCGATGGAAGTGCCCCGCGTCCTCCTCGTGCGGATAGAACGGCGTGAGGTCGGTGCCGCCGCCGAACCACAGGTCGGTCAGGTTCCCCTGCTCGTCGGTGAGCTCGAAGTAGCGCACGTTGAGGTGCACCGTGGGCACCATGGGGCTGCGCGGATGCACCACGAGCGACACGCCGGTGGCGAAGAAGTGCGTCCCCCCCGCGGCGGCGCCTTGCCCCCCAAGCCGCCGCGCGGCCAGCTCCGGGAGCTCCCCCTGCACGGCCGAGCGGTTGATCCCCGCCTTCTCGAAGGTGACGCCCTCGGTCATCACGCGCGCCACCCCGCCGCCGCCCCCCGGGCGCTCCCAGCGGTCCTCGAGGAACGTCCCCCCGCCGTCCAGGCGGCCGAAGAACGAGGTGATCTCGTCGTGCAACCCGGCGATCCACCGCGTGGCCAGCGCGCGCCGCTCCGCGAGCGGCGGCAAGCCGGCCAAGGCGGGCGCCGTCGCGGCCCCCTCGGCCGGTGTGGGACGGACGGCGGTGCTCATGCGGCCCCCGGGTACGCGGTTGAGGATGACGCGGCGCCCACCGGCACCGCATCCGGCCACTGCAACTCCTTGACGGCGTCCACGAAGGCGCGCGCATGCGCCGGCGGCACATCCGGGAGGATTCCGTGTCCCAGGTTGGCCACGTGCCCCACCGGCCCGAAGGCCTGCAGCATGGCGTGCGTGCGCCGCCGGATCTCCGATGGCGGCGCGTACAGCGCGCACGGGTCCAGGTTCCCCTGCATGGCCACGCCGAAGGGCTCCAGCTGCCGCCGCGCGGCCGCCACGTCGGTGTGCCAGTCGATGCCGATGGCATCCGCCTCCGTGGCCGCCGCGATCTCCCCCAGCGCCCACCCGGCGCCCGGCGCGAAGACGATCACCGGCACCCCCGCCTCGCGCGCCCGACGCGCCGCGCGCGCCAGATAGGGGAGGGAAAAGGTGCGGAACAGCTCCGGCCCCAGCGCCCCCGCCCAGGACTCGAACAGCTGCACCACCTGCGCCCCCGCCTCCACCTGCGCCACGAGGTAGTCGCCCACCGCCACCGCCAGCTTCTCCAGCAGCGCGTGCGCCAACGCCGGCTGCTCGTACAGCATCCGCTTGGCCACCGCGAACTGCTTGGTGCCGCGCCCCTCCACCATGTATGCCGCCAGCGTCCACGGCGCCCCCGCAAAGCCGATCAGCGGCACCCGCCCCGCCAAGTCGCGCGACGCCAGCCGCAGCGCCTCCAGCACGTACCCCAGCTGGTCGGCCGGCTCCACCGCCCGCAGCCGCGCCACGTCGGTCGCGGAGCGCACGGGCGACGGGAACTGCGGCCCCACCCCCTCGTCCAGCGTGAGCGCCATCCCCATCGCCTCGGGGACCACCAGGATGTCGCTGAAGATGATCGCCGCATCCACGCCCACCAGGTCAATCGGCTGCAGTGTCACCTCCACCGCGAGTTCCGGGGTGCGACACATGGTGAGGAAGTCGGCGGTGGCGCGTACGGCCCGGTACTCGGGCAGGTAGCGCCCCGCCTGGCGCATCATCCACACGGGCGGGCGCTCCACCGGTTCGCGCCGGAGCGCCCGCAGGAGCAGGTCGTTGGCGGGCGCGGGGCCCGTCGGGGAGAAAGTCACGCAGTCTGCTCCGGGGAAAGGGAACGCGCCGGCGTGGCCGGCCGCGATGAGGACACGGGGGTGGGACGGGCCGCGCCCCCCGACGGGGGGGGCACCGCCGGCGTCGAGCGCGGCGTCGGCGTCCCCGGCACCGGATAGCTCGACGGGGCCGGGTCCGCGGTGAACATCTCCAGCAGCATCATCGCCTGGGCGTCCAGCGACTCCCCGCGCTGCGCCGCCCGGCGCAGCGCGGCCATCGGACCGGCCAGCAGCTTCGCCACGATGCGCGAGGCCGCCCGCTCGGCGACCTCGTCATTCTTGAACACGTACGCCACCTCGCGCTTCGCCACGTCCTGCAGCGCCTCGCGCAGCGGCCGGATCGCCTCGCGCGCGGGGATCGTCGCCACCCACGCCAGGAACGCCTCCACCTCCGCCTCGCAGATGGCCTCGGCCATCGGCACCGCGTCGCGCCGCAGCTCCTCGGCGTGCTGCACCGACGCCTGCAGCGTGTCCAGGTCCAGCAGCGTCACCCCGGCCACCGCGGCCGTCCGCGGGTCGATGTTCCGGGGCACGCTCAGGTCCATCAGCAGCAGCGGGTATCCCGTCGCCGCGCACGCCGCCCGCGCCGCCTGCAGCGGGGCGGCCAGCAGCACCGGCACCTCGCTCCCCGTGGCCACGATCACCACGTCCGCCATCGCCGCTTCCACGTGCACCGCCTCCAGCAGCGCGGTGCGCCCGTGCACGAACCCGGCCAGCTCCTCCGCCCGCGGCAGCGTGCGGTTCACGATCACCAGGTCGCGCGCCCCCAGCCGCACCAGCTGCTTCGCGGCGCGCGCCCCGGTCTTGCCGGCCCCCACCACCACGCACCGCGCGCTGGCCAGGTTCCCGAACCGCTGCGCCGCCGTGATGGCCGCCTCCGCCCCCACCGACTGCCGCCCCGCCGTCAGCGCCGTCTCCGTCGCCACCCGCTTCCCCGCGCGCAGCGCCGTCTCGAACAGCCGGTGCAGCACCGGCCCCGTCACGTGCCCCCGCGAAGCGCGCATGTAGGCCGCCTTCAGCTGCCCCAGGATCTGCGCGTCCCCCAGCACTTGCGACTCCAGCCCCGCCGCGATCCGCACCACGTGCCGCGCCGCGTCGTAGCCGCTGCGCTGCGTGGCCGCCTGCAGCAGCTCCTCCCCGTCCGTCCGCGACCGCATCCACCGCAGCGCCAGCCGGTGCACCGCCCGCTGCACCGCCCCCGTCTCCTCCCCGTCCACCCACGCGTACAGCTCCGTCCGGTTGCACGTCGTGATCAGCGCGGCCTCGCGCACCGTGTCGTTGCGCGCCGTGCGGTACAGCTGCGTCAGGCGCTCCTCCGACAGGTGGAAGCGCTCGCGCGTGGCGACGTCGGCGTGGCGGAAGTCGACCGCCAGGGAGATCAGCATGGGCGCGGCCGGGGGACGGGAGGGATCACGCGGTGGCGAGGCCGGTGAGGTGCGCCAGGTTCTTGAAGAAGATCCGCATGTGGGCCATCGGCTTGGCCTTCACCAGCTGCTTGTTCATGTAGCCGTCAAAGGTCAGCTGCTGCACGTCGCGGTCCCGGCAGATGGCCACGAACCGCTCGCGGCGGTTGTCGTTGCGGTACCAGAACGCCTGCATGATGTCCAGCACGGCGAACACCGCCCCGTGCTGCCGCATGAAGCGCCGTCGCGCCATCCGCAGCGCCCGCCCGTCGCCGGTGGCCAGCGCCTCGGCCGCCGCCTGCGCGGCCAGCCGCCCCCCGGTCATCGCGTAGAAGATCCCCTCCCCGCTGGCCGGCGCGACCACCCCCGCCGCGTCCCCCGCCAGCACCACGTCGCGCCCGTTGTCCCACCGGGGGAGCGGCTTGATGGGAATCGGCGCCCCCTCGCGGCGGATGGTGTCCGCCCGGTCCAGCCCCGTGTCCTGCCGCAGCCGCGCCACCGCCTCCTTCAGCCCGAACCCCTTCTGCAGCGTCCCCGTCCCCACGCTGGTGGTGGCGCCGTGCGGGAACACCCACGCGTAGAAGTCCGGCGACAGCGGCTCCTGGTAGTACACGTCGCACCGTGCCGCCCCGAACGTGGCGTCCCCCGGGGCGGGGGACCGGATGATCTCGTGGTAGGCGAAGACGTGCTTCGCGCGGTCGGCCCCGGGGACGCACTGCCGTGCCACCGGCGAGAGCGCCCCGTCGGCGCCCACCACCATCCGCGCCCGCACCTGCCGCTCCGCCCCGTGCCGAGAGCGCCCCTCGGTGTACGTCAGCACCGCCGTGCCGTCGGCGTCGCGCCCGAAGTGCGTGAACGTTCCCACCCGCCGCTCGGCCCCC
This sequence comes from Gemmatimonadota bacterium, assembly GCA_018969225.1. Lineage (GTDB taxonomy): Bacteria > Gemmatimonadota > Gemmatimonadetes > Gemmatimonadales > Gemmatimonadaceae > Gemmatimonas. The sequence continues at coordinate 5,134 of JAGWYS010000028.1, read as the reverse complement.
GCCGCCGCCGCACGCGCGCGCAGCCACTCGTCGAACACCTCGCGGTCCACCATCCCCACGAAGCCGTCGCCCACCGGGATGTCCACCGTCCGCCACTTGGGGGAGATGATCCGCGCCGTGTCGATGCGCGCCACCAGCACCGACTCGGGGACGTCGAAGTCGCGCAGCAGCTGCGGCGGCACCGCGCCCCCGCACGGCTTCACCCGCCACGCCCGGTCCAGCAGCATCACCCGGTGGCCGGCGCGGGCCAGCTCATGCGCCGCCGTGGCGCCGGCGGGGCCGCCCCCCACCACGACCACGTCGTACAGGGGGGGCGCCTCGGCGGCGGTGGCGGTGTCGTCAGCAGCGGTCATGCGGGGCTCCGGTGGACGGGAACGGGACAACGCCCCGCCGCGCCGCGCGCGACGGGAGACGGACCACGCGGCGGTCCGGACACCACGACGGCAGGCGGCGCGCGCTCACGGCTGCAGCACCGCCGGCAACAGTTCGGCACGACGACGGAACACCGCCACCCCGCGCTCGCGCGAGGCACTCCGCAGCGCCAGCCCCGCGGCGCCCACGAACAGCAGCGCCTCCGCCAGGAACACCACCTGGTAGCCGGCCACCGCCGAATCGAGCAGGGAGCGCGCCACGTCCACGCCAGCGGCGCCGGCCACCGTGCCCACGGCGTACGCCAGCGCCTGCGCCGCGCCAAACACCCCCAGGCGCAGCCCCGCGCGGCCATCCTCCGCGTCGCCGGTCAGCGCCATCATCGACCCGATCGAGCCGATGGCGAACATCCCGTTCGCGGCGCCCAGCGCCACCACCACGCCGGTGAGCATCGCCCGCGACGCGCCCAGCGGCGTGGCCACCAGCGCCCCGTAGGCCAGCGCCGACAGCGCGCACCCCGCCGCCGCCCACTGCCGCAGCTGCCCGCGGGAAGAGCCCAGCAGCGCCGTGGCCACCATCCCCGCCAGCACGCCACCGTGGTGCATCCCCGACAGCCGGGTGCTCTCCCCCGGCGTCATCCCGAACGCCACGCCGGCAAAGGGCTCCAGGATGAGGTCTTGCGCGCTGTAGGCGAACATCGAGACGAACACGAACCACGCGAACAGGCGCGCGGCGGGCTCCTGCCACACCGCCGCCAGCGCCTCGCGGAACCCCACCGGCGCCTGGTCCGTCGCCGCGGCGGGCGCGACGGCCACCGGCGCCGCCTCCCGCGGTGTGCGCTCCACCCCCAGCGTGGCGAGCAGCCCGATGACCACCCCCGCGCCGCCGATCCCCGCCGCGATCAGCGTGAGGCGCCCGAAGGAGAAGGGATCGAGCAGGCTCCCCGAGATGGCGGCCGTGCAGATGATCCCCACGATCATCAGGATCCAGGTGATCGCCGCCGCGCCCGCCCGCTGGGAGGGGCGCGCGCGCTCGCTCATCAGCGCCAGCAGCGGCGTCCCCGCCGCGCTCACCCCCGCCCCCAGCACCATGCTGGCCAGCGCCGCCAGCAGCACCCCCAGCGCCAGGTTGCGCGCCATCACCGGCAGGGCGGCCGCCACCGCCACCCCGCCCGCCGCGCACACCAGCAGGCCGCCCACGATCCACGGCGTCCGCCGTCCGCTGCGGTCGCTGGCATGCCCCAGCCGCGGGCGCAGCACCAGCTGCACGCCGAAGTGCAGCGCCACCAGCACCCCGGGAATGGTGGCCGGGAGCGCGAGCTCCACCACGATCACCCGGTTCACCGTGGTGGTGAGGAGCACCACCACCGCCCCGATGGCGGCTTGCACCAGCCCCAGGCGCGCCAATTGCCCCCACCCCAGCCCCGCCGCCGTCTCGGCGTGCCGCGCGGTCATGCGCCCCCCCCGACCACGGTGCGCACGCCCCACGCCGCCACCATCATGCCGCTCACGTAGAACGGCACGCCGAGGGCGCTCAGCCACAGCGCCCGTTCCACGGGCGCCCGCAGGAACCGCCGCATCATGACCCCTTGCACGCCCACCAGCGCGATGATCGCCACGGCGTGGGTGGGGCGTCCCCACGCCGCCAGCAGCGCCACCACCGCCGCCTGGGCCACCAGCATCACCGCCACCGCCACGCGCGCAGCCCCCGGCGCCCCCAGTCGCACCGGCAGCGATCCGATCCCCATCCGCCGGTCGCCGTCCATGGCCTTGAAGTCGTTGAGCGTCATGATGCCGTGCGCCCCCACGCTGTACAGCAGCGCCAGCAGCAGCACCGGCCAAGGCGGCACCCGGTTCCCGAGCAGGATCCCCGCCCCCGTCACCCAGGCCAGCCCCTCGTAGGTGAACCCCACCGTGGCGTTCCCCACCCACCCGTTGCGCTTGAACCGGAAGGGCGGGGCGCTGTACCCCCACGAACAGGCCAGCGCCAGCAGCACCGCCCCCACGCCGAAGGCCCCCAGCGGAAGTGCCGCCACCACGCACAGCAGGCTCCATCCCACGGCAATCCCCAGCCCCCATGTCCCGGGAATCCGCCCCGACGGGATCGGGCGCGTCGGTTCATTGAGAGCGTCCACCTCGCGGTCGAACCAGTCGTTCACCGCCTGGCTGGACGCGCACACCAGCGGCCCCGTGAGGCAAATGCCCAAGGCCAGGAGCGCGCCGCGCCCCTGCAACGGGACGCCCGCCGACACCGCGCCGCACAGGAACGCCCACATGGGGGGGAACCACGTGACGGGCTTGAGCAGCGTCAGGACGGCGCGCGGATCGGGGCGGGACGCCACCGGGTGAATGGAGACACTGACGCTCATGAGTGTCTACAATACGTGACAGTACCGCGTCGCGACAGAGCGAATTTTTCCCACGGGTGGTGTCAGGGAATCCCCGACACCCGGCCGCCGCCGGCGGCGAGCACCACCGGCGCGTCCTCGCGCTCCCGGGGGGGAGTGCTAGCCCTCCTCCCCCGCCTCTTCCCGGTCGCCGCCCCCCTCCGCCAGTCGGTGCCGGCGCATCTTCACGTACAGGCTCTGCCGGCTCACCCCCAGCACCTCCGACGCCGACGTGCGGTTGTCGTTCGTCAGCTCCAGCGCCGCCTCGATGAAGTGCCGCTCCACCAGGTCCACCGTGTCGCGCACCAGATCCCGCAGTGACACGCGCCCCACCAGCGAGGTCAGCTCCTCCACCGCACGCGACAGGTCGCGCGCGCCCTGCGGCCCGGCCGCCAGCCGCCGCCCGATGTCCCGCATGGTGAAGCCGATGCACGGCGCCGTCCCCTCGGGAAGCCACACCGCCGACACCTCCACCTCGGTCCGGTGCCCGTGCGCGCCGCGGGCCGAAGTGGCGACCAGCCGCACCGCCCCATGCTTGCGCAGCATCTCCAGGAACACCGGGAAGTCCGCCCCCGGGCGACCGACCACGTCGGCCAGCGGCGTCCCCCGCACCTGGTCCTCGCTCACCAGCTCGGCGATGTCCAGGAAGGCCCGGTTGGCCAGCAGGATCCGCCCGGTGAGGTCGGTGATCACGAACCCGTCGGGGAGCTCCGCCAGCAGCGCCGCCGCCCGCTGCCGCGCGTCGTCACCCCCCGCCCCGGTGCTCCGCCCTTCCGCCGGGGAAAAGCGCACCAGCAGCAGTGTGCTCGCCTCCTGCCGGAAGCACGAGGCGGAGACGGCGCACCGCCCCCCGGAGGCCAGCGCCACCGCGACATCCCCGGCGCGGCCGCTGGTGCGCGCCGCCTGGCACACCCCCTCCAGCGGCGCCACCCCCTCCGGCGCCACGCCGAAGGGGAAGGCGCGCCCGATGAGCCGGTCGGGAGCCTCGCCAAACAGCTCCCCCGCGGCGGCATTGGCATCCAGCACCTGCAGGGTGGTCGCGTCCAGCACCAGGATACCGTCGCTGGCCAGCTGGAACAGGAGGCGATAGCGCGTCTCCACGTGGCGCAGGCGCCAGTAGTCCCGTTCCATGGCCTGCTGCGCCTCCACCAGCCGCTGCTGCAGCGCCGACACATGCCGCATGTCGCGCCCCACCGCCACCACGGCGCCCCGGTCCATCCGGATGGCGGTGTACGCCACGGGGACGTCGGCGCCGTCGTCGCGCAGGTGGTTCACCTGCCGGCGCTTGGTCACCCCCCCCAGCACGGCCTCCCGCAGGAGCGCCTCGACCTTCCCCTTGGAATCGATGGGCACCGTCTCGACCCAGCGCCGTCCCACCCACGGGCGCGCCAGCGCGAGCAGCGGGTCCCCGTCGCCCCCCTCGACGGCGCGTATGACCCCCGCCTCGTCCAGGAGGAGGACCAGATCCCCGGCGGTGGCCAGCAGGGCGGCCCCGGTGCGGGCGTCCATGCCCGCAAACGTCAGGTCAGCCGCGGGGGCCGGATTCGCTGAGCCGGTCATGGCTGCCTAGCACCTCCCGTCGCGCAAGGTCAGGCATTTCCGCACGGGACACCGCGAGCAGGGCCCGTGCCACCTGTGGCGCCTGGCGGGCGTCGGACGCATGGGCATGCGCTCCGACCTCCGCCACGAGAGTCGGCTGGTCGGCAAAGAGCGGGCCGCCCACCATGAATTGCAGGTTCGGATTGCGCGAGGCTCCCCTGAGACGCCGGATTTCGCGGCGCAACGGCGCCAGCCGCTGCGCGCTCCCGACGGAATAGCCGATGACGTCAAACCAGGACTCGCGCACCATAGTCACCAGGTCGTCTTCCGTCCACGGCGCGCCCACGCACACCCGCCACCCGTCCCGCAGGAGGAACTCCCCGACCATCACCAGCCCCAGGGTGTGCTGCTCCCCGGGGACGCAGGTCAGCAGCACCGCCCCCACCGTCTGCCCGGCGGGCGCGTGGGCCAGGAACAGCTGCGACAGCTCCCGCAGCAGCCGCTGCAGCCGCCCCAGCCCCACGGTCACCTCGACGAAATCACACTCGTCCGTCTCCCACAGGACCCCCAGCCGGCGGGCGGCCGGGGCCAGCAGCTCCAGGTACAGCGGCTCCAGCGGGGCGCCCGCGTCGATCAGCGTCCGCACATGGGCGGCGGCGGCCCCCTCCTCCGCGCTGCGCAGCAGCCGCACCATCCCCTCGACTTCGGCGGGGCGGAACGGCGTGCGCCCGCCGTCGGCGCGGGGGGCGCGCAGCGTGGCCAATTCAGGGACCAGCCGTTCCCGGAGCGTCCTTTCGAGCCGGTCGTGGCGTGCGGCGGACGTCGGTTCCATGCGCGGGG
>JAGWYS010000267.1 GCA_018969225.1 Gemmatimonadota bacterium | reverse complement strand
GGGGCGGATGCGTGGGCTGCGGGGCCAGGGCGACGCACCGGGCGGCTCCGATCATGGACGCACCGGGCGACCGTGACGAAGGCGGCCGCCATGGCGGCCGTGGTGAAGGCGGCCGCCATGGCGACCGTGACGAAGGCGGCCGCCATGGCGCTGGCGGTGCTGGTGGCGGCGCCGGGAGCGCTGGTGCCAACGGCCGTGGGAGCGCAGGCGGGGGTGGGGGCCACCACGGCACCCGGCCCGTCGGCGGCCGCGCGGGAGGGGGAACGTCCACGCATCGACCTGCGCGCGGAGGCGCGCGCCGACAGCGCCCGGGTGCAGGCCACGGTGGCGGTGCGCGGCGTGCTGGAACCGGAGCGGTTCGACCCGCTGCTGCGCAGCGGCTTTCCGGCACGGCTGCGCGTGCGCGCCGAGCTGTGGCACGAGGGGCGGTGGGTGGACGACCTCGTGGCGGGGAGCGACTGGGAGCTGGCCATCCGCTACGACGCGGTGGACGCCAGCTATGAGGTGTGGCGGGTGGCCGACGGCGCGGTCACCCCGCTGGGGAGCTATCGCCGCTTTGCCGACGCGCGGGCGGCGATGGAGCTGCCGGTGCAGGCCACGCTGCGCCCCAAGCGAGGGCGGCAGGGGTACGTGACGGTGCTGGCGGAGCTGCAGGTGCTGGAGGTGAGCGACCTGGACGAGGTGATGCGGTGGCTGCGCGGGGAGGCGGCGCCGGCGGCGCGGGGACGCCGCAACCCGGGCGGGGCGCTGCTGGGGGGCGTGCGCACCCTCGCCACGCGGGTGCTGGGGGGCGAGGTGCGGCGGTTGGAGGCGCGCTCGGCGCCTATGCGCTGGTGACCGGCACCGCGCCCTCCGCCGGGCGCGGCAGCGCCCCCTCGAGGCGCTCCAGCTCGCGCAGGGTGTCCTCGCCGTAGAACGTGCGGATGTAGCGCGCCTGGATGGGCGTGAGGCGGCGCACCGCCCACGCCAGGTGCACGAAGTGCGGCTCGGTGGGACGCGCCAGCGGTTCCATCCCGATCTCCGCGGGGAGCCGGTTGGCCTTGCGCGTGTTGCACGGGCTGCACGCCGTGACGACGTTGGTCCACTCGTTCGTGCCGCCGCGCGACAGCGGGATCAGGTGGTCGCGGGTGAGCCCCTCGCGGGGCTTCAGCTCGACGGCGGCGCGCCCGCAATACTGGCACCGGTAGCCGTCGCGGGCGAACAGGAACGTGTTGGTGACCTGGCGCCGGAAGCGGCGCGGCACGTGCACGTAGCGGGTGAGGCGGATGACGAGCGGCCGGGGAAAGGCGCGCCGCTCGGAGCGCACGGGCGCCTGCCCGTCGGCCTCCACGATCTCGGCCTTGCCGTCGATGACGAGGCGCAGGGCCCGCCGGAGCGGGACCATGGTGAGCGGCTCGTAGGAGGCGTTGAGCGCCAGGCACCCGGCCGTCATGGGGGTCTTCAGGCGCGCCGCGCGGGAGAGGCCGTCGGGGCGGCGGAGGCTCGGCCGGCGGCCGACCGTCGTATTCGCATCCCGAAGAGTATCACGGGCGCGCGGCGCCGCGCCACTCGGCCGGCAGCGGTGCCGAGAGGGTGTCGCCGGGCATCACCACGCGCCCGGCCGAGTCCAGCACCACCGGCAGCCCCGGCGGCGGGACGGGCGGGTCGGTGCAGCTGCGGGTGGGCTCGGTGCCGCGGGCGAAGAACTCGGTCACCACGGTGCGGGGGCAGGCGGAGGTGGCCAGCCCCCCGGTGAGGGCGTCCACGTCGCGCGTGATGATGCCGTCGGGGCGCGGCCAGTCGGGGGGCGTGGGCTTGCGGCGATACACCTCGGTCATGAACGCCGTCCACGCGGGCGCGGCCAGCTCCCCTCCCTGCGCATTCCCCTTGATCTTCTGCGGCCGGTCGAAGCCCATCCACACGCCAGCCACCAGGTCGGCGGTGTAGCCGATGAACCAGACGTCGGCCCCGTCGTTGGTGGTCCCCGTCTTCCCGCCGGAGGGGATGCGGAACCCCGAGGCCCACACCCGGGACGCGGTGCCGCGAATCATCACGTCCTTCATCATGCTCACCATCAGCCAGGCGTCCTCGGGGGTGAGGACCGTTTCCCGCTCCGGCTTGGGCTGCCACACCACCTTCCCGCTGGCGTCCTCCACCCGCAGGATGGCATGCGGCGTGGTGCGCTCGCCGAGGTTGGCGAAGACGGAGTAGGCGCCCACCATCTGGATGGGATAGACGTCGGCCGCGCCGATGGCCACGGAGGGGACGGCGGGCATGGGGGTGGTGATGCCGAACCGCCGCGCGGTGGCCACCACGTTCGCAGGCCCGACGGCAAGCCCCGTGCGGATGGCCGGCAGGTTGCGCGACTGGTAGAGCGCCTTCCGCAGCGGCATCGGCCCCTGGAACTTGAGGTCGTAGTTCTGGGGAGTCCACGGCTCGCCAGTCAGCTGCTCCATGGTGAGCGGCGCGTCCTCGAGCACCTGCGCGGGGGTGAAGCCCATCGCCAGCGCGGCGGCGTACACCAGCGGCTTGAAGGTGGAGCCGGGCTGGCGCAGCGCCTGGATGGCGCGGTTGAACTTGGAGTCGTCGAAGTCGCGCCCCCCGACGAGGGCGCGGACGGCGCCGGTGCGCGGCTCGATGGCGATGAACGCGCCCTGCAGGTACGGGGCGTTGGCGGCGCCGCGCTCCCCCCCCTCGGCGGCCCGGGCGGTGTAGGCCTCGTAGGTGAGGTGCTTGTAGGGGCCGTGGCGCCCCCCCTCGATGGCCTGCAGCTGGTTCTCCAGCGCCCGCTCGGCGGCGCCCTGGATGTCCACGTCCAGCGACGTGAACACCCGGTACCCCTGGTCATACAGCCGCCGGCCGAAGTGCGCCTCCAGCTCCTGCCGCACCCACTCCACGAAGTACGGGGCGATGTCGCCGGATTCCGCACGGGCCGCCAGCTGCAACGGGTAGGCCTTGGCCAGCGAGGCGTCGCTCGCCGTCACCGCCCCCGCCCGCCGCATCAGCTCCAGCACGGTGTTGCGGCGCTGGATCGCGCGATCGGCGAAGCGCCGCGGGTTGTACCGTTCGGGGCCCTTGAGGAGCCCGGCCAGCATCGCCCCCTCGGCCACCGAGAGCTCGCCGACGCGCTTGCCGAAGTAGCGCTGCGCGGCCGTCTCCACCCCGTAGGCGCCGTTCCCCAGGTACACCTGGTTGAGGTACAGCTCGAGGATCCGCTGCTTCGGGTAGCGGCGCTCGATGGCGCGCGCGACCTTGGCCTCCTTGAGCTTGCGCAGCAGCGTCTTCTGCCGGGAGATGCGGTCGGGGAAGACGTTGCGCGCCAGCTGCATCGTGATGGTGGAGAACCCCTGCTCGTAGCGCCCCGCCCGCACGTTGCGCAGCGCCGCGCCGGCGATGCGGAACCAGTCGATCCCGGCGTGCGCGAAGAAGCGGCGGTCCTCGGTGATGACCACCGCGTCGCGCACATGGCGCGGGACCTCGGCCAGGGTGACCAGCGTGCGCCGCTCCAGCCCCAGCTCGGTGATGAAGCGCCCGTCGGCGGCGTAGACCTTGGACGTCTGGCGCGGCGCGTACGCCTCGAGGCCGGCGATGGACGGGCAGCGCCCCTCGCGGCAGATGACCGCCCACGCGCCGCCCACCGCGCCGGCGCCCAGGGCGCCGCCGAAGCCGGCGAGAACGAGGAGCCACCCCAGGAGGGGGTGCCGGGTGAGGAAAGACGGGGACGCCATGGCCGCTCGAACGCTACCGCCCCCGGCGGGGCGCGCCAAGAGCCCCGCCGCCGCTATCTTTCGCCCTCCCTTCCCCCCCGCCCCCCATGTCCGACCGTCCCTCCCTTCTCGCCGAGCTGGGCTGGCGCGAGCTGCTGGCCCAGCACACCGAAGGGCTTGCCGCGGCCCTCGCGGCGGGCCCGGTGCGCGCCTACTGCGGCTTCGATCCCACCGCCTCCAGCCTGCACGTGGGGAACCTCGTCCCGGTGATGGGGCTCGTGCACCTGCAGCGGGCCGGGCACCGCCCCATCGCGCTGGTGGGCGGGGGGACGGGGATGATCGG
>JAGWYS010000266.1 GCA_018969225.1 Gemmatimonadota bacterium | reverse complement strand
TTCCAAGGCGGCCCGCCGAGGGGACGGACCGGCCCCGCGGGGCTCACTTGAAGGCGTTGAGCCCCGTGAGCGCCTGCCCCAGGATCAGCGAGTGCACGTCGTGCGTCCCCTCGTAGGTGTACACGCTCTCCAGGTTGGCCATGTGGCGCATGGCCGAGTACTCGGCCAGGATGCCGTTGCCGCCCAGCAGGCGCCGCGTCTCGCGGGCGCACTCGGTGGCGATGTCCACGTTGTTCCGCTTGGCCAGCGACACCTGCACCGGCGTGAAGTTGCCGGCGTCCTTGAGGCGCCCCAGGTGCAGCGACACCAGCTGCCCTTTCACGATCTCGGTGAGCATGTCGGCCAGGCGCACCTGCTGGATCTGGAAGCCGCCGATGGGCTTGTCGAACATCACGCGGCTCTTGCTGTACGCCACCGCCTCCTCGAGGCACGCCATGGCGGCGCCCAGGACGCCCCACGAGATCCCGTAGCGCGCCTGCGTGAGGCACATGAGCGGGCTCTTGAGCCCCCCCGAGCCGGGGAGCAGCGCGTCGGCCGGCACGTGCACGTCGGTGAGCACCAGCTCCGACGTGTCGCTGGCCCGCAGCGACAGCTTCCCCTTCTGGTCGCGCGCCTGGAAGCCGGGGGTCTTCGTGTCCACGATGAAGCCGCGGATCGACTTGTCGTCGGTGGCGTCCCCCGTCTTGGCCCAGATGATCGCCACGTCGGCCTTGGAGCCGTTCGTGATCCACATCTTGGCGCCGTTGAGGATCCAGCTGCCGTCGGCCTGCTGCCGGGCGCGGGTGATCATCCCCGACGGGTTCGAGCCGTAGTCGGGCTCGGTGAGCCCGAAGCAGCCGATCAGCTCCGCCTTGGCGAGCTTGGGGAGGTACCGGCGCCGCTGCTCCTCGCTGCCGAAGGCGAAGATGGGATACATCACCAGCGCCCCCTGCACCGACGCGAAGGAGCGGATCCCCGAGTCGCCGCGCTCGAGCTCCTGCATGATGAGCCCGTAGGCCACGCTGGAGAGCCCCGCGCAGCCGTACTCCTCGGGGAGGTTGGCGCCCAGCACGCCCAGCTCGGCCAGCCCGGGGATCAGCTCGTCGGGGAAGCGCCCCTGCACGTAGCAGTCGCCGATGATCGGGAGGATCTGCTCGTTGACGAACGTGCGGACGGTGTCGCGGATCGCGCGCTCCTCTTCGGTGAGGGCGGCGTCTATGTTGAACAGGTCGCCGGGGTGCGCGGTCAGCTCCACGGAGGGGAGCGCCGTGATGGCGGCGGCGGAGTCGAGGTCGAGGGCCATGGGAATGGGCTGGAAGGTGGTGACCCGGGAAACCTAGTGGACGAGGACCCCGCGCCGAACTACCAAGGCGCGTCCCACCATCCGGAAACGCCGCGGGCGCGGGCCCGGGGGCGCGGCGCGGCCGCCGCCGGGGCGGGGCGCGGCTCCACCTCGCGGCGGGCGGCCGGGGTGATCCCCACCTCCCGCGCCTTTCGGCGGAACCCCGGACCGTGGTCGATGGGCACCCCGGTCTCGTGCTGCCACTGGTGCACCATCTCGTGCAGCAGGGTGTGCAACGCCTCGCGCCAGCCGTGCCGCTGGACATGGCGCCGGGACAGGACGATTTCCGGCGGCGCCCCGGCCGAGCCGGGGTCGAAGTGCCCGAGCCGGGTGTCCATCCGCCCCGACAGCCGCAGGGGGATGTCCGTCAGCCGCCCGTCGAAGTGCACGACGTTGAGGTGGCGGTGCGCTTCGGCCAGCCGCGTGAGGAGCCCCAGGTCGCCGGGGCGCGGCGGGTCGGGGCGGCGGGGGGCGGGGGGGCGCTCGACGGGGTGCTGCAGGATGATGTCGCGCGCCGCCGCCCGGGCCGCCTTGGTGCGGGCCGTGGCAAACGCCACGATGGCGTGCAGCACCGGCTCGGGGGCGTCGGCGAAGTCGTCGTGCAGCCGGAGGGTGCGGCCGATGACCGACACCATCACCGTGCGGGTGCGCATCAGCACCACGCGGTCGATCCCCCGCAGCCCCAGCGCCTGCAGGCGGGAAAAGAGCACGGCGGTGCGCGCCCGGGTGGCGGAGCGGCCGCGGGTGACCGGAGGCGCGGCAACACGCGCGGGGCGCGGCGCCTCAGACTCCGCCCGCGGAGCCGGGGGCGCCCCACCCGCCACGCCGGAGGAAGCCCCCCCCGTCGGCAGGTCGAAGGCAAACCCCAACTGATCGCCCGAGGATGAAGAGTCGCGCGGCGCCATCACCCAAGTATCGGGGCAGGAGCGCAGGGGTTCAATGGCGCCGGCACCGCGTCCGCCCCCCGCAGGGCCCGCGACAGGGTGGCCGCCTGCGGGCCGGGATGGAAGGCCCCCCCGTTGTAGACCCACGCCCGCACCGTGACCGTGCCGGCGTCCGCCTCGATCACGTTGCACGACGAGGGGCGGCGCCCCCGCATGCGGCTGGACAGCGTGTTGGCGCAGCTCACCAGGAAGCGGCCGGCGGGACGGACCACCAGCTCGGTGCGTTCCTCGTGGTCGTGCCCCCCGCACACCACGTCGGGCGCCATCGCTGCCAGCGCGTCCAGCGTCGCCTCGGGGCGGGCCAGCCCCCAGCGCCGGGAGAGCCGCCCGCGCACCACGTTGTGGTGCAGCACCAGCACCCGCAGGTCCCCCGGCGGGGCGGCCGCCAGCCGCGCGCGGGCCACCGCCAGCTGCGCCGCCGTCACCCCCCCCTTCACCCGCCAGTCCCGCGGGTACCAGGTGAGGGTGTGCGGCGCGGTCCCGCCGGCGGAGTTCATCCCCACCACCGTCACGCCGGGCACCCGCAGCACCGGCTCCAGGTCGGGGGTGATGAAGGCGCGGTACCGTTCGTGGACCCGCGCCGGGTCCCCGAGGCCGAAGGGCGCGCGCCACCAGGCGGCATCGTGGTTGCCGGGGACCACCAGCAGCGGGGCGACGGCGCCCAGCCGGTCGAGAATGGCGCGGGCGGCCGTGAACTCCGCCACCCGGGCCCGCTGCGACACGTCCCCCGACAGGATGATCGCGTCCCACCGCCCGCGTTCGGCCAGCGCCAGCGCGGCGTCCACGTGCGCCCCCACGAAGGGGCGCCCGCAGTGCAGGTCCGACAGGTGCAGGAGGCGGACGCCGGAGGACGCGACGGGGGCGGACATCCCGGGAAATCTCGCCGCAACGGAGGGTGGCGAGAAGGGCGCCCCGCCCGCCCGGAAACATTGACAACAGGCGGTTTGCGGCGCATACCGGGGGGGTTGTCCGGCGGCGGCCGCGTCGCCGGTCGCGGCGCCCGCGCGCGCCCCGTCCCCCACCCGTCCCGCCCGTGTCCCGCCTCCTCAAGACCCTCCCCTGGCTCGGCCTCGCCGCGCTGGGCGCCGTCGCCCTCGGCGCCATCGCCCTCTCGCAGGGCGAGCGGATCAGCGCGGCCTGGCTGCTGACCGCCGCGATCTGCACGTACCTCATCGGCTACCGCTTCTACAGCCGCATCATCGCGCACGACATCTTCGCGCTGGACGGCACCCGGGCCACCCCGGCGGAGCGGCTGGAGGACGGGCGCGACTACCACCCCACCAACAAGTGGATCACCTTCGGGCACCACTTCGCCGCCATCTCGGGGCCCGGGCCGCTGGTGGGGCCCACCCTGGCGGCGCAGTTCGGCTTCCTCCCGGGGGCCCTCTGGATCCTGGTGGGGGTGGTGCTGGGGGGCGCGGTGCAGGACTTCGTCATCCTCTGCGCCTCCATCCGCCGCAACGGCAAGTCGCTGGGGCAGATGGCGCGCGAGGAGATCGGCCCCGTGGCCGGCGGCGTCGCCCTCATCGCCATCCTGGGGATCATGATCATCCTCATCTCGGTGCTGGCGCTGGTGGTGGTGAACGCGCTGCGCGACAGCCCCTGGGGGACGGTGACCATCGGCCTCACCATCCCGATCGCGATGCTCATGGGGGGGTACCTGCGCTGGCTGCGCCCCGGGCGCGTGCTGGAGGCCACGGCGCTCGGCCTCGTGCTCCTCATGCTGTCGCTCTACGCGGGCAAGTGGGTGTCCGAGTCGGCGGTG
>JAGWYS010000265.1 GCA_018969225.1 Gemmatimonadota bacterium | reverse complement strand
GCGCGCCGGCGCGGTGGCGGTGCTGATCATCGGGCTGGACGACATGGCCCCCGCCACGGTGGCCGCCGCCTTCGAGGGGCGCATGGCGATGCGCCCGGCGGGCCCCCTCAACGCCGGGGCTCCGGCCGCCGCCACCATCTCCCGCAAGGCCGCCGAGCAGCTCTTCGGCGCCCCGGTGGAGCAGCTCACGGTGGGGCGCGCGGGCGCGGCCGTCTCCGCCAGCTGGGAGCACGCCTGGCGCATGAGCCCGCACCCGGCGCGCAACGTCATCGCCATGCTCCCCGGCAGCGACCCCAAGCTGGCCGCCGAGATCGTGCTGGTGGGGGCCCACAACGACCACGTGGGCGTCAACACGCAGGTGGTGGACCACGACTCGCTGCGGGCGGTGAACGCGGTGACGCGCCGGCAGGGGGCCAACGACCCGGTGTGCACCCCCACCGCCGAGCAGCAGGCGCGCATCAACGCCCTCATCGCCAGGGCGCGCAGCATCCGCGCGCCGCGCCGCGACTCCATCATGAACGGCGCCGACGACGACGGCTCCGGCACCGTGGTGATGCTGGAGATCGCCGAGCGCTTCGCGAAGGAGAAGCCGGCGCGGTCGGTGCTCTTCATCTCGCACCAGGGGGAGGAGGGGGGGCTGCTGGGCTCGCGGTGGTTCACCGACCATCCCACGGTGCCGCTGGAGAACATCGTGGCCGCGCACAACATGGACATGGTGGGGAAGGGGCGCGCCGAGCAGGTGAAGTACGGCGGCCCCAACTCGGTGCAGATGCTGGGCGCGCGCCGGCTGTCGCGGGAATTCGGCGACATCATCGACTCGGTCAACGCCAACATCCCGCAGCCCATGGCCATCGACCGCAGCTGGGACGTCCCGGCCAACCCGCTCAACCGCTTCTGCCGCAGCGACCAGGTGAACTACGTCCGGAAGGACATCCCCGTGGTGTACCTGTCGCTGGGGTACGCGCTGGACTATCACCAGCAGACCGACGAGCCGCAGTACATCGACTACGACCACGCGGCGCGGGTGGGGCGCTTCGTGTACCAGGTCATGCGCGCCGTGGCCGACCGGCCTGCACGCCCCGCGATCGCGGGACCGGACCCCACGATGCCCACCTGCGGGCGGTGACCGGCATGCGCGCGCTCTTCCTTGCCGCGCTGCTGCTCCAACCGCAGCAGGACATCGGCACCATCACCGGCGGGCACCCGGTGCGCCTCGAGCCCACGTCGCTGCGCACCGAGCGCGGCGTCACCACCGCCGCGGTGCGCGTGCGCTTCCTGGCGCCCGTCAAGGTGCCCACCGGCACGTGGGCGGCCAGCCGCACCATCGTGATGGTGGACTGCGCCCGCCAGATGGTGGCGGTGAAGGAGAACTGGTACTACAAGGACGCCGCCGGGCGGAAGGTGGCGGAGCACAAGGTGGTGGCCAAGCCGGGATTCGGCGCGCCGCTCCCCGGGAGCGTGGGGGCGGTGGCGATGAAGCACCTGTGCAAGGCGCCCCGGTAGCGATCCGCAGGGGATCGCCACCGGGGCGACCGGCCTACTTCACCTCCGGCCCGCCCTTCCGGTCATCCGGCACGAACCGGTCCGCGGCCGGCATCTTCACCGCGCGCAGGGCCGTGGCATCCAGCGACGCCGTGCGCGGGATCACCGCGTTGATCGACAGCAGGTACGCCGTCACCGCGTACACCTGGTCATCGGACAGCGACCCCGGCGCCGTGATGGGCATGGCGCGCTTGATGTAATCGAACAGCGTCGGGGCGTGCGACCAGTAGTTGCCGATCGCCTTCACCGCCTTGGGGTCGTTGGCGAAGTTGAATTCCCCATTCGGGGACCGGCTCACCAGCGCCGGGTAGGGCGCCATCCCCTCCGCGTTGGCCCCATGGCAGCTGGCGCACTGGGCGGCATACAGCGCCTCCCCCTCGGCCACGGTGCCGCGCCCCGCCGGGAGCCCCTCGCCGGTGCCCGACACGTCGTGGTCCCACGCGGCGATCTCGGCGGCCGTGGC
Organism: Gemmatimonadota bacterium; assembly: GCA_018969225.1. GTDB lineage: Bacteria > Gemmatimonadota > Gemmatimonadetes > Gemmatimonadales > Gemmatimonadaceae > Gemmatimonas. The sequence goes on along the minus strand of JAGWYS010000265.1, from coordinate 2,028 downwards.
GGCGCGCCCCAGCGCGTACCCCTGCCCCGCCCCCGGCCCCCCCGGCACCGCCCCGTCGTCCCGCGACTTGAAGGGCGCGGGGGCGCCGTCACCGCCGCACGCCGCCGCCCAGCCCAGCGCCACCGCCATCGCCACCGCCGTCGCGCGCGTCCGCATCACGTCTCCCCGAAGAAGGTCACCGCGCCGTCCGCCGCCACGTCGCACCCCACGATCTGGTTGTAGTGGTAGTCGGTCCCCGGGCCGCGCACGGCCACCAGCTGCGAGCGCGTGGGCTGCACGTACCCCGTCTCGTCGGTGGCGCGGCTGAGCAGCCGCGCGGGACGCCCCTCCCACCGCCACATGTACTGGAAGCGCACCTGCGCCTTGGGATGCGCGGGCCCCAGCAGCTCGGCCTCGTGCCACTGCGCGCCGCCGTCGGTGCTCACCTCCACCTTCGCGATCCGTCCGCGGCCGCTCCACGCCAGTCCGCTGATGGGCCGCCACCCGTTCGTGAGGCGGTCGGGATAGGCGGGCGTGGTGATCACCGACTTGGCGTCCACCTCGAAGCTGAAGCGCCGCGCCGTGCCGTCCTTCAGCGGGTCCGTGTACTTGGCGGTTTCCCACCGCGTGTACCAGGGCTGCGTGCCCAGTTCGAGGCGGCGCAGCCACTTGATGTTGATGTTCCCCTCCCACCCCGGCAACAGCAGCCGCAGCGGGTACCCCTGCGCGGGGCGCAGCGGCTCGCCGTTCTGCGCCCACACCACCAGCGCGTCGTCCCACCCCTTCTCCACGGGCACCGACCGCGTCAGCATGCACGCGTCGCTCCCCTCGGCCAGGAACCACGTGGCCTCGGGCTTCACCCCCACCGCGCGGAACAGCGTGGCCAGCGGCACCCCCATCCACTCGGTGTTGGCGCTGAGCCCCGCCACCTTCTGCGGCGTGAGGTCGGGCTTGGGGGTCTTGTACGCGGCGCGCCCGTTCCCCGAGCACTCGATGAAGTGCACGCGGCTCACCTGCGGGAAGCGCTTGATGTCGTCCACGCTGAACGCCATGGGGCGCTCCACCAGCCCGTGGATGAGCAGCGTGTGCCGCGCCGGGTCGATGAGCGGAATGCCGGCGTGGTGCCGCTCGAAGTGCAGGTCGGACGGCGTGATGGTGCCGGTGAGCTTCTCGTAGGGGGTCAGCGAACTCCCGGCGATCTCCCCGGTGGGGGCCCGCTGCGGCGCCTCGAAGGGCGAGCGCGGTCCCTGCCCGGAGGTGGGGGCGCCGGGAACCTTGGTGGGGTCCGCAGGGACCGCCGGGGGCTGCGCCGTGTCGGCGGGCGCCGGAGGTGCGGCCCCCGCCGGGGCCCCCTGCGTGTCGGCGGCCAGCGGGAGCCCCGCCAGCAGCGCCCCGCCCAGGGCGCCGGCGCCCCCCACCAGCACATCGCGTCGTGTCACCATGCCAAGCGTCTCCTCAGTTGTCCTTCACCGCGGCGGGCGCGCGCGGCGGGTTGGGGACCAGCGCGTGCGCCGGCGTGGCGCGCGGCAGCAGCGACGGCGGGGGGCGGTGCGCCTGGTGCCCCTGGGTGGCGTACGGCACATCCTTGGGGGCGCCCCCCATGGGCCAGTCCTTCTCCTTGCCGGGCGAGTCGGGGCGCGGGTGGCTGTTGATGTACGCCGCCACGTCGAACGCCTCCTGCGGCGTGAGCTTGCCGGGCTGCACCTGCGGCATGTTGTGCCAGATGAAGCTGGCGGCGCGCTCCTCGCGCGCCATCGACGCGCCGATGGAGTACGACCTGGGGCCCCACAGCGGCGGAAACGCCTTGGGGACTCCCTGACCGTCCGCCTGGTGGCACGCCACGCAGTCGCGCTTGTAGACCGCCTCGCCGCGCGCGATGTCCCCCGCCAGCGTGTCCTGCATCCCCACCAGCCCGTCGTGCCCGGCGATCTTGGTCCCCACCGGGACCCCGTCGGAGATGAAGGCGAGGTACGCCAGGATGTCCACCATCTCGCGGCTCTGCACGGGGAGCGCGTTCCCCGCCAGCGACCGCGTGAAGCAGTAGTTCAC
>JAGWYS010000264.1 GCA_018969225.1 Gemmatimonadota bacterium | reverse complement strand
GGCGCCGGCCAGCGCCAACTGCAGCCACCGCTCCCCCCAGCCGGTTTCGGTGACCAGTTCGGCCGCCTGCGCCAACGACCGGTCCAGCGCCTGCAGCTGCGCCAGCAGCAACAGCGTGGGGGCCAGCAGCAGCGCCGCCGCCGCCGCCCAGCGGAGCTGGCGCCCGCGCGGGGACAGAGGCCAGAGGGCTGCGGTGCGCCCCTCCAGGAGCCCCAGCGTGCCATGCCCCACCGCCACGGCGGCGCCGAGGTACAGCAGGAGGGTGGCGGCGAGGGGGAGCATGCGACGCGGGGTGGGCGCGTGGGGCGCGTGGGGCGCGTGGGGCGCGAAACCGGCGGGGGGACTGTGTGCGGGGAAAGCTGGCGGGGGGAGCAAGCGGTCGGTGGAGCACGCCGACGGCCCTTGACTCATCCCCATGAGTCAATGATACTCAAATGATGGGTACGCGTCTGCAGGTCATCCTGGAGGACGACGAGCTGGCGGAGATTCGGCAGGTAGCCGCCGCGCAGCGGATGACGGTGGCGGAATGGGTCCGCCAAGCGCTGCGACGTGCGCGGGCGACAGAGCCCCGGCTCGTGGCCGAACAGAAGCTGCGCGTCGTGCGGGAATCGGCGCGGTACGGCTACCCCTCCGGCGACATCGCCGAGCTGCTGGACCAGACCGCCCGCGGCCGCGCGGAGGCGGATACCTAGGATGGCGGTCCTCTTCATCGACGCCAACATCCCGATGTACCTGGTGGGCGCCCCGCACCCCAACCGTGAGCGGGCCAGCTGGGCGCTGGAACGGGCCATTGCCGCCGGCGATCGGCTGGTGACCGACGCCGAGGTGTTCCAGGAGATCCTGCACCGATGCGCCGCCATCCGCCGACCTGAAGCCGTCGACGCCTGCTTCGACACGCTGCTGGGCGTGGTGGACGAGGTGTTCGCGATCGAGGGGCAGGACGTGCGCGCGGCGCGGGGACTGCTGACGATGATCCCCGGGCTTTCCGCACGCGACGCGGTGCACGCCGCCGTGATGCGTCGGCATGGCGTGCGCCGGGTGCTCAGCTTCGACCGCGGGTTCGACCGGCTGGGCGACCTGGAGCGGATTCCGTAAAACGCGCGTCGGGGGGCGCCCCGCCGTCAGGGGGTGCCGCGGACGCGGAAGGCGAAGGTGCCGCTCACCACGTGCCCGTCGCGCGACATCCCTTTCCAGGTGACTGTGTACGCGCCGGCGCCCACGGGCTTCACCAACCGCGCCACCAGCGGCGCGTCCTTGGCCGGCTCGCGGGTGAGCGGGGCCAGCGCCACCGCACCGCTCCCCGCGGCCGTCAGCGTGACGCTGGACCCCCTGGCGTCCACCGCCTCGGAGAACCAAAGGCGGATGGCGTCGGGGGAGGCAGCCACCGTGGTGTCGGCGCCGGGGGTGGAGCGGAGGAGCCGCATGTGCCGTCGCGCGGGGGCGGCGGACGGGTGCGCTGCGTGAAGGGCCACGGGGCCTGGCGCGATCGACAGGACGGACAGCAGGGCGGCAGTTGCGAAGGCACGCGACATGGCGTGCGGGAAGCGGCGCATGGGACGCAGGAGTGAGATGGCGGGACGCGCGGGGCTGCTGGAAGCTGCGCCTGTCGCTGCGTGACGGGAAGGGCGCGCCGCGCGACCCCATGCGTGACCCTACGACCGGACGGGCCGGGAAGTCGAGGGTTGCACTGGCACGGTCGGCGACCGCGCGGTAGCCTCGACGACTCCCCCCGATGGCATGTCCCATCCCCGTCGGCGGCCGCCGTTCCTCCTCTCCTCGCCATGCTCCCCTCCTTCCGCTTCCTGCTCCTCGCCGCGCTGTCCGGCGCGGTGGTGCCAGCGCCGCGCCCGCCGCGGCCGGTCCCCGGCCACGGGATCGAGCGCACCCGCGAATCCGGGGCCCCGCGTCGTACCCGACAGGACCCGCGCCCCTACCCCGACCGCGTGGAGATCCGCCGCACCGCGCACGGCGTTCCGCACATCGCCGCCGAGGACATGGGGGCCTTCGGCTATGGGATGGCGTGGGTGCAGCTCGAGGATTACGGCGCCCGGGTGGCGCTGGGGGTGATCCGCGCGCGCGGCCACCTGGGCCGCTACTACGGACGCGACTCGCTGGAGCGCGACTTCGACGCCCGCCTCACGCACGCGCGGGCGGTGGCGACGTATCGGCAGCTGCAGATCGAGACGCGCGAGACGTGCGAGGGCTTTGCCGCGGCGATCAACGACTACGTGCGCCAGCACCCCGCCGACTTCCCGCCCTGGATGCCCACCGACGTGCAGGGGGTGGACATCGCGGCCCTGTGGATGGAACCCCCCGTCCCCGACGGCGCGCGCACCTTTGCCGATCGCGCGCAGCGCCGGCGGGAGCGCGCACGCCAGGACTCGTTGCAGCGCGAGGGCGAGGGCTCCAACGCCTGGGCCTTCGCCCCGTCGCGCACGAAGTCGGGGCGGGCCATCCTGCTGCGCAACCCGCACCTCGACTGGAGCGCCGGCTACTACGAGGCCCACGTGACCGTCGACGGGGTGATGGACTTCTACGGCGATTTCCGCGTCGGGAACCCCGCCCTGCTGGTGGGCGGCTTCAACCGGCACCTCGGCTGGGCCACCACCAACAACAACACGGACAACGAGGCGCTGTACGCGCTCGAGGTGGACTCGCTGCGCCCCGACCACTACCGCCTGGATGGTCGCGCCCATCCCATCACGCGCATCGATGTGGTGGCCGAGTACCGCAACGGGCCGGGGCTCTCGTCGGAGGTGCGCACGCGCTGGCAGACCGCGCTGGGCCCGGTGGTGGATCGCGCCAACGGCATGGTGGTGATTGCGCGCTGGCCGGCGGACGGGGAGTTCCGCAAGACCGAGCAGTTCCTGCGCCTCATGCGGGCGCGCACGCTGGAGGAGTGGAAGGACGCCATGCGCCTGCGCGCGCACACCACCTCCAACCTCACGTACGCCGACGCCAGGGGCAACATCTTCTACGTCTGGAACGCCACCGTGCCGCGACTCCCCCATGCCAGTGGAGGGGACAGCGTCGCGATCCCGGTGCGCACCAGCGCCGAGCTGTGGCAGGACCTGGTGCCCTTCGACTCCCTGCCGCAGCTGCTCAACCCGCCCGGCGGCTACCTCCAGCAATCCAACGACCCGTTCCACTACACCAACCTCAACGCCGTCATCGACTCGCTGCGCTTTCCCTCCAACTTCTCGCGGCCGGCGCTGGGGTTCCGCACCCAGTTGGGGATCCGCCTCGCCACGCAGGAGCGCAAGATGTCCCTGGAGGACGTGGTGCGCCTCAAGCACTCCTACCGCATGCTGGCCGGCGAGCGCTTCACCGACGACCTGCTGGCGGCCGTCCGCGCCGGCTCGCCCTCGCCCGCGGTGGCGCAGGCTGCGGCGCTGTTGGAGCGCTGGGATCGCACGACGGCCCCCGAGTCGCGGGGCGGGGTTCTGTTCGAGGCCTGGTACAACCGGCACCTGCAGGGCGAGGCCCTGCGCGGCGTGCCGTTCGCCGAGCGCGCGCGACGCACCTTTGCCACCCCCTGGAGCCCCGGGCGCCCCACCGACACGCCCGATGGGCTGGCCGATCCGGCGCGTGCCGCGGCCGACTTTGCCTGGGCGGTGGAGCAGGTGACGCGAAAGTACGGGCGGGCGGACGTCGCGTGGGGCGAGGTGCATCGCGTGCGGCGCGGCAACGTGGACGAGCCCGTGGGGGGCTGCACCGGGGCGCTGGGGTGCTTCCGGGTGCTGCAGTTCACCGAGGGCCCGGACGGCACGCGCGTGGCGCGTGGCGGCGACGGGTGGGTGCTGGCCGTGGAGTTCGCGCCGGTGCCGCGCGCCTATTCGGTGCTGGCGTACGGGCAGAGCGACAACCCGGCATCGCCGTACTTCGCCGACCAGGCGGCGATGTTTGCGCGGGGGGAGATGAAGCGGGTGGCGTATGCGCCGGAGGATGTGGAGCGGGCGACGGTGCGAAGGTATCGGCCGGGGCGGTAGCGGGCTCCGGCGCGTGCGAGGGCGGCGCGTCGCGATGGCGGCGCGTCGCGACCCTGCGCCCCCCGTGCGGGGTCAGGGCGCGCA
>JAGWYS010000263.1 GCA_018969225.1 Gemmatimonadota bacterium | reverse complement strand
AATGCGAATGCGCTTGCGTCGTACATGGAGCGGCCTGTTGGCGGTCGCGCTGCTGCTGCCGGGGCTCGCCAGGGCCCAGGCTGGCACCGGCACGATCCGCGGCACGGTCACCGATGCCGCCACGGGCCGCGGGCTGGCCGACGCCCAGGTGAGCGTGACCGGCACGCGGCTGGGCGCCACCACCGCCGCGTCGGGGAGCTACGTCCTCAGCGCGGTCCCCGCCGGCGCCGTCACCGTCACGCTGCGCCGCATCGGCTACGCGCCCGTCACCCGCGCGGTGACGGTGGCCGCCGGGGGCACCGTCCAGGTGGACGCCGCGCTGGCGGCCTCGGCGATCAACCTCTCCGAGGTGATCGTCACCGGCACCGCCACCCCCACCGAGAAGCGCCGCGTGGGGACCAGCGTGGCCTCGGTGGACTCGGCGCTGCTCCAGCGGGCGCAGGCGGTGACCGTGGACCAGGCGCTGCAAGGGAAGGTGCCGGGTGCGCAGATCTCGCAGAACTCCGGCGGCCCGGGGGGCGGCGGCATCTCGGTGCGCCTGCGCGGCACGAACTCCTTCATCTCCGGCTCCGACCCGCTGTACATCGTGGACGGGGTCATCATCGACAACGGCTCGGCGCAGCTCACCGACCTGGGGGGGCGCGCCAACCCGCAGAACCGCCTGGCCGACCTCAACCCCGCGGACATCGAGCGGATCGAGGTGATCCGCGGCGCCGCGGCGGCGGCGCTGTACGGGTCGCGCGCCAACAACGGCGTGGTGCAGATCTTCACGCGGCGCGGCACCACCGGCGCCCCCCGCTTCAGCCTCACCTCGCGGATGGCGATGAACGAGCTCCGCGAGCAGCAGCCGTTCAACTACTACCCGTTCGACATCAACGGGCGGCCGATCAGCCGGTTCAACTACCAGAACGACATCTTCCGCCGCGCGCCCAGCGCCGAGCACAACCTGTCGGTGGAGGGGGGCGCGGGGACCACGCGCTACTTCGCCTCGGCCAACGTGCTGGACGACCAGGGGATCATCCGCTCCACCGCGTCGCGCCGGATGGGGGCCCGCCTCAACCTGCAGCAGCAGCTGCGCCCCACCCTCGTCGCCAACGTGACGGCGAACTACGTCACCACCGCCAACCAGTTCCAGGCGTTCGGCGAGCAGAACGACTACGGCATCATGGGGTCGCTCTTCTTCGCCCCCACCAGCGTGGACTTCCGCCCGGTGAACGGGGTGTACCCGCTGCCGCCGGCGCTGGGGACCAACCCGCTGCTGGCCATCGACCGCATCCGCAACCCGCAGACCATCAACCGGTTCATCGGCTCCGCCAAGCTCACCTGGACGCCGCGCCCGGGGCTGCTGCTGGACTACACGGCGGGGCTCGACGGGCAGACGTTCGAGCAGCGGCAGTTCGTGCCGCGCGCCGCGGTGCTGGGCACCGGCCCGCTCGCCACCGGGCGCTCGCAGTCGGTGTTCTCCGACACGCGCGTGCTCAACCAGGACGGCGTCGCCAGCTGGACCACGCGCCCCGCGTCGTCGCTGGAGCTGCGCACCACCGCGGGCTTCAACTACACGCAGCAGGTCGTGAGCACCACCAACGCCGTGGCCAACGGGCTGGCGCCGGTGGGGGAGCTGGTGAGCGCGGGCTCGGTGTTCGCGGCCGGCCAGACGAGCGTGGAACTGCGGACGCTGGGCTTCTACGGCCAGCAGGAGGTGGCGTGGCGCGACCGCCTCTTCCTGACCGCGGCGGTGCGGTACGACGCCTCGTCCACCTTCGCGCCCGACGAGCGGTGGCAGGCCTTCCCGAAGCTCTCGGCGGCCTACGTGGTGCGCGAGAACGCCGCGGGGGCGCTGACCAGCGTCCGGGTGCGCGGCGCGCTGGGGTGGGCGGGGTCGCAGCCCTCCATCGTGAACGCCTACTCGCAGTACATCACCTTCGCCCAGCTCCCCTTCGCCAACCGGCCGGGGTTCGTGAACGACGTGACCTTCGGCAACCCCACGCTGCGCAACGAGCGCGCGCGCGAGTGGGAGCTGGGCACCGACCTGGGGCTGTTCAACGGGCGCGTGGGGATCGAGGCGCAGTACTATGACCGGCTGGTGAGCGACCTGCTGTTCTTCCGGCCGCTTCCCACCTCCACCGGCTTCTCGCGGCAGTTCGCCCCCATCGGGACCATGTCCAACACGGGCGCCGAGGTGCTGGTGCGCACCGTGAACGTGGACCGGAAGGCGCTCAAGTGGGAGAGCACGGTCACCTACACCCGCAACCGGAACCTGGTGGAGAGCCTGATCATCCAGGACTTCCAGTCGGCGGGGGGCTACCCCAACCGCATCCGCGCCGGGCAGCCGGCCGGCGTGTTCTACGGCTCGTACGCGGCGCGCGACTGCCGCACGGGCGCCTTCCTGCTGGACTCGCTGGGGCGCTACCGCCGCAGCAACCAGACGGCCGACATGGGGGCCACCCTCGCGGCGCGCCAGGCGCTCTCCGGGGGCACCTGCAACGATTCGCTCAACGCGGTCATCGGCGACCCGAACCCGGCGTGGATGGGGTCGCTGCTCAACGAGTTCACCATCGCCGGCAAGCTGCGCGTGCGCTTCCTGCTGGACGGGGTGTTCGGGAACGACGTGATGAACCTCTCGACCCGCGCGCAGAACGCCGGCATCGCCAGCAACTCGCGCGAGTTCGAGCGGGAGCTGCTGCCGTACGGTGACCCGCGCAAGCTGGCACCCGGGTTCAACGCCCGCACGCAGGGGATCTTCGAGTACTGGGTGGAGGACGGCAGCTTCGTGAAGCTGCGCGAGCTGTCGGCCTCGTACACGCTGGACCAGGCCCCGGTGCGGCGGGTGTTCCGCGGCCCCGTGGAGGTCACGGTGTCGGGGCGCAACCTGCACGTGTGGACCAACTACTCCGGCTTCGACCCCGAGATCAACCTGTTCGGCACCAACGCCGGCGGGCTGGGGGCGGGGCAGACCACCGCGGCGGACCGCGGCTTCGACTTCGGCGGGTATCCGATCCCGCGCACGTGGTCGGCCAGCGCCCGCTTCACCTTCTGACCCGGAGCCGACTCCCATGCGCATCAGCAAGCGGGGCGTGACGGCCCTGGCGGCCCTCCTCCTGTCGGGGTGCTCCCTCGACCTCAACAACCCCAACGCCCCCACCGCCGGGGCGGTCACCACCTCCCCGGACGGGGTGATCGCCCTGGCGACGGGGCTGCAGGGGCGCTTTGCGGCCTCGTACCACGCCTACGCCTACACGGCGGGGCTGGTGACCGACGAGTTCGCGGCCACCTCGGCGGCGCTCATCTCCATCAGTGACGCGGAGCAGGGGCTCGTCCCCTCCGGCACCGGCATCGCCGACGCGGTCTTCAACGGAATCTACCGCACGGTCCGCACCGCCGACGACCTCCTCACGGGCGCCACGGCGCTGTCGTCGCAGTTCGACGCGGGGACGCGCGGCGGGCTGCGCGCGCTGGCGTACGCGCTCAAGGCCGAGTCGCTGGGGGAGGCGCTGCAGTCGTACCAGCGGATCCCCATCGCCACCTTCGGGGAGACGGCGCCGGCGTACGTGAACCGGACGGCCGCGCTGCCGTACATCCGCGCGCTGCTCGACTCGGCGGCGGCGGAGCTGGCGGCGGCCCCGCCCAGCGCGTTCTTCACCGCGCAGATCCTCACGCCGGGGGTGAGCCTCCCCAACATGATCCAGCTGTTCCGGGCGCGGTATGCGCGGATGGCCAACGACGACGCCACGGCGATCGCGGCGGCCAACCTGGTGGCCCGGTCGGGGGCGGCGGCGCTGTCGGCGCTCACCTTCCCGGCGCCGTCGGTGAACCCGTACGCCAACGTCACCGGCGGCACCAACGGCATCGCGCCGCGGCGCAGCTGGCGGCTGGCGCTGCCCGCGGGCGACGGGCGGGCGGCGTACTTCGTGGCGCCGCAGACCGCGCTCACGGGGCGCATCGGCACGCCGCTGGACCTGTGGGCGCGGTACGCGGGGGTGAACGCGCCGCTGCCGGTGTACTTCCCCGACGAGGCGCTGCTCATCAAGGCCGAGGCGCTGGCGCGGCAGAACAACCTGCCGGCGGCGCAGGCGGCGCTGGACTCGGTGCGCACCGACTGCCCCGGCGGGCGGGGGCTGGACGACCCGAAGGCGTGCCTCGCGCCGCTGTCGGGGACGCTGTCGCAGGCGCAGCTGCTGGACGAGAT
>JAGWYS010000262.1 GCA_018969225.1 Gemmatimonadota bacterium | reverse complement strand
GGGGTGCTGGCCTCCAGGATGTCGCAGTCGGTGACGGCCTCCATGTAGTGCACCGTCCCCGGGGTGATGCGGAACGACTCCCCGGCCACCAGCCGCTGGTCGCGCAGCTCGGCGTCGCCCGGGAGCTGCACCCAGTAGCGAAGCTCCCCCGCCAGCAGGTGCACGGTCTCGTCCTTGCGCTCGTGGTACTGCACCGACAGCGCGTGGCCGGCCTTCACGTGCAACACCTTGCCCACGTAGCGGTCGGTGTGGGCCCAGATGGTCTCGTGCCCCCACGGCTTGGGAACATGGCGCACCGCGACACGACCGCTCATGGGCTCGGAGCAGGGGAACTGGAGGCACGGGGAAGTCCGGCCGGGGGCGTCAGCGCCCGACGGCCGGCAGCGTGAACCGATAATAGCGCGACGACGGCGCGTCTGCGGCCCCCCACGGGTCCAGCCAGAGCGCGTCGGGGGGCTCGACGGTCCGCAGCTCGACCACCTGCTCGTCGCGCGCCGGGTCGCCCCGCACCACCGTCCACCCCGCGGCGGTCCGCACCCCCACCGGCATGGGGTGCCGGTACGCCCCCGTGCGCACCAGCGTGGCGGTCACCACCCAGGTCGCCGCCCCCCCGGGGCCCGCCTCGCGACGCACCCGGGGGGCGCGCAGCGCGTAGTCCACGGTCCCCACGCGCGTCACCCACTGGTCGAAGAACCACGCCAGCGACGACCCGTGCGCCACCTCGGCGGCCCGCTGGAACGCCCACCGGTCCACATGCCGGAACTGCCACCGCGCGTAGTAGTCGCGCAGCAGCTCCTGGAAGCGCTCCTCCCCCATCACGTCGTGCAGCGCCTGGTACATCGCCGCCGCCCGGTCGTACACGGCGCGCTCGTAGGCGCCGAAGTCGCGGAACAGGTCGGCGCGCGTGCCGATGGGCTCGGCCGTGCCCGCGCGCACCTCGTCCGCCAGCCCCGCGGAGGTGGTGTCCAGTCGCGCGCGCAGCGCGCGGAGCGCCGGATCCCGCGGTGCGCCCGGGTCGCGCTCGCCGGCCATCGCCAGCCGCGCCGCCAGCAGCACCCGCGACTCGCCGGCCTGCAGCGCCTCCTGGTAGCTGGTGAGCCCCTCGTCCAGCCACGCGTCCTGCCATTCGGTGTTGGCCAGCACGCCGTAGGTGAAGAGATGCCCCACCTCGTGGACCATGAGCCCCAGGGAGGCGGAGCCGTTGGCGACGAGCATGGGAAACTCGGTGCCGCCGCCGTCCAGCCGCTTCACCACGGTGAGCTGCGGCCACGGGTAGTCGCCATACAGCGCCTCCAGCCACCCCAGCGCCGTGCGGGCCTGCCCGAGGGCGCGCCCGCCCTCCCAATCGGTGCGCGCGTCGGCCACGCACGCGGCCAGCGCGCGCCCCGCCGTCCGGCGCGCCGCGCAGTCGGCCTCGGCGTCGCCCCGATACAGCACGTGCACCGACACCGTGTCCCACCCCGGGACGCGCCACGGGCGCGCCGCCGGGCGCACCCAGGTGGCGCCCTCGTACACGAACCCCGGCGAGGCGCTCCAGGCGAAGTGGTGCACGTGGCGCGCCACGAAGCGCACCGCGCGGTGGCCGCGAGGGACCTCCACTCGCGGCGCCGGGGGGCCCGTCCCCCTGGCCGAGGGGCCATACGCGTGGGACGCCAGCCGCGGCGGCGCGCTCCCCGGGGCGCGCACGCGCGCCCACCCCGGATCCCCCGACACGGGCACGCCGGTGGCTCCCACCACCTGATCCTCCGCCAGCACCAGCGTCACGTCGAAGGTGCCGAACTCCCCGGCGAACTCCCCGGCGGGGACCAGCGCGTTGGGGCGCCACCCCGTGCGGTCGTAGAGCGCCACCTTGGGGTACCATTGCGCAAAGTCCACGCTGCGCCCGCGGCGCCCCTGCCGCCGAGGCACCGTGCTGGCGCGCGCCTCCCAGGCCAGCGTCACGTCTACCGAGTCCCCCGGGGGGAGCGGCGCGGGGAGCGCGAGGCGCACCACCGTGCTGTCGGGAGCCAGCGGATAGGCCACGGCCACCCGGCGCCCCTTCACCGTGGGGGGGGCGGTGAAGCGCTCGTAGCCGTAGTCGGGATCGCGCAGCGCCTGGAAGCGCTGGCGTCCCTCGCGCGCGTCCACCTCCGCCCAGCGGGAACCGGGGCGGAAGGCGTTGAGGTGCTGGTGCAGCCACAGCTCGCGCAGCGTGTCGGGGCTGGCGTTGACGTAGCGGAGCGTGCCGCGGGCCACCGCCACGCCGCGCTTCTCGTCGAGGCGCGCCACGATGGTGTAGTCGGCGCGCTGCTGCCAGTACCCCGCCGTGTCTCCCGAAGCGGGCGAGGTGGTGGCCCCCCCGGGAACGCGGACGGCGCCCGCCCCTTGGTTGGGGAGGACGCCGCGCTGGGCGGCCGCAGGGACGGCGGCCGCCAGGGAGAGCAGGAGGAGCGGGCGGCCGAGCCTCAGCGCGCGCCCGCCGCCATCCGGCGCCGGAGCAGCCCGAGCTTGCGGCGCACCGACCCGTCCATGACGGTGTCGCCGATGCGCACCACCACGCCGCCCAGGATGGTCGGGTCCACCGCCAGGTGCGGGATCACGGTCTTGCCGACCACCTGCGACAGGCGGGCCGCCATCGCGTCCCGCTCGGCGTCGGGGGTCTCGCGCGCCACGGTCACCCGCGCGTGCACGATCCCCTGCGAGGCGTCCAGCAGCGTCTCGAACTCGGTCGCGATGGCGGCGATGAGCCCCTGCCGGCGGTTGCGCACCAGCTGCTGCAGGAAGCGGAGGAACAGCCGCGGCACGCGCGCGCCGAACGCCTTCGCCAGGACGGCGTTCTTGTCGGCGGCGGCGATGCGCGGCGACTCGAGGAAGCGCGCCAGGGTGGCGTCGCCGGCGACGGCGTCGGCCACCTGCCGCATGAGGTCGCACCACGCGCGCGGCTCCCCCGCCGCGCGCCCCAGCTCCAGCAGCGCCTCGGCGTAGTTGCGGGCGACCGTGGCGCCCTGCGCCCCCGCGGCCATCAGCGGGCGCCCGCGGCGCCGTCGAGCGACGCGAGGAACGACTCGACGATGCGGCGGTTCCCCTCGGCGTCGAGGTTCTGGCCGATGACGCGGGAGGCCCCGGCGATGGCCAGGTCCACCGCCTCGCGGCGGAGGGCGGCCACCGCGGCGGCACGCTCGCCGTCAATGACGCGGCGCGCCGACTCGATCATCTCCTCCTGCTGCTGCTTGGCCTGCGCCAGCAGGTCGTTGCGCACCTTCTCGGCGGTGGCGCGGCTGTCGGCGACGATGGCCTGCGCCTCGGTGCGCGCCGACTCGAGCTGCGCCTTCACCTGCGCCAGCGCGTCGGCGGCGGCGGCCCGGTCGGCCTGCGCGCCGGCGATCGCGGCCTCCAGCGCCTGCTCGCGCGCCTCCACGGCGGCGAAGAGCGGCTTGAAGGCGTAGCGGGAGAGGATGAAGAGGAGGCCGGCGAAGATCACCAGCGTCCAGAACATCAGCCCGGCCTTCGGCTCGAGCAGGTTCACCGGCCCCCCCTCAGCCTCCGACGCGAACGCCGGGGCGGCAGTGAGGAGCAGCAGGGTGAGGGAAGCGCCAAGGCGGGCGACGGGAGCGCGCATGGAAGAACCCGGAAAGAAAGGAGAGGACGGGGGGTGCCGGCGCGGAGGCCGGCACCCCCCGGGTGCGTCAGAAGGTGATCTTGTTCTGGATAAGGAAGCCGATCACCACGCCGAACAGCGCCGCGCCCTCGACGAGGGCCGCGAGGATGAGCGCCGCGGTCTGGATCGTGCCGGCCGCCTCGGGCTGCCGGGCCATCCCCTCGACGGCCTTGCCGCCGATCTGGCCGATGCCGATGCCGGCGCCGATCACCGCGCCGCCCGCCGCAATGCCGGCGCCGATCATCGCCAGCCCCTTCGGATCCGACGCCGCGGCCGTGGCCGCCTGCAGAAGCCCCATGATTTCCATCGTGTCACCTGTGTGAGATAGTCGTGAGTGCCAACTCCCTGCCGCGGCGCCCCGAGGGGCCGCGCCGCCCGTCCCCGGCCCCGTGGGGCCAACGGGCCTCGCCGGTCGCCCGACCGGCTACGGTCCGGCGCCCGGCGGGAGCCCCGGGCGCCGGTCCAGGATGTGCCCTAGTGGTGCGCCTCGCGGATCTGCCCGATGAAGACGCTGGCCAGCAGGGTGAAGATGAACGCCTGCAGGAACGACACGAACAGCTCCAGGA
>JAGWYS010000027.1 GCA_018969225.1 Gemmatimonadota bacterium | reverse complement strand
GTTGCGGGCGGCGCCCGCGTGGGCGGGGGAGGGCCACCGGCCGTCCCGCCCGCGCCCCGGGCGCCGCCGCCTCCACCCGTCCATCACGGCCCCGCCCGGCGGGGCCTCACCCGTCCCGGCATGAACGTCCCCATCACGGTCGCCCACGGCGACGGCATCGGCCCCGAGATCATGGCCGCCACGCTCCGCGTCCTCGAGGCCGCCGGCGCGCGCATCGCCCCCGAGGTGATCGAGATCGGCGAGCGGGTGTACGCGCGCGGGCACTCGGCGGGGATCGAGCCGTCGGCGTGGGAGTCGCTGCGCCGCACGCGCGTGTTCCTGAAGGCGCCCATCACCACGCCGCAGGGGGGCGGCTTCAAGTCGCTGAACGTGACGGTGCGCAAGACGCTGGGGCTGTACGCCAACGTGCGCCCCTGCACGTCGTACCACCCGGTGGTGGCCACGCCGCACCCCGACGTGGACGTGGTGATCGTGCGCGAGAACGAGGAGGACCTGTACGCCGGGATCGAGCACCGCCAGACCGACGAGGTGGTGCAGTGCCTCAAGCTGGTGTCCCGCCCGGGGTGCGAGAAGATCATCCGCTACGCCTTCGAGTACGCGCGCGCGAACGGCCGGAAGAAGGTCACGTGCATGTCGAAGGACAACATCATGAAGCTCACCGACGGGCTCTTCCACCGCGTGTTCGACGAGGTGAAGGCGGAGTACCCGGAGATCGCGACCAACCACCTGATCATCGACATCGGCGCGGCGCGGCTGGCCACGCGCCCGAAGGACTTCGACGTGGTGGTGACGCTCAACCTGTACGGCGACATCCTGTCGGACATCGCCGCCGAGGTGACGGGGTCGGTGGGGCTGGGGGGCTCGGCCAACATCGGCGACCACGTGGCGATGTTCGAGGCGGTGCACGGCTCGGCGCCGGACATCGCGGGAGAGGGGGTGGCCAACCCCAGCGGGCTGCTGCTGGCGGCGGTGATGATGCTGGTGCACATCGGGCAGGGGGACGTGGCGGAGCGGATCCACAACGCGTGGCTGGCCACGCTGGAGGCGGGGATCCACACGGCGGACATCCACCACGCGCAGCTGTCGTCGGTGCGCGCGGGGACGGCGGCGTTCGCCGACGCGGTGATCGATCGGCTGGGAGCGCGCCCCGCGCGCTTCGCGCCGGTGCGCTACGCGGCCGGGGCGCCCATCCAGGTGGCGGGGCGGATCACGCCGACGGTGCCGGCGCAGAAGGCGCTGGTGGGGGTGGACGTGTTCCTGCACTGGCGCGGCGCGGCCGAGGCGCTGGGGGCGCAGTTGCAGGGGCTGGGGGGTGACGGGCTGGCGGTGCAGATGATCTCCAACCGCGGCGTGAAGGTGTGGCCGCAGGGGATGCCGGAGACGTTCTGCACCGACCACTGGCGGTGCCGCTTCACCGCCGAGGGGGCGACGGCGACCCCCGCGCAGGTGCTGGCGCTGCTGGGACGCGTGGGGGCGGCGGGGCTCGACTTCGTGAAGACCGAGCACCTGTACACCTTCGACGGCGTGCCCGGGTTCTCGCTGGGCCAGGGCCAGTAGGGACCGCCGGCGATGTGCGGCATTGCCGGCCTCCTGGACCACGCCCGCGGCGCGCCGCCGGGGTGGATCGACCCGTTCACCGACGCGCTGGCGCACCGCGGCCCCGACGGGCGGGGCACGTGGGTGGAAGGCCCGGTGGCGCTGGGGCACCGGCGGCTGGCCATCCTGGACCCCACGCCGCAGGGGGCGTGCCCGATGGCGTACGAGGCGCCCGACGGCACCACGCTGCGCGTGACCTTCAACGGCGAGATCTACAACTTCCTGGAGCTGCGGGACGAGCTGCGGCGCGACGGCTACCGGTTCCGCACGGAGACCGACACCGAGGTGATCGCGGCGGCGTGGCACCGCTGGGGGCCGGCGTGCCAGCTGCGCTTCAACGGCATGTGGGCGTTCGCGCTGTGGGACGCGCGCACGCGCACGCTGGTGCTGTCGCGCGACCGCTTCGGGGTGAAGCCGCTGTACCTGGCGGTGCTGGGGAGCACGCTGGCGTTCGCGTCGGAGCTGAAGGCGTACCTGGCGCTCCCCGGGTTTGCGGGGCGGCTGGACCGGCGCGCCGCGGAGCGCTACTTCGCCAACCCCGCCGCGTACGACGGCACGGGGGCGGAGACGGCGCTGGCGGGGGTGGTGCGGGTGCCGCCGGGGCACATGGTGACGGTGACCCCCGAGGGGACGCGCGGCTTCGAGCGGTGGTGGGACACGGCGCAGCACCTGCCGGCGGTGCCCGCGCGCTACGAGGAGCAGGCGGAGCGGTTCCGCGAGCTGTTCCTGGACAGCGTGCGGCTGCGCATGCGCAGCGACGTGCCCATCGGCACGTCGCTGTCGGGGGGATTGGACAGCAGCTCGGTGGCGTCGGGGATGGCGGCGGTGGCGCGCGACGGGCACCTGGGGCTGGACCGCTGCGCGACCGACTGGCAGCGCACCTTCATCGCGAGCTTCCCGGGGCACCCGGTGGACGAGCGGGAGTTCGCGGACCTGGTGGTGGCGCACACCGGGGCGCGCCCCACCTACTGGAGCTTCCAGGCGGGGTCGGCGCTGCGGCACCTGGCGGCGAGCGTGCTGGCGCTGGACGACCTGAGCGCGGCGCCGGCGGTGCCGGTGCTGGGGATCTACCGCACCATGCGCGAGCACGGCGTGGTGGTGACGCTGGACGGGCACGGCGGCGACGAGCTGCTGGCGGGGTACTCGTGGTACCGCGACGTGCCGACGGCGCAGCTGAACGAGGCGCTGTACCGCGACTTCCACGCCACGCACCTGCCGGTGATCCTGCGCAACTATGACGGCTGCTCGATGGCCAACGGCGTGGAGGTGCGCTCGCCGTTCCTGGACTGGCGGCTGGTGACGTACACCATGGCGCTCCCCCCCGAGGCGAAGCTGGACGCCACGTGGACGAAGCGGATCCTGCGCGACGCGCTGGTGGGGATCCTTCCCGAGGGGATCCGCACGCGCACTTCGAAGCTGGGGTTCGAGTCGCCGCTGGTGGCGTGGGCCAACGGCCCCCTGGGGGTGGCGCTGCGCGCCGCGAGCCAGACGGAGATCTGGCGGAGCGCGCCGGCCGCGGCGCAGCCGGCGCAGGTGGCGGCCATCGTGCAGGCGCGCACCGCGACGCGCCCGCACGGCTTCACCGAGGCCGACCGCACCGCGGTGACGTTCGCCTACCGCCTGCTGGCGTACGTGCTGTGGTGCGAGCACTACGCGGGCGCCACCGACCGCCCCATCACCCGGCTGGTCGGCGCGCCCGCGCCGGCATTCCCGACGGGTCCGTCGGCGTCCTGAGCGGGGTCCCCTGAACAGGGGGCCCCTGAACAGGGGCTGCTGCAAGGGTCCCCGGAGCGGAGGGCGCGGGTCGCGCCGCCCCCCGCTCCGGAGCCGGGTCACCGCAGGTCGAAGCGGTCCAGCTCCATGACCTTCCCCCACGCGGCGGCGAAGTCGCGGACGAACTGCGCCTTCGCATCGTCGGCGGCGTACACCTCGGCCAGCGCCCGCAGCTGCGAGTTGGCGCCGAACACCAGGTCCACCCGCGTGGCGGTCCACCGGATGTCGCCGGTGACGCGGTCGCGCCCCTCGAACAGCTCGTGCGAGCCGGCCATGGGGTGCCACGCCGTGGCCATGTCCAGCAGGTGCACGAAGAAGTCGTTGGAGAGCACCTCGGGGCGCGTGGTGAACACGCCATGGCGGCTTCCGCCATGGTTGGCGCCGAGCACGCGCAGCCCGCCCACCAGCACGGTCATCTCGGGGGCGGTGAGGGTGAGGAGCTGCGCCTTGTCCAGCAGGAGCTCCTCGGGGGAGACGGTGAACGGCTCCTTCTGGTAGTTGCGGAAGCCGTCGGCCACCGGCTCGAGCACGGCGAACGACGCCGCATCGGTGTGCTCGGCGGACGCGTCGGTGCGCCCCGGGGTGAAGGGGACGGTGACCTCGACGCCGCCGGCGCGGGCGGCCGCCTCGACGGCGGCGCAGCCGCCGAGGACGATGAGGTCGGCGAGGGAGACGCGCGTACCGTCGGCCTGCGCGGCGTTGAAGGCGCGCTGCACCCCCGCGATGGCCTCGAGCGCCTTGGCGAGCTTGGCGGGCTGGTTGACCTCCCAGCCGTTCTGCGGAGCCAGGCGGACGCGGGCGCCGTTGGCGCCGCCGCGCTTGTCGGAGCCGCGGAAGGTGGACGCCGAGGCCCAAGCGGTGGCGACCAGCTGGCCGATGGAGAGCCCGCAGCCGAGGAGCTCCTGCTTGAGCGCCGCGATGTGTGCGGCGCCGATGAGCGGGTGGTCCACCGCGGGGACGGGGTCCTGCCAGATCAGCTCCTCGGCGGGGACGAGGGCGCCCAGGTAGCGGCTGCGCGGCCCCATGTCGCGGTGCGTGAGCTTGAACCAGGCGCGGGCGAAGGCGTCGGCGAACTGGTCGGGGTTGGCGTGGAAGCGCTTGGAGATGGCCAGGTACGCCGGGTCGGTGCGCAGCCCCATGTCGGCGGTGGACATCACCGGCGGGTGACGGCGCGCCGGGTCGTGCGCGTCGGGGACCAGCGTGTGCGCGGCCTTGTCGGTGGGGACCCACACCCAGGCACCGGCGGGGCTCTTGGTGAGCTCCCACTCGTAGCCCAGCAGCATGTCGAAGTAGCCGTTGTCCCACTGCGTGGGATTGGGGGTCCAGGCGCCCTCGAGGCCGCTGGTGGTGGTGTCGCCGCCCTTGCCGGTGCCGTGACGGTTGATCCAGCCGAAGCCCTGCTGCTCGATGGGGGCGCCCTCGGGCTCGGGGCCCACCAGCGACGGGTCGCCGGCGCCGTGCATCTTGCCGAAGGTGTGGCCGCCGGCCACCAGGGCCACGGTCTCCTCGTCGTTCATGGCCATGCGCGCAAAGGTCTCGCGGATGTCGCGCGCGGAGGCCATGGGGTCGGGGGTGCCGTTGGGCCCCTCGGGGTTCACGTAGATGAGCCCCATCTGCACGGCGGCCAGCGGGTTGGCGAGCTCGCGGTCGCCGCTGTAGCGCCTGTCGCCCAGCATCTCGGTCTCGGGGCCCCAGTAGATGTCCTGCTCGGGCTCCCACACGTCCTCACGGCCGCCGCCGAAGCCGAAGGTCCTGAAGCCCATGGACTCCATGGCCGCGTTGCCGGCGAGGATCATGAGGTCGGCCCAGGAGAGGGCGCGGCCGTACTTCTGCTTGATGGGCCAGAGGAGGCGGCGGGCCTTGTCCAGGTTGCCGTTGTCGGGCCAGCTGTTGAGGGGCGCGAAGCGCATGGTGCCGGAGGAGGCGCCGCCCCGCCCGTCGCCGGTGCGATAGGTGCCGGCGGAGTGCCAGGCCATGCGGATGAAGAGACCACCGTAATGCCCCCAGTCGGCGGGCCACCAGGGCTGCGAGTCGGTCATGAGGGCGTGCAGGTCCTTCCGGACGGCTTCAAGGTCGAGCGCCTTGAAGGCCTCGGCGTAGTTGAAACCGGGCCCCATCGGGTCGCCCGCCGGGGGATTCTGGTGGAGGATCCCCAGGTTGAGCTGGTTGGGCCACCAGTCGCGGTTGGACCGCCCGCCTGCCGCGGTAGGGCGCGGAGCCCCGTGCATGACCGGGCACTTGCCGCCCGAAGTGGTGCCTGCGCCGCCGTTGCCTGACATATCGCCTGACCTGCCTGCCTGATGGGGTGATGGAGATGCGCCGCCCGGCCGCGGGCGGGACCCGGTGCTGCACAGCCTCGCAAGATAAACGCCCCCGGGAGGGGGCGATGGGGGGGGCAGCGTGGACGCGCTGGCGGCGCCGCGGGGCAACGGGTTAGGATCGGGGGGCATCCCGTATCGACTCCCCGTCGTGCCCGCCTGGAGTCGTTCTCGCGCTAAGGAGACATCGTGGGCGCCCCCCTTTCCCGCGCCGCCCGGTTCCGGGCGCTCAACACCGTCACGCTCGTGGTCGTGGTCGCCCTCAACGGGTTGGCCGCCACGGGGGCGATGAGCGGCGCGTCCATCGGCGCGCTGGCCAACCAGCAGCCGTCGCTGTTCCTCCCGGCCAACTTCGTGTTCGGGATCTGGAGCCTGATCTACGCCGGGCTGTTCGCCTGCCTCGGGTTCCAGCTGATCCCCTCGGCCGGCGGCCGGCGCACGGTGGAACGGCTGGGGTGGTGGTGGGCGGTGGGCGGGGTGCTGAACGTGGCGTGGATCACGCTCTTCTCCTTTTCCCAGTTCGGCGCGGCCATGGTGGTGATGCTGGCGCTGCTGGCCACGCTGGTGTGGACCGGGGAGCAGCTGCGGCGGTGGGACGTGACGTGGCCGGAGCGGGTGCTGGCGGTGTGGCCGCACGACCTGTACCTGGCGTGGATTTCCGTGGCGGTGATCGCCAACGCCTTCCAGTACGCGCACGTGACGGGATTTGGCGGGCTGGGGATCCCGGAGTCGGCGTGGGCGGTCACGATGATGGGGGTGGCCACGTTGCTGGGGGCCGCGATGGCGCACGAGCGGGGGAACTGGCTGTTCCCGCTGGTGGTGGCGTGGGCGGTGTACGGGATCGGCGTGCGGCACGAGGCCGTCGTCGCCATTGCGTCGACCACGGGGTGGCTGGTGCCCGCGGGCGTGGCGCTGGGGGCGGTGGCGTGGAGCATGGGGGTGTGGGGGCGCCCCGCCGAGGAGGAGGTTCCCGACCTGTCGGAGTTCGAGTCCCCGGGGGACCTCCCCTGACGGCGCGCGCCCGCGGCGGGCGCGCCCGATGGTGACGCGCCAGCCGCGCCGACGCGCTACCGGCGCGGCAGCAGCAGGTAGTAGCTCCCGCCGTCCACGCGCAGGCGCGTGACGGCATCACCCGCCAGCTCGGCCTCCACGATGACGCCGTCGGCGGTGGTGAACCGCTCGCGGCCGTTGATGCGCCCCTTGTACACAAGCGGCTGCGGCGCGCCCCCCAGCAGCGCCGCCTGCAGCGCCCCGCCGGCATCGGTCACCACGGCCGTGCGCGCGCCGTCGGCATAGCGCCCCACGAGGGCCCGCCGGAGCGCGTCGTCGGGGCGCGCCATCCCCACCAGCGGGCGCGGGCCCAGCACGCGCTCCACCAGCTTCACCCCGGCCAGTGACGGGCGCTCGCTCCCCACGAACAGGTTGACCGTCATGGCCACGTGGAGGGAGTCGTCGGGGAGGTGCGCCAGCCAGGTGGTGAAGCCCGCGATGCCGCCCGTGTGCTGGATGGCGCGCCGGTTGGCGACGTCGGTGAGGAGCACCCCCATGCCGTAGCGGAGCGGGGTGCCGTCGGCGAGGCGCCCGGGGGCGGTGAACTGCGCGTAGCTGGCGGGGGTGAGCACCCGCCCCCCGTGCAGCGCCTGACTCCATTTCACGAGGTCGGCCACGGTGCCGCACAGCGCGCCGGCGCCGGCGGCCATGTCGGGCCACCAGAGGACGGCGCGTCGCACCGTGTCCGCCACGCGGTTGTAGCCGGTGACGCGCCCCGGGGTGAGGCGCTCCACCGAGCAGTAGTGCAACGACGCCAGCCCCAGCGGCGTGAACAGCTCGTCGCGGAGCGCTTCGCCCAGCGGCTGCTTCCGCACCGCTTCCACCACCTGCCCCAGCAGGACGTAGCCGGTGTTGTTGTACAGCATCTGCGTGCCGCGCGGGAAGTCCGGCGGCAGGTCGCGCACCAGCGCCAGCGTGGAGTCCACCGTCTTGCGCGGGGTGACCAGCGCCACCGCCGCGCGCGGCGCCCCGGTGTAGCTGGGGATCCCCGAGGTGTGCCACATCAGCTCGCGCAGCGTGGTCCCCTGCCACCACCAGGGGAGCGCCGGGAGCCAGCGCCCCGCGCTGTCGTCCAGCGACAGCGCGCCACGCTCGGCCAGCCGCATCACGGCCGCGGTGACGAACTGCTTGGTGACGCTCCCGATCCAGTACACGCCGTCGGCGCGGGCGGGGACGCCGAGCTCCACGTCGGCCTGTCCGTACCCCTTGTGGAGGATGGTGTCGGTGCCGCGCACCATGAGGACCGCCACGCTGGGCCACTGGCGCACCGCCATCTCGGCGCTGACGATGGAGTCGAGGGCACGGACCAGCGCCGCGCGGGGCTTGCTTCCGCGCGGGGGGAGCGGCGCCTGCGCCAGCGGCGCCTGCGCCGAGAGCGCGAGGGCGGCGGCCGCCTGGGCGGCGAGGGCAAGGGCGGTGCAGAGCCGGACGACCGGGCGCGGCGCGTGGCGCATGGGCGGGGAAGCCGAAGGTGGGGAACAGGGGGTGGCGGCACCGGGGACGCGGGGTGTGCTCCCGGCCCCGGTGCCGCCAGGGGTTACCGCAGCACCGGCATGGTGAACGAGGCCGCGTCGGCGCCCACGGGCCAGCGGGTGGTGACGGTCTTGAGCTTGGTGAAGAAGCGCACGCCGTCCATGCCGTGCTGGTTGTGGTCGCCGAAGGCGGAGCCCTTCCACCCGCCGAAGGAGTAGAAGGCGAGCGGCACCGGGATGGGGACGTTGATCCCCACCATCCCCACCTGCACGCGGTGGGCGAACTCGCGCGCCGCGCCACCGCTGCGGGTGAAGATGGCCACGCCGTTGCCGTACTGGTGCGTGTCGCACAAGGCCAGCGCCTCGTCGGCGGTGGCCACGCGCACCACGCACAGCACGGGGCCGAAGATCTCCTCGCGGTAGATCGTCATGCCGGGGGTGACGCGGTCGAAGAGGGAGCCGCCCAGGAAGAACCCGGGCCCCTGCGCGGCGGGGTGCTGCCGCCCGTCCACCACCAGTTCGGCGCCCTCGGCCACGCCGGTGCCGATGTAGCCGGCCACCTTGTCCCGGTGGGCGGCGGTGACCAGCGGCCCCATGTCCATGCCCGGGGCCTCGGAGTCGCCCACCTTGAGGGCGCGCACGCGGTCGGCGAGGCGCGCCACGAGGGCGTCGGCGGTGTCGTCACCCACCGCGACGGCCACCGAGATGGCCATGCACCGCTCGCCGGCGGAGCCGTAGGCGGCGCCCATGAGCGACTCGACGGTCATGTCGAGGTCGGCGTCGGGGAGGACCACGAGATGGTTCTTGGCGCCGCCCATGGCCTGCACGCGCTTGCCGTGGCGCGCGGCGGTCTCGTAGACGTGCTGCGCGATGGGGGTGGAGCCCACGAAGGAGACGGCCTGCACGCGCGGGTCGGTGCACAGCGCGTTGACCGCCTCGGCGTCGCCGTGGAGGACGTTGAGCACCCCCGGGGGGGCGCCGGCCTCGAGGAACAGCTCGGCCAGGCGGACGCCGGCGGAGGGGTCGCGCTCGGAGGGCTTGAGGATGACGCAGTTGCCGGTGGCGAGGGCGGGGCCGAGCATCCAGAGCGGCACCATCGCCGGGAAGTTGAACGGCGTGATGGCGGCCACCACTCCCAGCGGCTGGCGGAGCGAGTGCATGTCGATCCCGCGGGAGACGCCGTCGCTGAACTCCCCCTTCATGAGGTGGGGGATGCCGCAGGCGAATTCCACCACCTCCAGGCCGCGCTGGAGCTCGCCGCGGGCGTCGGCCACCACCTTGCCGTGCTCACGGCTGATGAGGAGCGCCAGCTCGTCGGCGTGCGCGAGGCACAGCTCGCGCCAGCGGAACATGATGCGCGCGCGGTCGAGGGGGGAGCGCTCCCCCCAGGCGGGGAAGGCGGCGGCGGCGGAGGCGAGGGCGGCCTCGATGTCGTGCGCGTCCGCGAGCGGCACGTGAGCCGCCGGCGCGCCGGAGGCGGGGTGGAAGGCCGGGGCGGTGCGGCCGGTGTGGCCGTCGTGGCGGGCGCCGTTGAGGAAGTGCGGGATGCGGGGGAGGGTCATGGACGGGTCATGATCGGGTCGGAGCGTGGGGAGTCTGCGGTCAGGCGAGGGCGGCGGCGACGGCGTCGGCCACCTCGCGGGTGGTGGCGGTCCCCCCCAGGTCGGGGGTGCGGGGACCGCCCTCGCCCACCACGCGCTCGATGGCGCGCACGATGCGATCGTGCGCGTCGGGGAGCCCGAGGTGGTCGAGCATGAGGGCGCCGGCCCAGATGGCGCCGATGGGGTTGGCGATGCCGCGCCCGGCGATGTCCGGCGCCGAGCCGTGGATGGGCTCGAACATGGACGGGTGCGTGCGCTCGGGGTTGATGTTGGCGCCGGGCGCCACGCCGAGGCTGCCGGAGACGGCGGCGCCCAGGTCGGTGAGGATGTCGCCGAAGAGGTTGGAGGCGACGATGACGTCCACCGTGTGCGGGTGGGTGATCATGCGCGCGGCGAGCGCGTCCACGTGGTACTTGCGGCACTCCACCGCGGGGTACTCGGCGGCCACGGCGGCCACGGCCTCGTCCCACAGCACCATGCTGTGCTGGAGGGCGTTGGACTTGGTGGCGCTGGCCAGCAGGCGGCGCGGGCGGCGGCTGGCCAGCTCGAAGGCGTAGCGCGCGATGCGGTCGATGCCGCGGCGGGTGAAGAGGCCGGTCTGCTCGGCCACCTCGTGCGGCGTGCCGCGGTGGAGGCGGCCGCCAAGCCCCGCGTACTCCCCCTCGCTGTTCTCGCGCACGCACACCATGTCGATGTCGGCGGCGGTGCGCCCCGCGAGCGGGGTGGGGACCCCCGGGAGGAGGCGCATGGGGCGCAGGTTGACGTACTGGTCGAAGCGCTGGCGGATGGGGAGGATGAGCTCCCACACCGACACGTGGTCGGGGACGCCGGGGGCGCCGATGGCGCCGAGGTAGATGGCGTCGAACCCCTGGAGGATCTCGAGGCCGTCGGCGTCCATCATGCGCCCGGTGCGCCGGTAGAACTCGCACCCCCACGGGAACTCGGTGAAGGCGAGCGTGGCGCCGGTGCCGGCCACGGCGCGCTCGAGGACCGTGATGCCGGCGGGGATGACCTCGGGGCCGATCCCGTCGCCGGCGATGACGGCGATGCGGAGGGGAGGGGTCATCGGCGCGCGCTCACATCCCCGGCGGGGTGAACCGGCCGTCCTGGGCCAGCCAGCCGCCATCGGCGTAGAGGATGGTGCCGTTCACGTAGCTGGCGGCGTCGGAGGCGAGGAAGAGCGTGGGGCCCACCATCTCCTCGGGGGCGGCCCAGCGGTTGAAGGCGTTCTTGGCCGCGTAGGCGTCGTACCAGTCGGCGTTGGCCTTGATGGGGGCGGTGAGCGGCGTCTCGACGACGCCGGGGCCCACGCAGTTGACGCGCACGCCGAAGGGGCCGAACTCGCAGGCGGCGCCGCGCGCCAGCTGGAGGATGGCGGCCTTGGTGGCGGAGTAGACCGCCTGTCCCGGCTCGACGACGAGGGAGCGAATGGAGGAGAAGAGGACGATGCTCCCCTTCTTCTGCGGGACCATGAGGCGGCCGGCGGCGCGGAGGACGTTGAAGTTGCCGGTGACGTTGACGCGGAGGACGCGGGCGAGCTCGTCGTCGGCGTAGTCGAGGAGCTTCTTGCGGACGTTGATGGAGGGGGTGCAGATGACGATGTCGAGGCGTCCGTGGCGCGCGGCGATGTCGCCGAGCGCACGGTCCACGGAGGCGGCGTCGGTGATGTCCACGGTGCCGCTGGTGGCGCCGCCGCCGGCCTTCGCCGCCGCGGCGGCCGCGGCGTCGCCGTTGACGTCGAGGACGGTGACGGTGGCGCCCTGGCGGACGGCGCCGACGGTGACGGCTTCGCCGATGCCGGAGGCGCCGCCGATGATGGCGGTGACCTTGCCGGTGAGGTCGAACAGGTCGTGCTGGGGCATGGGGAGGGCTACGGGGCGGTGGAGGGGAGCGCCGCGGCACGGCGGCCGCGGGCGAGGTGGACCAGCAGGCAGGCGACGATGGCGGCGGCGAGCCCCCCCATGGCCGGGGTGACGCCGTGGAACGGGCGGCCGCCCAGCGCCACGCGCCACCCGCCCACCACCGCCATTCCGGCGAGGATGGCGGCCATGGCGTCGGCGCTGGCGAGGCGCGGGGTGGCGAGCCCTCCCACGATGGGGATGAAGAGGCTGACCCCCATGATGGTGTAGAAGATGGAGAGGGCGCTCACCACGCCGGCGGCCACGAGGGCGATGGCGACGCCCAGCGCGCCGGCGACGACGGCGGTGAGGCGGGTGACGCGGAGGAGCTGCGCGTCGGTGGCGCCGGGGTTGGCGAAACGCTTGTAGAAGTCCTGCGCCAGCGACGTGGTGAGGATGAACAGCACGGCGTCGGCGGCGGAGAGCTCGGCGGAGAAGACGGCGGCGAGGCCGAGGGCGCCGACGGCGGCGGGGACCCCCTGCATGAGGAGGGTGGGGAGGGCGAGCTCCGCCTGGGGGAGGTCGGGGAACTGGGCGCGGGCCATCATGCCGAGGAGTACGGGCACGGGGGCGTAGAGGACCAAGGCGAGGGCGTTGAGCCCCACGCCCACGCGCACGGCGCGGTCGTCGCGGGCGCCGTAGACCTTTTGCAGGAGCCCCGGGGAGACGATGAAGGCGGGGCCGAGCATGGCGAGGTAGACGAGCCCCGAGGCGCCCCCCTGCCAGGGGTTCCAGTACGTGTCCGTGGGGTGGAGGGCGCGCACGGCGTCCCAGCCGCCGCTGGCGGCCAGCGCGAAGGGGATGGCGATGGCGAAGCCGACCAGCTTCACCACCAGCTGGACGATGTTGACGTAGGCGGAGGTGAGGAGGCCGCCGGCGGCGAAGTAGGCGGTGATGAGGGCGCCGGCCAGGAGGCAGCCGACGAGCTTGGGGACGCCGGCGGCGACGTTGAGGATCCAGGCGACGGCGATGAGCTGGCCGGCGAGGATGAAGAGGGCGCCCACCCAGAGGAGGGCGGCGATGGTGGTGCGGACGCCCACGCCGAAGCGGAACTCGAGGTAGTCGCCGACGGTGCGGAGGTCGTGCTGGGCGGCGACGCGGCGGATGGCGGGGCCGATGGCGAGGGCGAGGACGAGGGAGCCGAGGCCGGCGGAGAGGACCCACCAGGTGGCGGCGAGGCCGTCGGCATAGCCGAGCCCGGTGGCGCCGACGGTGGAGCCGGCGCCGATGTTGGCGGCCAGCATGGTGCTGAAGAGGAGCCCGGGGCCGAGGCGGCGGCCGGCGACGAAGAAGTCGCCGGCGGAGCGGACGCGGCGGGCGATCCAGGCGCCGAGCGCGAGCTGCGCGAGCGCGTAGGCGGCAAGC
Source organism: Gemmatimonadota bacterium (assembly GCA_018969225.1). GTDB lineage: Bacteria > Gemmatimonadota > Gemmatimonadetes > Gemmatimonadales > Gemmatimonadaceae > Gemmatimonas. The sequence goes on along the minus strand of JAGWYS010000027.1, from coordinate 11,666 downwards.
CAGCCGAGGTGGGCGTTCATGAGGAGCGGGACGGGACGTGGTGTGGGCGTGGCGGCGCGCGCGGGGCGCAGGGCTCGGGGGCGCCGCGCGTCACGGGGATGCACCGGACGGGTCGGCATCGTGTCGCCGATCGTGCCGAATGCTTGACAGGCAATGTACCGGCCGGGACGTTCACGCGCATGACGAGCTCCGCGCATCCCTCGCCCGCCGTGATGGACCGCCTGTTTCGCGTGATTGAGGACGCCACCGACGAGATGGTGGACTTCACCGCGGAGCTGCTGAAGATCCCCACGGTGAACCCGCCGGGGGACGCGTATGTCGCGTGCGCCGAGGCGATCGGGCGGCGCCTGGCGGCGTGCGACTTCACGGTGGACTACCCCGTGGCGGAGGGGCGCCCCGAGCACACGGCGACGCACCCGCGGATGAACGTGGTGGGGCTGCGGCGGGGGCGGACCATGCGGCCGCTGGTGCACCTCAACGGGCACTTCGACGTGGTGCCGGCGGGGGACGGGTGGACGGTGGACCCGTTCGGCGGGGTGGTGCGCGACGGGAAGATCTACGGGCGGGGCTCGTGCGACATGAAGGCGGGGATCACGGCGGCGGTGTACGCGGCGGAGGCGATCCGCCGCGCGGGGATCCCGCTGGCGGGCTCCATCGAAGTGAGCGGGACGGTGGACGAGGAGAGCGGCGGCTTCGCGGGGATGGCGTGGCTGGCGCAGCAGGGACGCGTGTCGGCCGACCGCACCGACGCGGTGATCATCACCGAGCCCACCGACACGGACCGCGTGTACGTGGGGCACCGCGGCGTGTACTGGTTCGAGGTGACGACGTCGGGGCGGATCGCGCACGGGTCGATGCCCTTCCTGGGGGTGAACGCCATCGCGCACATGGGCGTGATCCTGGACCGGATGCGGCGCGAGCTGCTGCCGGCGCTGGCGGCGCGGACGACGGCGGTGCCGGTGCAGCCGCCGCTGGCGCGGCACGCGACGCTGAACATCAACGGGATCGCGGGGGGGCAGCCGGTGGACGGGATCCAGACGCCGTGCGTGGCCGACCGGTGCCGGGCGGTGTTCGACCGGCGGTTCCTGGCCGAGGAGGGGTTCGCGGCGACGCGCGCGGAGATCGTGGCGCTGCTGGAGGAGGCGGCGCAGACGGTGCCCGAGCTGGCGTACGAGCTGCGCGACCTGATGGTGGTGCACCCGGTGAAGACGCCGGACGGGGCGTCGGTGGTGTCGGCGCTGGACGGCGCGGCGCGGACGGTGCTGGGGCGGCCGCTGGTGGTGGCGGCGAGCCCCGGGACCTACGACCACAAGCACGTGGACCGGATCGCGGGGGTGCCCAACTGCGTGGCGTACGGCCCGGGGATCCTCGCGCTGGCGCACCAGCCCGACGAGTACTGCGCGATCGACGACCTGGTGCAGAGCACGAAGGTGCTGGCGCTGGCGGTGCTGGGACTGACCGGGAGCGGGTGAGGTGGGGTTGGGGTTGGAGTTGGAGGTGGAGTTGGAGTTGGAGGTGGAGGTGGGGGTGCGGGTATCCGATTTCCTTCTTGCGAGGTAGAGAACTGATGACACGTCGCAGTCGATGGCTGGCGGCGCTCCTCGGCCTGGCGGCCGCGGTGGCGCCAATGGCTCCCCTCCACGCCCAGGGGACGGGCACCGTGGCCGGCCGGGTGACCGACGAGCGCAGCGGGCTGCCGCTGGCCAACGTGCAGGTGTACGCCGACGCCAACCTGCTGCGGGTGGCGCGCACCGACGCGGCGGGGCGCTACCGCCTCACCGACGTGCCGGCGGGGCAGCGGACGCTCAACCTGCGGCAGATCGGCTACGCCTCGAAGGCGGTGGCGGTGACGGTGACCGCGGGGCAGGTGACCACGGCGGACGCGGCGCTGGCGGCGCGCCCGATGGACCTGGACGCGGTGGTGGTGACCGGGCAGGGGGGCGAGATCTCGAAGCGGCGCATCGCCACCACGGTGGACGTGGTGGGGGCGGACAAGATCGAGGCGTCGCCGGCGCGGCGGCTGGACGAGCTGCTGCAGACCAACCTGCCGTCGGCGCAGATCCGCCTGACGTCGGGGCAGCCGGGGACGACGTCGATCATGCGCACGCGCGGCGTGACGTCGGTGAGCAACAACGGCACGCCGGTGATCTACGTGGACGGGGTGCGGATGGACAACCTCAACACGATCGCGGCGCTGGGGATGAACGTGTCCGGGGTGCGCGCGCAGGGGGCGGCCACCAGCGCCATCGCCGACCTGCCGATGGACAACATCGAGCGGGTGGAGTTCATCCCCGGCGGGGCGGCCACCACGCTGTACGGGTCGGACGCGGCCAACGGGGTGCTGCAGATCTTCACCAAGCGCGGGACGGCCGGGGGGACCAAGGGGTACTTCGAGTCGCGCACCGGCTTCGACACGCCGCAGACGCAGTTCCTCTTCTTCGACCGCACCCGCGACCTCCTCTACCGCAACGGCCTCACGCAGCAGTACTCGGCGGGGATCGAGGGGGGGAACAGCGCGGTGACGTACAGCCTGTCGGGGAACCTGCGCTCCAGCGAGAGCCACCGGGTGTACGGCGACAACCGGGCGTTCGGCTTCCGCAACGCGGTGGGGGCCAACGTGGGCGCGAAGGGGAAGTACCAGGGGACGCTGTCGTACAACGAGACCGACGCCCCCCGCTTCCGCAACGGCAACGCGGGCGGGTACACGTCGCTGTGGGTGCTGGAGGCGGGGCGCTCGTCGGCGTTCGGCTTCAACAACGACATCGACGCGCTGGGCGCCGCCGGCTACGACAGCCTCCGGACGTTCGTGGACAACGGCGAGCGGCTGCAGGACAACCGGGTGTTCACGCGGGCGTGGCAGACGTCGCACCGGCTGGACTACAACCCGACGCCCGCCCTCAAGACCAACGTGACGTTCGGGCTGAACAACCGGTTCAGCCGCGAGCGGGCGATCGTGACGAACGAGTTCCTGATCGCCACGCGGGCGTTCCCGGCGGGGACCACGGACCGCGGCTCGATCTCCAACTTCGAGCGGACGTTCACCGGCTTCACCTTCAACGCCGGGGCGCAGCACAGCGCGGCGGTGGGGAAGGACCTGTCGGTGATCACGTCGGTGGGGGCGCAGCTGTTCCGCAACGACGACGTGCAGGTGCAGTACACGGCCACGAACGTGCGCGACGGGCAGCAGACGCTGCAGGGCGCCGGGGTGTCGCAGAGCACCGACCTGGCGTTCCGGGTGGCCAACTACGGGCTGTTCGGGCAGACCAACATCAGCTGGCGCGAGACCTACACCATGGAGCTGGGGCTCCGCGCCGACAAGAACACGGCGTTCGGGGCGAACACCGGGGCGCAGGTGTACCCGAAGGTGGGGCTGGTGTGGGCGCTGGGGAACGAGGGGTGGCTGCGGAAGGCGGTCTCGGAGGAGGTGCTGTCGGACATCCGGCTCCGCGCGGCGTACGGGGTGGCGGGGCAGTTCCCGCAGCCGTTCGCCAACGACCGCACCATCGCGATCAACTCCTTCAACGGGCAGCAGGCGGCCACCTTCGGGCAGCCGGGGAACATCAACCTCAAGCCCGAGCGGACGGGGACCACCGAGGTGGGGGCCGACCTGTCGTTCCTGCAGGAGAAGCTGACGCTGGGGCTGGGGTGGTACACGGCGCGCACGGTGGACGCGCTGATCAACGCGCCGCCGGCCCCCTCCACCGGCGAGGCGAGCCAGGTGACGAACGTGGGGGAGATCTCCAATAAGGGGATGGAACTGCGGATGACGGCGACGCCGGTGAACACCCCCACCTGGCGGCTGTCGGTGAACGCGTCGTACAACACGCTGCAGAACAAGGTGCTGAAGCTGCGGGGGACGCCGCCGTTCGCGATCAGCGGGTACGGGGCGAGCACGGTGCAGGGGATCGTGCAGGAGGGGTTCCCGGTGGGGTACCTGCGCGGGGCGCTGGCGCTGTTCAATGACGCGGGGAACATCACCGAGATCCGCGACCTGCAGTACCTGGGGAAGCCGATGCCCGACCAGTTCGGCAGCTTCGGGGCGTCGCTGGGGATCGGCAAGCGGTTCACGCTGAGCACCAGCGCCGACTACCAGTTCGGGGCGCAGGCGCAGTCGTTCGACAAGGCGTTCCGCTTCCTGTACGGCGTGCCGCGGACCGACGGGTACGTGCCGGCGGCGGCGGTGGCGCAGGCGCCGTACAACGGCAGCCGGGCGGCGATCTGGCAGCGGGTGATGAACCTGTGGGTGGAGAACACCGACTACGTGGCGATCCGCGCGGTGACGGCGGACTACCGGATGCCGGAGCGGCTGCTGCCGCGCGGCGCGAAGGACCTGCGGCTGGCGTTCTCGGTGACGAACGCGTGGCGGTGGGCCTCGTCGAGCTTCGACCCGGAGACCGACCTGTCGTCGGCGACCACGCAGGGGGGCGCCGCGGTGGGCGGCTTCAACTACGCCACCGAGGGGAATCCCCGCACCTACCTCCTCACCCTCCGCTTCGGGTTCTGACCATGCGCCGACAGACACGGATGCGGGCGGCGGCCCGCCTGGCCCTCCCCGCCCTGGCGGCGGCGCTGGCGGGGGCGTGCAACGCCTTCCAGCCCACCGAGGTCCGCAACCCCAACCTCACCGACCAGCAGTTCCTGGGGACGCCCGCGTCGGGCGCCGCCTGGCTGCGGGGGACGCAGCGGCAGTTCCTGCTCACGCTGAACAGCGTGGTGCTGAACGCCGAGATCGCGTCGGACAACTACTTCAACAACTACACGACGAACAACCAGCAGTTCGACGCGCCGAACATCCTGTACATCGACCCCGAGGTCACGTCGATGCAGAACAGCATCGCGCGGCTGCGGTACATGGCGACGTTCGGGCTGGACAGCGTGTACCCGCGCGACCCGCTGGTGACGGCCAACGACCGGGCGCAGCTGTTCCTGCTGCGGGGGTCGGCGTCGCTGTTCGCCGGGGAGACGTTCGTGGCGCTGCCGGTGGCCCCCAACGGGGAGGTGGCGGCGTGGGGGACGCACCTGCAGTCGGCGGTGACCGACCTGGGGCAGGCCCGCACGCTGTCCACCGACGCGGCGGTGCGGAACATCGCCACGCTGCTGCTGGCGCGCGCGTACCACCGGTTGGGGAACCGGGCGAAGGCGGTGGAGGAGGCGTCGGCGCTGCTGGCGGCGAGCCCCACGTTCCTGTACAACGCCAACTTCGACGCGGTGAACGGCCCCAACAACGCGATGGTGGCGGTGCTCACGAGCGCGGTGAACAACCTGCAGCCGCTGCCGCGGCTGGACTTCCTGGACCCGAAGCACCCGAACCGGGGGGCCAACATCCAGACGCCGATCGCGTTCGGGAAGGCGGAGGAGGCGCACCTGATCCTGGCCGAGGCGGCGCTGGCCGAGAACAACCTGGCGGGGGCGCGCGACCGGCTGAAGCAGCTGCTGGCGCTGGTGGCCACGCGCCCGGTGGAGACGGTGGACAACCGCGTGCAGCAGCGCGGGCGCGCGGGCGGGAAGGTGGTGTACCCCAACACCGCGCAGTTCACCGTGGCCTTCGCCCCCGGGGAGCCGCTCCAGGCCGGGTACGTGCTGGACCGCAACGCCACCACCCGCGTCCCGACGCTGTCGGGGACGTCGGTGACGGCGGCCCGCATCGACGCGGCGGCCACCGGCGACGACCTCCTGTACCTGGTATACCTGATGCGGCAGGAGATCTTCATCGCCGAGGGGCGGCGGCTGGCCGACCTGGGGATCAAGCTGCCGGTGGCGTGGACGGAGATCATCGCCAACCCGCTCACGAAGGACGGGGAGCCGTACACGAAGGCGCTGGTGCCGTCGTTCATCCCCACCGCCTTCGAGATGGACGCCTTCACGTACGACGCCACGGCGCGCACCGCGGTGATGCGCCACGACATGAACCGCACGCTGGTGCGGAACAAGGCGTCGGCCGACGTCCTCCCCTTCCACTAGGGCCGGGCGATGATGCCACGGCAGGGCATGCGGCGCACGGCGGGGCCGGGGGCGGTGGTGGCGCTCCTGGCCGCCGCCGCGGTGGCGGGGGCGCAGCCCCCCGCCCCGCCGGGGCGCGTGACGGTGGTGGGGCCCGGCCCCACCAATTCCATCACCGACGTGCCGGGGCTCAAGGTGGGGCACTTCACCCGGTCCGACAGCGGGTACCGCTCGGGGACCACGGTGATCCGCACCGAGCAGGGGGCCACCGCCGGCTACTCGCAGATGGGCGGCGCGCCCGGCACCAAGGAGACCGACCTGCTCAAGCCCGGCGGACAGGTGCGGGCGGTGCAGGCCATCGTGCTCAGCGGCGGCAGCGCGTTCGGGTTGGACGCCGCCAGCGGCGTGATGCAGTGGATGGAGGAACGGAGCTTCGGGGTGCGCGTGATGGGCGGCGTGGTGCCCATCGTGCCGGCGGCCATCCTCATGGACCTGGGGCGCGGCGGCGACTTCAAGAAGCGCCCCGATGCCTCGTTCGGCTACAAGGCCGCCGATGCCGCCTCCGCCGCGCCGGTGAAGAGCGGGCGCACCGGGGTGGGGATGGGCGCCGGGTGGGGGATGGGGACGGCCAGCGTGAAGCTCTCCAACGGCTACACGGTGGCGGCCATCGTGGGGCTCAATCCCGCGGGGTCGCCGGTGGACCCCCGCACCTGCCTCCCGCTGGGGCTGTATCTGGAGCTGGGGAACGAGTTCAGCCTGGTGCCCCCCAAGGCGGAGGAGTGCCAGGCGGCGGCCACGGGGCGCGGCGGGCCGGAGGATGGCAGTGACAACGCGCCGCGCAACACCACCATCGCGCTGGTGGCCACCGACGCGCCGCTGTTCGACCTGGAGGCGGGGCGGATGGCGGAGATCGCCAACGCCGGGCTGGCGCGGAGCATCCGCCCCATCCACGGCATCGGCGACGGCGACACGGTGTTCGGGATGGCCACCACCCCGCCCGACAAGCAGCTGGGGAACGGTGACCTGCAGGCCATCTTCAACGCCGCCGCCGACGCGCTGGGGCGCGCGGTGGTGCACGCCGTGATCCAGTCGGAGAAGGTGGGGAACAGCCGGCTGGGATACTGCCAGCAGTACCCCAGCGCCTGCGTCAACCGGAAGCCGTAGCCCGGCCCTCGCTCCCCGGCTCGTCCCGCACCAGCCGGTCGATCGCGCGCAGCCCCTCGGCCCCCAGGTCGAGGGTCTGCGCGTTGACGTAGAGGGCGATGTGCGCGGCGCACACATCGGGGGCCATCTCCTGCGCGTGCGCCGCCACGTAGGCGCGGCTGGCGTCGGGGTGGTCGAAGGCGTGCTGGACCGAGGCGCGAATGGCGCGCTCGGCGGCGGCCGCCAGCGCCGGGTCCACGTCGGCGCGCGCCATGATCCCGGCCAGCGGCACCGGCAGCCCCGTCTCCCGCTCCCACCAGTCTCCCAGGTCGGCCACCCGCACCAGCCCGTGGCTGGCGTAGGTGAACCGGCTCTCGTGGATGATGAGCCCCGCGCGCACGGTGCCGTCGGCCACCGCGCGCAGGATGCGGTCATAGCGGAGCTCCACCACGTCGTCCAGCGCGGGGGCGGCCAGCCGCAGCAGGCGGTACGCCGTGGTGGCACGCCCGGGAACGGCCATTGGACCCCGCGCCGCCTCCACCAGCGTCATGGGGGTGCGCGCCACCACCAGCGGCCCCACGCCGTGTCCCAGCGCGGCCCCGCTGCGCAGCAGCCGGTAGCGGTCACCCACGCCGGCCATGGCCCCCACGCTCAGCTTGGTGAGGTGGAAGGCGCCCTCGTCCGCGCGGCGGTTGAGCTCCTCGATGTCCAGCAGCACCGGCCGCACCCGGAACGGGGCGTCCACCAGCCCGAAGGTCAGCGCGTGGAAGGCGAAGGTGTCGTTGGGGCAGGGCGAGTAGCCGAAGGTGAGCTCGGGGAGCGGATCAGCCATGGCCCGCCTCGGCGATGGCCGCCCGCATGGCCGTCACGAGGGCGGGGGTGACGGCGGTGACGGCCGCCAGCGCGCCGGCAATGTCCCAGTGCGCGCGGTCGGGCTCCTCCACCGCGTTGCTCACGGCCCGCACCTCCACCGCCGGGACTCCCGCCGCCTGCGCGGCGCGGAGCACGGCGAATCCTTCCATGGCCTCCACGTCGCAGCCGCGCGTGCCGCCCACGCGGCCGCTGGTGCCAATGCGCAGCACCGGGGCGTCGGGGAGCGCGGCGCGCACGGCGCGCAGCAGCGCGGCATCCGGGGCAACCACCCCCGGCGCCCACTCGGGGCCCACCCCCAGGTCGCTGTAGCGCGCGTCGGCGCCCACCACCAGCGACCGCAACGGCAGCCCGCGCGCGCGCCGGGCGCCGGCGATCCCCACGTGCAGCAGGGCGGCCGGCGGGGCGACCGCCAGCCGGCGCGCGGTGGCCAGCGCCGCCTCAACCGGCCCCACGCCGCACACGAGGGTCTCCCACCCGTCTGGGGGGGCCAGCTCCTGCGGGGTGGCGGCGACGACCAGGACCGTGGGGGACATGCGGGGTAAGTTAGGGGGTCCGTTCCCCCAAGCCACGGGACGTCTTCTCCCGTCTGGAGCCGCCATGCCGCGCCACGCGTCACCCGCGCATCCGCTGTTGGGCCATCGATGGGGAGCGCGCGGCGCCCCGGTGACCGCGTCCCTGGTGCTGATGCTGGCGGGGTGTCGCCCCGCCGCGCGCCCACCGTCGGCCGAGGCCCCGTCGCCGGGGGCCGCCGCCGCGGCCGCCGCAGCGGGCGACTCGGCGAGGGCACCGGCCGTGGTCGATGTCGGCGAGCCCAGCCCCACCGGAAGCTTCGCCTACGTGCACGCCGACGGTCGGCAGCTACTGGCGCTGGACTCGCTGTTTCCGCCGCAGGCGGTGCGCTGGGCCATCTGCCCCGGCGGGGCGGTGCTGCCGGTGCGCCATGCGGGGCGCCAGCTGGCGAAGCCCGGCGGCACGGGGCGGCAGCGCGCGACCAATTTCGACCACGAGGAGGGGGAGCGGTACACGGTGACCGCGGGCGCGGCCCCTCCTGATGCCAGCTGCTACCTGACCGCCGACGCGGCGTTGGTGGCCGCCCTGCTGACCCCCGCCACCGCGGTGCCCTCGACGTGCGCCGCGATCCTCCGGCGCCGGCTGGAGGAGGCGGAGCAGCGCGCCGTGCTGCGGTGCTGGCCGCTGGCCGCGTTCGCCCCGGGGGTGACGGTGGCGGTGGCCGAGATGGCCCCCGTGGGGAACGAGGCGCTGGGGGTGATGGCCGTGGCGGACGGCGACACGCTGCGGTTGGACCGGTACCCGGCCACGCTGGGGCGCCCCGGTCAGGACCTGTGGCGCGTGGACGACGGCGGGATCTTCCGCCCCGACGGGTTCCGGGTGCTCTTTGCCGCCCGCCGCGACGGCGAGGCAGTGGTGGCGGTGTCGTGGATGGGCGCCGAGGGGGAGAACCTGTACCTGCTGGCGCCGGGGCGTGATCCGCGTGGCGAGCCCCCGGCGCCCGACGCCGACTTTGGGCGCTGGCACCGCGGCTACCGGTACCTGGCGCCGGAGTAGGCGGTGTCATGCGACACGGCCCCCGGATGCCGTGGCATCCGGGGGCCATGCCGCACGCCAGCGTCAGGTGAACCGGCGACGGTTCACCGCACGGCTCACATCATCGACGGGCGCAGGTCCTGCAGCGCCTTCTTGAGCAGGTCGCTCTTCTTCGGGTCGCAGCTGCGCTCGGCGTCCACCACCGCGATGGCCTTGGCCAGGCCGGCGTTGCGCGCCGCGCCGCTGGCCTTCTCCGCCTCGGCGATGCCGGCGCGCAGCTCCCCCAGCCGCGCGGGGGCCACGCACCCCTTCCGCTCCAGCTGGTCGGTGTAGGCCTTGGCCAGCGCGAAGCTGGGGGGCCACTCGAGCTTCGGCTGCCCCTGCGCGTTGAGCTCGGTGAACTTCACCGTGTTCGCGGCGTCGATCTCGTTCTGCGTCACGTACTGGCTGGGGACCATCTGGGCCACGTCCAGCCCGCGGGCGATCTCGGAGCTGACGATCTGGCCGTTGTACCAGTACACCGACCAGGAGCCGCCGGAGACCATGCGGGTGGAGTCCACCGGGCCGCGGTCGAACGACGCGATCTCGAAGGGCTTGGCGGGGTCGGTCCAGTCGAACACCGAGATGCCGCCCTGGTACCACGCCTGCACCATGACGTCGCGCCCCGGGATGGGGATGAGCGAGCCGTTGTGGGCGACGCAGTTCTCGTTGTTGGTCTGGTAGGTGGGGATCTTGTAGTAGCTCTTGAAGACGAGCTTGCGGTTCACGATCTCGAAGATCGCGTTGGCGCCCCACTCGGGCTTGTCGCCGGCGCGGCACTTGGGGGCGCCGCCGCCGCCCCACTCGTCGGAGAAGAGCAGCTTGGTGCCGTCGTTGCTGAAGGTGGCCGAGTGCCAGTAGGCGAAGTTGGAGTCGGCGACGGCGTCGAGGCGCACCGGGTTGACCGGGTCGCTGATGTCGAGCAGGAGGCCGTGCCCCTCGCAGGCGCCGCCGGCGAAGCCGAGGGCGGGGTAGACGGTGATGTCATGGCACTGCGAGCGCTCGCTGAGCGCGCCGTTGCCGCCGCCCGGGCCCCCCGCGGCGCCGGCGAACATGCGGTTCATGACCCCCTGGATCCCGCCGCGCAGCGCGGCGCTGTCGGCACCGGTGGCCGTGCCGCTGCCGCCGCGGGCCTTCACGATGGAGTCGAGCGCCATGCGCACCAGCTGCGGCGGGACGACCATGTCGGCGCCCGACTGCGGGTTCTTCGCGATGAACGCGCCCGAGGCGCGGGCGCGGGCGAGCTGCGCCGAGGCCTGCTCCTTGTCGGCGTCGGAGAGGCCGTGGCGCGGCGGCTCCTTGAGGCCGGTGAAGATGTTGGCGCGCCCCACGACCGCGGCCTTGGACGGGTCGGCGAGGGGGACCTTGATGATCTCGATGCGCAGGCGCGAGGAGCTCGCGTCGGCGGCCGACACGTCGCCCGCGCACCCGGTCAGCTCCGCCGCGGGGCGGATGCCGGAGGAGCCGGAGACGTAGATGTAGATGTTGGCCTTGTCCTTCGGGTCCTCGAGCACCGTGTGGGTGTGGGAGCCGCGGCAGGTCTGCACGTTGGCCACCAGCTTGGGGGCCTTGATGTCGCTGATGTCGAAGATGCGTACGCCGCGCATGCGCTGGGTGCTGACGGCCTCGCGCACGCCGCCCGGCATGCAGTCCACGCGGCCGTTCTGCGCCTCGGCGGACATGAACATCAGGTTCTTGTAGACCGAGACGTCGTTCTGCGAGGCAGGGCAGGAGTAGGCCGTGACCAGCGCCGGCTTGGCCGGATTGCTGATGTCCCAGATCACGGGGCCGTTGTAGTTGCCCTGGATGACGTAGTTGCCGGTGAAGGCGAGGTCGGAGTTGGTGATCCCCAGGAACCCCTCAGGGGAGACCGCCTTGGCGACGACCTTGAGGTTGGAGACGGCCTCGGCGGCGTCGAAGAGCCCGGCCTTGAGGGCGTTGCGCGGGTCGCTGGCCGGGGCCGGGGTGGGCGTGGGGGTGGGCTTGGCGCCGCTGCAGCCGGCCGCGGCGGCCAGCGCGGCCACGGCGGCAAGCCGTCCCAGCGTGGCGGGGAACGGAAGGGTCATGCGGGATCCTCTGAGGTGAACGGGCAGGGTGGAACGGGAACTACGGCTGGGGGGGCGGGG
>JAGWYS010000026.1 GCA_018969225.1 Gemmatimonadota bacterium | reverse complement strand
CGCGCGGCCGCCGCGTCGCGTGCCGCCAGCACGGCCGCCGCCACCAGCCGCGCCGCCCGGCGCGCGTCCACCGGGGCCAGCGCCTCGCGCGGCGTGCGCGCCGCCGTCTGCCCCCGTTCGCGCCCCGCCAGCCGCACCCGTGCCACGTCCACGATCACCGTCGGCGGACGCCCCCGCAGGTACACGCGCTCGGCGGCGCGCGCCCGCTCGATCGCCGCCAGCGCACGCCGCATGGGCGCCAGCGCCTCCCCGGGCTCCGCCAGCTCCAGCGCGCGCCCCGCGTCCCACATGTGGTTGTACGCCTCCAGCAACGGGCGGTTGACCGCCACTACCGGGCCGTCGTTCCCCTCCGCCAGCGCCAGCTTGTTCTCCACCTGCTCCACACCGTGCTCGTGCCCGTCGCCGGCGAAGTGCGAGTGTTCCCCCTCGGCCGCGCCCCCCAGTCGCTGGAACACCACCGCCCCCACCGCCTGGCGCAGCCGCGCCTGGTCGCGGGCCAGCCGGCCGCTCTCGGCGCGCAGCGCGGCCGGCGCCAGCCGCGGGCGCTGCCGCGCCAGCGCCGTGGCCAGTCGCAGCAGCATACGCTGGCTCAGCACCGACGTGTCCACGGGAGGCGGCGGCGCCCCCTCCACCGCCAGGCTGTCCCGCTCCCCCCGCCGCGCCACGCGCAGGCGGCGCGTCTCGCTGGCCCCGGGTTCGCGCGAGGCCAGCGGATGCGCATCGCGCGCCACGGCCCGCACGTGGAGCACGTCCCCGGGGTTGAGCCCCAAGGCGTCCAGCGACAGCGACGCCACCAGCTCCAGCGCCTGCGCGCCTCCCCCGGTGCGCGCCCCCACCTGCAGCACCTTGGCCGTGTAGCGCTCCCCCTCTCCCGCGCTCACGATCACCTCGAACTGCGCCCGCTTCACCCCGAGGTCGTCGTGCACCGACGCCCGCAACGGCACCGTCCCCTCGGGTGCCGGCACCACGGTGTCGCGCAGTGGGGACTCAAGGGTCACCACCGGCAGCGAATCGGCGACCCCGTCCACCACGAACAACCGCGCGCGCACCCCGCGCTCCACCACCAGCGCCTGCGGCCGCGCCGTCGCCTGCACGCGCACCCGCCATCCCCCCGCCTCCTCGGTGACGGCGGGGGGTGACGGGACCGCCGCCGAGTCCTCGGCCCGTTGCCGCCACGCGGTGCGGGGCGCCATGCCCTTCCCCTGCAGTTCCACCACGGTGCCCGCAAGGACGGTGACTCCGCCCGTATCGCCAAGCTGCCGCACCGGACGCCCCGTGTACGATGGCGGCCGCACGGTCACCCGCCACGGCCCCAGTGGCGCCACGCCCGCCGTCCCGCCACGCCGTGCCGCCCCGCCATCCACGCCCCCTTCAACGCGGGGCATCCCCTCGAGGCGCGACACGCCCCACAGCGCCACCGCCGCACTCACCATTGCGGCGGCCGGGACGCGAAGCCATCGCCACGCCTGCGCCCGCAGCCGACCCCGCAGCACGCCGTCGTCCAGCAGCGGCGCCCCCTGCCGCACCACGCGCGCCGCCATCATGGGCGTCTCCCGCCCGCTGGCGGCCGCATCGATCGCCTCGGCGCAGGTGATGAGGGCGTACCCCGCCCCCTCAAGCGCCTGCCGCGTCGCCGCCGTTCGCCGCCCCCGCTCCCACGGCAGCACGCCGGTCTCCACCCACACCGCCGCATCCGCCACGCCGCGACGCGGACGCAGCGCCCCCATCCAGCCGCCAACCTCGTCACGCGAGGGCCAGCCGGTGCGCGCCATCCACAGGGCGGCGGCCACCCCGCCCGCCACCACCAGCGCAGCGCCCCAGGCGCCCCACCATCCGGGTCCGAACGGCAGGAGACGCAGCACCCCGTGCCACGCGGCCGCACCGCCCACCCCGCCCGCCGCCGCCAGCAGCCCCACGCGCGCGCCCCACACGGCCACCAGCGCGCGGCGCCACGGCGCCAAGCGGCGCGCCACCGGGCCCAACGCCACCACGTCGGCCGCCGCCGGCACAGCGGGCGTGGTCATGCGGAGGCCTGACGGGGTCCCCGCCGCAACACGCCCTCGGCCACCAGGGCGCCCAACACCACCAGCCACAGCGCGCCCGCCAGCAGCGGCGGCCCCGGGCGCCCGTCACCAGAGGGGGACACCACGAACGCCGACGCCGACGCCAGGCGCGGATTGCCTCCCGCCAAACCCGATGCCAGCGAATCCGCCAGCGCCTGCGTGACCACGCGACCGCCACAGCCATTCGCCAGGGCGCGCCGCAAGGTCACGGCCGCGGGTGACGCCAACAGGTCGGTCCCAGCCGGCCGGGGGATGGCCACCACGCGCTCGCACCCGCCATCCGCACGGCGGCGCTCCACGGCGGCCACGGCGCCATCGCTCCACCACGCCACGGGCACGTCCGCTTCCGACGCGTCGCGTCGAATGGCACGCCGCTCCCATGGCCCCACCAGCACCACCCCGAACCCGGCCACGGCCCCCACCCGATCGGGGCGGGGCAGACGGGTCCACCCCTCGGGGATGCCGTCATCCGGCCACACCACCCGGGGCATGGCGTCGGCCACGGGAGGCGACGCCGGCCACCGCGTCCCCGATGCAGGACGCACCTCCACCGGGCCCGGCCAGTGCGGACGCCATGCCCGCCACGACGTCAGGTCGCGCACGCGCGCAGGGAGCCGCACCTCCAACGCCACCGTGGAGGCTCCCGGCTTGCGCGCCACCGCCGCCGCCGCCGTGCGCTGCGCCACGGCCAGCGCGCGTCCGGGGTCCTCACCCAGCCCGGTCACCCATGCCACCGGCACACTGGCGTCGCCTGACGCCTCGGCCCACGCCGGACGCGCCGCCCGATGCGCGGCGTCCGCCACCACGATCCAGATCGTGCGGGGGCCAGGTGGGACCCAGCGGATCCCCGCCAGCGCGGCACCCGCGGCCAGGAGCGCCGCCACGCGCGCGCACAGCAGGGGGAGGTCGTGCGGCCGACGCTGGCGTGCGGCGGCACGTGCCGGCGCGTCCAACAGGAAGCGCGCCGGCGGAAAGGGGGCCACCGGCGGCCGCTCCAGCGCCAGCAGGTGCAACGCCACGACGCCGGCCGCAGCCAGCCCCGCGGCAACCAGCACCCACGGCAGGGCCACCGTCAGCATCCGCCTAGCCCCGCACCACGCGACGCACCGCGTCGGCGGGCGCCTCGTCGGCGCGCACCTCCACCCACCGCGCCCCCACGGCGCGCCAGGCCGCCGCCTCCGCCCCCCGGAAGGCCTCGAAGCGGGCAAGGTAGGCCGGCCATCCGGCCGCATCGCGCCGCTGGTCGGGGAAACCGCCCTCGGGATCGCGTGCCGTCTCCGGCTGCGCGGGGGGGGTCAGCTCCTCGCGCGCCACCAGCTGCACGCACGTCACCTCCGCCCCGCCGGCCACGTGGCGCGCCGCTTCCCGGCGCTGCGCCGCCGCATCTGCCAGCCCGTCGGTGCACACCACCACCCGCGCGCGTGGCGGCAGCATGGCCAGCGCTGGCGCCAGGGGGGCCTCGCCGTCGCACCGCAGCGCGTCCAGCCGGGTGGCCACCTCGGCCACCACCCCGCGCCGCATGGCCGCGTCCAGCCGCAGCACCCCGCCAGCGTGGACGGCCATCACCCCCACCGGGTCGCCACCCGCTACCGCCACCGAGGCCAACCCCACCGCCAGCGCGCGCGCCATCCCCCACTTCCCCGTCGCCACGTCCGCCGAGGGGTACGCCATGCTGGCCGTCGCATCCAGCACCAGCCAGGTGGCACGCGCCACCCGATCATCCAGCAGGCGCACGTAGGGGCGGTCGGTGCGCGCCAGCACCCGCCAATCCAACTGTCGCGGGTCATCCCCCTGCCGGTACGGCCGCACCTCGGCAAACTCCCCGCCGGGTCCACGCTGGCGCGCCGCATGGCTCCCGGACACGCCTCCTGCCGCGCGCCGACGCGCGGGCCAGCGAAGCCCGTGCAGGGCGTCCAGCAACGCGCCGTACCGGTCCGACGCCACGGGGGTCAGCCGAGGGAGGCCCCCGCCGGTGGCGGCACGTGCGCCTCGAGCGCGTCCACCAGCGCCTCGGCGGTGATTCCGTCGCCCTCGGCGGCAAAGTTGGGAAGGATCCGGTGCCGCAGCACCGGGCGCAGCACGCGGCGAAGGTCGGCCGGTGACACGGCAGCCCGCCCCCCCAGCAGCGCGGCGGCCTTGGCCCCCAGCACCAGCGCCTGCCCCGCCCGCGGACCCGCCCCCCAGCGCACATACTGCCGCACCAGCGGCGGTGCGGCGGGATCCTCGGGACGGGACCGGCGCACCAGCCGCGCCGCATACTCCAACAGCAGGTCGCTGCACGGCACGTCGCGCACCGCCCGCTGCAACGCGATGAGCGCGGCACCGTCCAGCACCGCCGCCATCGGCGGCGCCTCGCGCCCCGTGGTGCTCCGCAGGATGGCCACCTCCTCGGCTTCGCTGGGGTACCCTACCCGGATCTCGAACAGGAACCGGTCCAGCTGCGCCTCAGGGAGGGGATATGTCCCCTCCTGTTCGATGGGATTCTGCGTGGCCAGCACGAAGAACGGGGCCGGGAGCGCCATCGTGGTGCCGGCGGCGGTCACGCTCCGCTCCTGCATCGCCTCCAGCAGCGCGGCCTGCGTGCGCGGTGGCGCGCGGTTGATCTCGTCGGCCAGCACGATGTTGGCGAACACCGGCCCCTGGACGAAGCGGAACGCCCGCACGCCCCCCGCGCCCTCGTCGAGGATCTCCGTGCCGGTGATGTCGCTAGGCACCAGGTCGGGGGTGAACTGGATCCGGCGAAAGGGGAGCGCCATGGCCTCCGCCACCGACCGGACCAGAAGCGTCTTGGCCAGCCCCGGCACCCCCACCAGCAGCGCGTGCCCTCCCGCGGCCATGGCCAGCAGCACCTCCTCCACCACGCGCTCCTGCCCCACCACCCGCTGGGCCACGGCGGCGCGCACGCGCGCCATCGCGGCCACCAGCGTCTCCACGCCGTCGGGCCGGCCGGGCGCGCTCACCGAACCGGGCGACGCCGGCGAAGGGCCAGGAAGAACGTGGAGCCGTCGCGCGCCCCCGCCACCGCCACCCCCTGCGACTCCTCGCGCACCTCGGCCCCGTGCAGCTTGACCACGACGTCGGCCGCGACCGTGTCGGCGGGATACAGCGCCGCCATGGCGACGGCCTTCACCGCCTGCACCGAGGCCTCGGGGGGGCACACCACCTTCACCGCGTCCCACGCCTCCGCCGCCTGCACCCGCAACGTCCACGTCGGGGCGCCGGCAGGCGCCGGCACCAGCAGGGGCACGGCCGGCGTGCGCAGCCCCGCCACGAATGGCTCCGTCACGAAGGGCTCCGCCATCACCCCTCCGTGCCGGCACCCGCCGGCAGCGCCTGGGGGGCGGAGGGTACCGGAGGCGCGGGAGGAAGCCCGTCCAGGAAGCGCGCCACCTGCTGGTCGAAGAAGTAGGTGGACCCCGTCACCACGGTGCCGGCCTCGGTGCTCCGGGCGCCGATGACGACCTCCTCATTCCCCTGGCCGCGCAGGGCCACATGCCCCGGACCGCGCCGTTCCACGAATGCCGTGTACACCCCGCCACGGCGGGCGAAGAACGCCTCGGCGGCGGCGAGGACCTCAGGAACCGGAAGGGCGGTGACGCGCTCCTGCAACTGACGGGACGACTGCTGGTGCATGGCGGGACAGGGGAAGGACTTGGCCTGGGGGGACTGGAATGCCGCCCTCGAATCCCGAAGTATACGCGGCGGGCCGTTCCCGGGGGGATGGCCGCCGTTACACGGCCGTGGTCTCGGATTCGCCAGGTCGGGGCTGCTTAATGGTCCCCGATCGCCTCGCGTCGGGGTCCATGACTCCAACGACCACAATCATGTTCTCACGATATGCGCACGTCGCCCTCGGGGCGTTGACACTGCTGCTGGCGGCGCGCCCCCTGGCCGCGCAGGGCGTCGTCTCCGGCACCGTCACCGACGCCACCGGCCGCCCCCTGTCCGGGGTGCTGGTGGTGGTGGAAGGGACCGCCATCCGTACCGCCACCCAAGGGGGCGAGTTCCGCGCCGTGAACGTCCCCGTCGGGGCGCAGAAGGTGACGTTCCGCTACATCGGCTTCCAGCCGGTGACGCAGCCGGTGACCATCCAGCGCGGGGCGACCACCCGCCTGACCGTCCAGCTCAAGGAGGCGGTCACCGCGCTGGCCGCCATCGAGGTGCGCAGCCAGGTGGCCGGCCAGGCCTCGGCCATCAACCAGCAGCGCACCGCCTCGTCCATCGCCAGCGTGATCGACAACGAGCTGGTGGGGCGCCTCCCCGACCCCAACCTAGCCGAGGCGCTGGCCCGCGTCCCGGGCGTCGCCATGGTGCGCGACCAGGGGGAGGGGCGCTTCGTGCAGATCCGTGGCACGAGCGCCGACCTCAACAGCATGTCGCTCAACGGCATGCGGGTGAGCACCCCCGAGCAGAACAGCCGGCAGCTCCCCATGGACATCATCCCGTCGGATCAGGCGGGGCAGATCCTGGTGAGCAAGACCCTCACCCCCGACATGGACGCCGACGCCATCGGCGGCAACGTGAACCTGGTGACGCGCACCGCGCGGGCCGGGCAGACGCTGTTCAACGCCACCGCGGCGGGCGGGCAGAACCAGCTGGGGGGCGGCGGGCTGCTGAACATGGGGCTAAACGCCGGGAAGCGCTTCGGCGCCTCGCAGAAGTTCGGCGCCATGGTGGGGGGCACCTGGTACAACAACGAGCGCGCGTCGCAGAACGTGGAGGGGGACTGGTGCTCGCAGACGCGCAATTGCGGCGTGGCGCCCTCGCTGACCTCGCTGGACGCCCCCAACCTGTTCGAGCTGCGCGACTACCCGCAGGTGGACCGGCTGCGCGCCGGCGTGAACGCCACGCTGGACTACCTGCTGGGGGGGAACAGCAAGCTGTACCTGCGCGCCACGTACAACCGCTTCTCGGACGACGAGATCCGGGCGCGCACCCGCTTCGGCTTCAACGGCGGCAGCACCTCCCGCTGGACCCAGGTGTCCGCCGATTCGGGGACCGTGACCAACGCGCGCCTCACCCGTGACGTCCGCCTGCGCGAGGTCATCCAGGACATCGTCACCGCGCAGCTGGGCGGGGAGCACTTCTTCGGCGGCGGCGGGGCGCTGGACTGGATGGTGGGGACCTCCCGCGCCACCGAGGCGCGCCCCGACGTGCTCACGCTGTCCTTCCGGCAGAGCGGGATGACGCTGGCGTACAACTTCGCCGATGCCGACCGCCCGCGCGCGTCGGTGGTGACCGGGTCCTACGACGACCCGGCCCGCTTCCCGTACAACAGCCTGGTGCGCGAGGTCCGCGACACCCGCGACGAGGACGTGAGCGCCAAGGTCAACGGCTCGCTGCCCGTGCGACTGGGCGCGTTCACCGGGACCGTCAAGGGCGGCCTGTCGGCGCGGGTCAAGGAGCGGAGCAACACGCTGCGGCAGACCACGTTCACGAGCGCGCTGGGCACGAACACGCTGGGTGCCACCGGTGCCACGCTGATGTCGGCGCTCACCACCGAGACCGCCGGGCGGACCATCTTCGGCGGCGACTATCAGTTCGGGCGGATGTTCGACCCGGCGAAGATGCGCGAGTTCATCGCCGCCAACCCCGCGGCGTTCACGGTGAACCAGCTCACCTCCGACGTGGCGTCGGCGGGGGGCACCTATGCGGTGGGGGAGGACGTGTACGCCGCGTACCTGATGGCCACGCTGGACGCCGGCGCGCTGCGCCTGGTGCCCGGGGTGCGCGTGGAGGCCACCCGCGTGGCCAACAGCGCAAAGGTGGTCACGCTGAACGCGGCCGGCACCGCGCTGGCGCGCCCCATCGCGGACACCACCGGCGCCGCCAGCTACGCCAATGTCTTCCCCTCCATCAACGCCACCTGGCGGGTGGATGAGTACACGCAGGTGAAGGGGGCGGTGACCACGGCGCTGGTGCGCCCGCAGTTCCGCGACATGACGCCGTACGTGAACATCCAGGCGGGGCAGCAGACCGTGCAGGTGGGCAACCCGGCGCTCAAGGCCACCACGGCGCTCAACTACGACCTCATGGTGGAGCGCTACTTCCGCAGCGTGGGCTTCGTCGCGGCGGGGGCGTTCCTCAAGGACCTCACCAACTTCATCTACCCCACCGCGCGCGCGCGTCGCCCCGACGAGGCGCTGGGCCCCGACGCCACGCAGGTGATCCAGCCGGTGAACGGCCCCACCGCGCGGCTGTACGGCTTCGAGGTGGCGTGGCAGCAGAACCTCACCTTCCTCCCGGGCCCGCTGGCCGGCCTCGGGGTGAACGCGAACTACACCTACACGAAGTCCTCGGCGAAGATTCCCGGCCTGGGGCGCGAGGGGGTCACCACGCCGCTCCCCGGCCAGACGGGGAACGCCGGCAACATCGGCCTGTTCTATGACCGCGGCCCGCTGTCGCTGCGCGTGGGCGCCAACTACTCCGGCGCGTTCCTCTCCACCATCAACGCCCAGTCGCCGGACGGCGACACCCGCACCCGCGAGCGGCTGCAGGTGGACGCCTCCGGCTCCTACGAGCTGCGCCCCGGGGTGAAGCTCTTCGGCGAGTTCATCAACCTCACGAACACCCCCCTCCGGGCGTATGTCGGCAACCGCCTCACCCGCGGCGGCGGCGGCGACGACCCGTCGTACGAGTTCTACCGCCCGTGGGGGATGGTCGGGGTGAAGATCGGGAAGTAGGCCGATCCGGGGTCAGGGCTGCGCGGCCACGAGCCGCGCCGCCAGCTGCGCAACCGGCGCGTTGGGGTGGCGGGCGAAGGTGGCCAGCCACCCCTTCGTGTCGGGGTGCCGGTACTGCCCCGCCAGCTCCATGGCGCAGGTGAGGATCGCCTGCGTGGCCGCCTGGTCACCGATGGCCTGGTAGTACTCCAGCCCGGCGTGGTAGGCGGTCTTGTCCCCCAGGGCCAGGATGCTGTCGGGGAGGGCGCGCGCCACGGCGGCCTCCCCCTCGCCGCGCACGAAGGCGGGGTTGCGCAGCGCAAGGCACGCATCCATGCCGCGCTCCACCCGCACCGTGAGCCCCTCGCCGCACCCCGCGGCGAGGGCCAGCACCCCGGCCGCCAGCGCCGCCGGCACCCGGGTCCTCATGGCCGTGCTCCGCATCCCTTCACCTCCGCGCACTTGGGGTCAATGGGGGGCAGCTGGAGCCGCTTCAGCTCGGCGTTCACCGCTGCCAGGTCGGTGGCCCACACCTTCGCCAGCTCGGCGGTGTAGCCGCCCAGCTCCTTCGACAGGATGCCGAGGATCTCGGGCATGTACGTCCCCGGCGGGCCGTCCCCCCGCTCCGCCATGGAGAGCAGGTTGGCCAGCCGGTTGTTGACCTTGATGGGGAAGTTGAGCGGGTCCTGGCCGCTCTGGTTCCGCACCTGGTACAGCTTCTCCTCCACCGCCGAGGCGTTGGTGCGGAGGGTGCCGCCGGCGGCCTTGAGCGCGCCGTCGTCGCTGCGTCCCAGCCGGTCGTCCAGCTGCGCCTTCACCGCGCGGATGTCGATCACCCCGCGGTTGGCCTCGGTGGCCTTGTCACGCACCTTCACGCCGAAGGCGTACTGCGCGCGCAGGTCGGCGTCGGTGACCTCCGGCAGCAGCGGGCTCCGCTGGATGCGCAGCGGCGCCGTGAGGGCCTGCCCGTCGGCGGTGAGGCGGACGGTGTAGCGCCCCGGAGGGAGCGCCGGGCCGGCCGTCCCCGCGCCCCAGAGGATCATCCCCGGGAAGCTCTCGATGCCGGTGGCCCGCAGGTCGAAGGGGAAGCGCGTGAGCCCGGCCCGCAGCGGGAACGTCGCGGCGGTGCCGCGCCGGCGCCCCATGCCGCCGCCGCCCGCGGCCTCGCCGGCCGTGTCCCCGGTGAACTCGCGCACCGTCGCGCCCGCCGAGTCGAGGATGGCCAGCGTGGCCCGCTTCGGCGCCGTGCGGAACTGCCAGGACAGCGTGACGCCGGGGGACGACCGAAGCCCCGGGGCCGGCGTGTACAGGTGCGCGGCCGCCGCCTGCACCGCCGGCGTGGCCTGCCGGAGCGGGGCGATGTTGTCCAGCACCCAGAAGCCGCGGCCGTGCGAGGCGACCACCAGCTCGTCGCGCTCCACGATGAGGTCCGCAATGGGGGTGTCCGGCATGTTGAGCCGGAGGCCCTGCCAGTGGGCGCCGTCGTCGTACGACAGGTACACCCCGTGCTGCGTGGCCGCGTACAGCAGCCCGCGGCGCGTGGGGTCCTCCCGGACGGCGTGCACGTAGTCCTCCGCCCCCAGGCCGTCCACGATCTTCGTCCACGTCTTCCCGAAGTCGGTGGTCTTGAAGATGTACGGCGCCCGGTCGTTCAGCAGCGGGCGGCGCACCGACAGGTACGCCGTCCCCGCGTCGAACGCCGACGCGTCGATCTGCGACACCCGCCCGAAGTCGGGCATCTCCTTCGGCGTGACGTTGGTCCAGGTCTTCCCGAAGTCGCGCGTCACGTGCACCAGGCCGTCGTCCGACCCGGTCCAGATCACGTTCACGTCCCTCTTGCTCGGCCCCACCGAGAAGATCACCCCGTACACCTCGGGGCCGTTCATGTCGCCGGTGATGGGCCCGCCGGACTTCTCCTGCGTCTCCGGCGCGTGCCGCGTGAGGTCGGGGCTGAGGTTCTTCCACGTGCGCCCCCCGTCGCGCGACGCCCACAGGCGCTGGGACGACGTGAACAGCAGCGACGGGTCCACCGGGGAGAAGAGGATCGGGAACGTCCACTGCCACCGCTCCCGGATCGCCTTGGAGGGCTCGCCGGAGTAGAACCACGGGTACGGGTTCACCTCGCGCGAGAGCCCGGTCTTGCGGTTGAACTTGTCGATGTACCCGCCGTTGTTCGTCCCCGAGTAGAAGACGTCGATGTCCCGCGGGTCGGGCGCGATGTACCCCGGCTCGCCGCCCCCCGCCTGGTACGACACCGCCATCCCCCCGGCCGCCTCCTGCCCGGGCGCGGCGTTCTGGCGCCCCAGGTTCCAGTTCATCGGCGTGCACAGCGTGCTGTTGTCCTGCTGCGACCCGCACACGTGGAAGGGCACGTGCCGCGTGGTGATCGCGTGGTAGAACTGCTCGGTGGGGAAGTCCTGCGCCGTGTAGTGCTTCCCGGTGTCGAAGGTCACGGTGCCGCCGCCGTCGTTGCCGGCCACCAGGTGCGCCGGGTCCGCCGGGTCGATCCAGAGGTCGTGCCAGTCGCCGTGGCTGCTGCCGCTCACGTTGGCCAGCGTCTTCCCCCCGTCGGCCGAGCGGAACATGGAGGTGTTCTGCACGTACACCACGTCCGCGTTCCGGTGGTCGGCGAACAGGTGCGTGTAGTAGAACGCGCGCTGCCGGATGCTCCGGTCGGCGTTCACCAGCGTCCAGGTGGCCCCCGCGTCGTCCGAGCGGAAGAGCCCCCCGTTCTCGTTCTCCACCAGCGCGTACACGCGGTTCGGGTTGGCGGCGGTGACGGCCACGCCGATCTTCCCCACCAGCCCCGCGGGGAGCCCGGGGTTGCGCGTGATCTCCGTCCACGTCTCGCCGCCGTCGGTGCTCTTGAACAGCCCCGAGCCGGGGCCGCCGCTCGACATCTGGTACTCCTTGCGATACGCCTCCCAGAGCGCGGCGTACACCACCTGCGGGTTGGCGCGGTCCACGGCGATGTCGATGCCGCCGCTGCGCGGGTCGCGGTACAGCACGCGCCGCCAGCTCGCGCCGCCGTCGGTGCTCTTGTAGATCCCCCGCTCCTCGCTGGGGACGCTGTACTTCCCGAACACCGCCGCGTACACCACGTCGGGGTTGGACGGGTGGACGCGGATCTTCGAGATGGCGTCCGCCGCACGGAAGCCGGCGTGGCGCCAGGTCTTCCCCGCGTCCGTGCTCTTGTAGATGCCGTCGCCGGGCATGATGTTGCCGCGGATCGCCGACTCCCCCGTGCCGATGTACACCACGTCGGGGTGCGACTCGCTCACGGCCACCGCGCCCACCGAGGCGCTGGTGATCTGGCCGTCCGTCACCGGGGCCCAGGTGTCGCCGCCGTCCACGGTCTTCCAGAGCCCGCCCCCGGTGGCGCCGAAGTACGCCTCCTTCGGCCGCCCCTTCACGCCGCTGGCGGCGATGGAGCGCCCGCCGCGGTCGGGGCCGATGTTCCGCCAGCGGAAGTGCTTCAGGAAGGCGGAGTCGAGCGACGGGGCCGCCGGGGGCTGGACCCGCGCCGGCGGGGGGGGCGCCACGGGGGCGACGGGTGCCGGGGGCGCGAAGCGGGACGTGAGGACGGCCGGCACCAGGGAGGCCGGCACGGCCAGCAGCAGCAGCGAACGCAACGGGAGCATGGACGGGGGAAAGGCGGGGTGGGGGCGCCGCACGCGACGCGGGGCCGCCCGTGCCCCGGACGGCCCCGTCTACGTTGCGCCCCGGGGCGCCCCGGGGCAACCGCCCGGACGCCCCCGCCCGCGCGTCGCTACCCGGCCAGCTTCGCCGCCAGGTACCCCTTCAGCTGGGTGGCGTCCACCCGGTCCTGCTGCAGCGAGTCCCGGTCGCGCACCGTCACCGTGCCGTCCGCCGTGGACTGCCCGTCCACCGTGACGCAGTAGGGGGTCCCCACCTCGTCCTGCCGGCGGTACCGCTTGCCGATCGACCCCGTCTCGTCCACGTCCACGGCCAACGTCCCCCGCAGCTCTGCCGCCAGCCGGTGCGCCATCTCCGGCTGCCCGTCCTTCTTGGTGAGCGGGAACACCGCCGCCTTGATGGGCGACAGCGCCGGGTGGATCCCCAGCACCACCCGCCCCTCCGCCTCCCCGGGGACCGCCTCCTCCCGGTAGGCGTTCACCAGCACCGCCAGCGCCACCCGGTCGGCCCCCACCGACGTCTCGATCACGTACGGCACGTACCGCTTGTTCGCCACCTGGTCGAAGTACTCCAGCTTCTTCCCCGAGTACTGCTGGTGCTGCGACAGGTCGAAGTCGCCCCGGTTGTGGATCCCCTCGATCTCCTGGAACCCCAGCGTGCCGCCGAAGTCGAACTGCACGTCGAACGCCGCGCGCGCGTAGTGCGCCAGCTCCCGCGCGTCGTGCTGGTGGAACAGCAGCCGGTCGCGCGACAGCCCGAGCCCCAGGTGCCACGCCATCCGCGCCTCCTTCCAGTGCGCGAACCAGTCCATGTCCGTCCCGGGCTCCACGAAGAACTGCATCTCCATCTGCTCGAACTCGCGCGTCCGGAAGATGAAGTTCCCCGGCGTGATCTCGTTGCGGAACGCCTTCCCCACCTGCGCGATCCCGAACGGCACCTTCTGCCGCATCGCCTGCTGCACGTTGAGGAAGTTCACGAAGATCCCCTGCGCGGTCTCCGGGCGCAGGTACGCCACGCTGGCGCTCTCCTCCAGCGCCCCCATGTGCGTCTTGAACATGAGGTTGAAGCTGCGCGCCTCGGTCAGCGCGCACGCCTCGTGCTGCCCCGGGTGCCGGCTGGGCTTCTGCGGGCAGCGGGCATCCTCCAGCTTGTCGGCGCGGAAGCGCCCCTTGCACGCCTTGCAGTCCACCAGCGGGTCGGTGAACCCCGCCACGTGCCCGCTCGCCTCCCACGTCCGCGGGTGCATCAGGATCGCCGCGTCCAGCCCCTCGATGTCGTCGCGGGCCCGCACCATCGCGTGCCACCAGCGCTCCTTGAGGTTCCGCTTGAGCTCCACCCCCAGCGGCCCGTAGTCCCACACCGACCCCGCGCCCCCGTAGATCTCGGAGGACTGGAAGATGAACCCGCGGCGCTTGCACAGCGACACGAGCTTGTCCATCACGTCGGGGTGCACGGAAGGTTGCGCGGACATCAGGGAGCCGGGAGCGGAGAGTGGACGGGGTGCCGGGACCGCCAGTGCGCCACGATGGCGGCGCCGTGGTCGCGCCCGGTCTCGATGAAGATCCGGTTGGCGCGGAGGCCCGAGGCGATGACCCCCGCAAGGTAGAGCCCTTCGACCGGCGTCGCCATGGTGGCCGGGTCGTGCGCGGGGATCCCCGTCTCCGGGTCCACCGGCACCCCCGCTGCCGCCAGCAGTCCGGTCTCCGGCAGGTAGCCGGTCATGGTGTGCACCTGCGACGCGGCCAGCCGCTCCGTGCCGCCGGGCCCCTCCACCACCACCGCCTCCGCCTCGATCGCCACCACGCGGCAACCAAACCGGGCCGCGATGCTGCCGTCGCGGATGCGCGCCTCGATCTCGGGGCGCACCCACGGCTTCACCCCGGCGTCCAGCGCCTCGGCGAAGTGCACCAGCGTCACCCGCCCGCCCGCCCGCCACATGTCCAGCGCCGCGTCCACCGCCGAGTTCCCCCCGCCCACCACCACCACGTCGGCGCCCCACGCCTCGTGCCCCTCGGTGTAGCCATGGCGCACGTGCGGCAGCCCCTCCCCGGGGACCCCCAGCCGGACGGGGCGCCCGAAGTACCCCGTGGCCAGCACCACGCCCCCCGCGCGCGTCTGCCGCGCCTCCCCCTGCCGCGTGCGGCTGTGCACCAGCCACGCGCCGCCCCCCAGCGGCTCCAGTCGCTCCACCGCCTCGTGCAGCCGCACCGCCAGCGCATGCCGCGTGGCCACCAGCCGGTAGTACGCCAGCGCGTCGCGCCGCGTCGGCTTCTCCGCCGCCACCACGAAGGGCACCCCGCCAATCTCCAGCCGCTCGGCGGTGGAGAAGAACTGCATGTACGTGGGATACTGCGCGATCCCGCTCACCAGGCACCCGCGGTCGAAGGTCACCGCCGACACCCCCGCCTGCCGCGCCGCCACCGCCACCGCCAGCCCGCAGGGGCCCGCCCCCACGATCGCCAGCGCCACGTCGGCCCCCGGCGCCCCGTCAGCCCCCGGTGCCGACACCGATGATCTGGTCGCGCCGCGTCCCCACGCTCACGTACGCCACCGGCACCTCGCACAGCGCCTCCAGCCGGTCCAGGTACGCGCGCGCATTGGGCGGCAGCTCCGCCAGCGTGCGCGCCCCCTGCGTGGACGCCTGCCACCCGGGGAACCACTCGTACACCGGCTCGGCGCGCCCCAGCAGCGCCAGGTCCGCGGGGAACTCCGTCAGCACCTCGCCGTCCACCCGGTACCCGGTGCACACCGCCAGCTCCGGGAGCGTGTCCAGCACGTCCAGCTTGGTGATGGCCAGCCCCGTCAGCCCGTTCACCCGAGCCGCGTAGCGCACCACGACGCCGTCAAACCACCCGCACCGGCGCGGGCGCCCCGTGGTGGCGCCAAACTCGTGCCCCAGCGTGCGCACCTGCGTCTGCAGCGGCTCCGCCAGCTCCGTGGGGAGCGGGCCGTTCCCCACCCGCGTGGTGTACGCCTTCACCACCCCCAGCGCCGCGTCCAGCGCCATCGGCGAGATCCCCGCCCCGGTGGCCGCCCCCCCCACCGTGGTGTTGCTGGAGGTCACGAACGGGTACGTGCCGTGGTCGATGTCCAGCATCGACCCCTGCGCCCCCTCCAGCAGCACCGCCGCCCCGCTCTTCAGCGCGCGGTGCACGCACAGCCCCACGTCCTCGGCCAGCGCCAGCAGCCGCGGGGCCAGCCGCTCCAGCGCGGCCATCGTGTCCTCCACCGAGGCGCGCACGTCCGTCCCCTGCCGCGCCAGCTGCGCGTTGGCGCGCTCCACCCCCGCCTCCACCAGCGTCCGCAGCCGCGCCGGGTCGCGCAGGTCCAGCACGCGCACCCCGCGGCGCGCCACCTTGTCCTCGTACGCCGGCCCGATGCCGCGACCCGTGGTCCCGATGGCCTTGCTCGACGCGCTCGTGGCGTCCACCAGCTTGTGGTACGGCATCACCAGGTGCGTGCGCTCGCTCACGTACAGCCGCCCCTCCACGTCCACGCCGCCCTTCACCAGCTTGTCCACCTCCACGAACAGCGTCTCGGGGTCCATCACCACGCCGTTCCCGATGGCGCACCGCACCCCGGGGTGCAGGATCCCGCTGGGGACCTGGTGCAGGATGTACGACGTGTCGCCGATGTGCACGGTGTGCCCGGCGTTGGCGCCCCCCTGGTAGCGCACCACCCAGTCGGCCCGCTCCGCCAGCACGTCCACCAGCTTCCCCTTCCCCTCGTCTCCCCACTGGGCGCCCACCACCACCAGCGCCCGGATCGTCGCGTCAAACATGCGGGCTCCCCGGCTCAGGCGGTGAGCACGCCGGCGGCCACCAGCCGCGCCCGCACCACCGCCCGCTCCTCGTCGGACACCGACAGCAGCGGCGACCGCGGTGCGCCGCCGGACAGCCCCGCCAGGTCCATCGCGGCCTTGATCCCGGCCGGCCCCAGCGCGCCCCCGATGTCGGTGGCCAGCGGCACCAGCCGCGCCTGCAGCGCCTCGGCCTCCGCCAGCCGCCCCCCGCGGAACGCCCCCACCATCGCGTGCACCAGCGGCCCTGCGAACAGCGCGATGGCCAGGATGGCCCCCGACACCCCGGCCTGCAGCGCCTGGCACGCCGTGCCGCCGTTGCCGGTGAGCACCCGGAAACCGGGCCCCTGCGCCTCCAGGTACTGCGCCAGCACCGGCAGGTTCCCCGCGCTGTCCTTCATGCCAATCACGTTCGGATGCTCGGCCATCGCGTGGACGAACGCCGGGCTCAGCACCAAGTGCGCGTACGCCGGCATGTTGTACAGCAGCACCGGCAGCGGGCTGGCGTCGGCCACCGCGCGAAAGTGCGCCAGCAGCGCCGCCTCGGTCATGCGCTTGAGGAAGTAGTGCGGCGAGATCACCAGCACCGCGTCGGCACCGGCCACGCGCGCGTCGTGCGCGCGGCGGATCGTCTGGCGCGTGCTCTCGCTGCCGATGCCGGCGATGAGCCACCGCTCCGCGGGGACGGCCTCGCGGGCCCACAGCAGCAGCTGGCGCCGGTCCTCGTCCTCCAGCAGCGCCGATTCGCCGCTGGAGCCGGCCACCAGCACGCCGTCGGCGCCCTGCGCCAGGTGCGCGCCCAGGTTGGCAAGGAACGCCCCGCGGTCCAGCTCACCGGCGGGCGTGAAGGTGGACACGGCGGGGACCATGAGCCCGCCCAAGGGAGTCGAAGGCATGCCGCAATCTAGCCCCGCCGGGAACCCGGCGCGGGTGCCCCCCCAGTCACCCCGCGGCGGGGGGGGCTCCCTCGGCCGGGAGCGCCGCCGCCGACACCGTCAGCGGATCCAGCCCCACGATCTCCCGCACCTCGCGCATCGTCTGGCGCGCCACCGCCCGCGCCCTGGCCGCGCCATCCTCCAGCACCTCCAGCACGCGCCCCGGCGCCGCCTGCAGCTCCGCCGCGCGCGCCCGGATGGGCGTCAGCTCCGCCACCATGGCGCCGTGCAGCGCCTTCTTGCAGTCCATGCACCCCCACCCCGCGCTGCGGCAGTTGGCCTCCACCTCGGCCACCACCGCCGGCGCCGAGAAGGCCCGGTGCAGCTGGTACACGTTGCACACCTCGGGGCGCCCCGGGTCGCTCTTCCGCACCCGCTGCGGGTCGGTCACCGCCGGGCGCAGCTTCCCCCAGATGGCATCGTCCGCCTCCAGCAGCCCCACGGTGTTCCCCAGCGACTTGGACATCTTCGCCTGCCCGTCCAGCCCCAGGATGCGGCGCGTGGGGCTCAGCATCGGCTGCGGCTCGGGGAAGTACGCCACCGCGAACTTCGCGTTGAAGCGGCGGGCCGTGTCGCGCGCCAGCTCCAGGTGCTGCACCTGGTCCTCCCCCACCGGCACCGCGTCCGCGCGGTACAGCAGGATGTCAGCCGCCTGGAGCACCGGGTACATCAGCAGCCCCGCCGGGATGCTCTCCTCGCGCGCCGCCTTGTCCTTGAACTGCACCTGCCGCTCCAGCTCCCCCAGCGGCGTGAACGTCGTGAAGATCCACGACAGCTCGGTGTGCTCCGGCACGTCGCTCTGCATGAACAGCGTCACCCGCGCCGGGTCGATCCCCGCCGCCAGCAGCGACGCGGCCATCCCCCACCGCCGCGCCCGCAGCACCTGCGGGTCGTAGCGCCCCGTGATGGCGTGGTAGTCCACCACGCAGAAGGTCGCCCCGGGGTGCTCGTGCTGGAGCCGCACCCAGTTCTTCACCGCGCCCAGGTAGTTGCCGATGTGAAGTTCGCCCGACGGCTGGATGCCGCTGAAGATCCGTGCCATCCTTCCAACCTACCGGCCCTTCGTCCCCCCGGCAACGCGCCCCGCCCTCACCCGTCCCGCATGCCCGCCACACCCCATCCGCACCGCCAGGCCTGGCGCGACGCCGCCGTCCGCGCCGCCGCGGAGGCGGCCGCGTTCATCGCGCGGGAGTCCGCGCAGCGGCACGCGCTGGTGTGGGAGGAGAAGGGCGCCACCGACTTCGTGAGCCGCGTGGACATCGGCGCCGAGGAGCGCATCCGCGCATGCCTCGCGCGCGACCTCCCCGGTGTGCGCATCGTGGGGGAGGAGCTGGGGGCCGACGGCCATCCGGACGAGGGGTTCACCGCCATCGTGGACCCGCTCGACGGCACCACCAACTTCCTCCACGGCGTCCCCGCCTACGGCGTGTCCATCGCCATCGCCCTCGACGGGGTGCTGCAGGCCGGCGTGGTGCACGACGTGGCCCGCGGCGGCGTGTACGCGGCCACCCTCGGTGACGGCGCCTTCGTGGACGGGGTGCGGCTCGCGGTCTCCTCCATCGACCGCCCGGCGCGCGCCCTCATCGGCACCGGCTTCCCGTTCAAGGACGTCGCCGACGCCGACCTGTACCTGGCGCAGATGCGCCGCCTCATGCCGGTCACCAGCGGGATGCGGCGCGCGGGTTCCGCCGCCCTCGACCTGGCCGACGTGGCGCGCGGGCGCTTCGAGGCCTTCTGGGAGCTGCACCTCAACGCGTGGGACCTGGCCGCGGGCACCCTGCTCGTCCGCGAGGCGGGCGGGCGCGTGACCGACCTGGCGGGGCGCGACGCCCCCCTCGCCCACGGTCCCATCGTCGCCAGCAACGGCCTCTTGCACGGCTGGTTCCTCAACCTGCTCGCGGGGCGCTGATCGCCGCGCCGCCGCCCCCCGTCCTCTCCTCCTTCGCCCGCCCGCCATGCTCGTCGAGTGCGTCCCCAACTTCTCCGAGGGGCGTGACCCCGCGGTCATCGCCGCCCTGCGCGACGCCATCGCCGGCACCCCCGGCGCCCATGTCCTGGACGTCTCCAGCGACCCGTCGCACCACCGCACGGTGATCACCTTCGTGGCCACCATGGAGGCGGCGGTCCCGGCGGCCCTGGCGGCCATGCGCGTGGCGCGCGACCGCATCGACCTCACCCGCCACCAGGGGGAGCACCCGCGCATCGGCGCCACCGACGTGGTCCCGTTCATCCCGCTGGAGGGGGCCACGATGGACGACTGCGTCGCCCTCGCCCGCACCCTGGGGGCGCGCGCCGCCGACGAGCTGGGGATCCCGGTGTACCTGTACGAGCGCGCCGCCACGACCCCCGCCCGCGAGAACCTGGCCGACGTGCGCCGCGGCGAGTTCGAGGGGCTGCGTGACGAGGTGCGCACCAATCCGGCGCGGCGCCCGGATTTCGGCACCGCCGAGGTGCACCCCACCGCCGGCGCCACCGCCGTGGGCGCGCGGCCGTTCCTGGTGGCCTACAACGTGTACCTGGGGCCGGCCAGCAACCTGCCGGCCGCCAAGGAGGTGGCCAAGGCCATCCGCGGCTCCTCCGGCGGCCTCCGCTACGTGAAGGGGTTGGGGATGGAGGTGGACGGGCAGGCCCAGGTGTCCATGAATCTGGTGGACACCCAGAAGACGCCCCTCCACCGCGTCTTCGACTTCGTGAAGGCCGAGGCGGCGGCGCACGGCGTGACGCCCACGTGGAGCGAGATCGTGGGGCTGGTCCCCGAGCGGGTGCTCCTCGACGCGGGAGCGCGCCACATCCAGCTGCGCGGCAACGTGAAGGGGCTGCTGCTGGAGCCGCAGGTGCGTGCCGCCATGGGCGGCGGGGAGACCATGGCCGGGTTTCTGGGGCGGGTGGCCTCCCCCGATCCCACCCCCGGGGGCGGCAGCGTGGCCGCGCACGCCGGGGCCCTGGGGGCGGCGCTGGCGCAGATGGTGGCCGGACTCACGGTGGGGCGCAAGAAGTACGCGGCCGTGGAGGGGGAGATGAAGGACCTGGCGCAGGAGGCGGCGCGGTTGCGGCAGGCGCTGTCGGCGCTGGTGGTGCGCGACGCCGAGGCGTACGAGGCGGTGCGCGGGGCCTACGGGCTCCCGCAGGACACCCCCGACCAGCAGGCGGCACGATCGGCGGCCATCCGGGCGGCGCTGCTGGGGGCGGCCGAAGTGCCGCTGGAGACGGCGCGGGCGTGCGTGCAGGTGGCCATGCTGGCGGCCGCGGTGGCGGAGCGCGGCAACCGCAATGCCGTGACCGACGCCTGCGTGGCGGCGCTGCTGGCCGAGGCGGCGTGCAAGGGCGCGGCGTTCAACGTCCGCATCAACGTGGCGTCGCTGGACGAGGGCGCCGTGACGGAGGGCGCGCGGCTGGCGTCGGAGGCGCGCGCCTGCCTGGATGCGGCGGCGGTGCACGCGCGGCTGGCGGAGGCGCAGGCCGAGCGGAGCTGCGCGCCGGCCTGACGGCGGAGGGGAACGGGGGGCGGCGGGCGCCGCCCCCTGCGCTCAGCCGGGGAGCGTCAGGATGCGAGGACCGTCGGGGGTGACGGCGATGGTGTGCTCGAAGTGGGCCGAACGGAGGCCGTCGGCGGTCACCACGGTCCACTTGTCCATCAGCGTCTTCGTGCGGGCGGTCCCCACGTTGACCATCGGCTCGATGGCGATGGTGAGCCCGACGGCGAGGCGCTTGCCGCGCTTGGGCTTGCCGTGGTTGGGGACCTGCAGCTCCTCGTGGGGGGCGTAGCCGACGGCGTGCCCCACCAGTTCGCGTACCACCGCGAAGCCCTCGGCCTCCACCACGGCCTGGATGGCGGCCCCGATGTCGCCCACGTGGTTCTCGGGGATGGCGGCGGCGATGCCGACGTCCAGCGCCCGCCGCGTGACGTCCAGCAGCCGCTGGGTGCCCGCGTCGATCGTCCCCACGGGGACGGTGATCGCCGAGTCGGTGAACATCCCCTCGAACTTGACGCCCACGTCGATGGAGACGATGTCCCCCTCGCGCAGCACCTTCTTCCGGGAGGGGATGCCGTGCACGATCTCCTCGTTCACCGAGATGCAGGCGGCGGCGGGGAAGCCGTAGAGCCCCTTGAACGCGGGCTCCGCGCCGGCGTGCGACCGGATGAACGCCTCGCCGACGGCGTCCAGTTCGGCGGTGGACACGCCCGGGGCGACGGCGGCGGCCATGGCCTGCAAGGTGGCGTGCAGGATGGCGCCCCCGCGCGCCATGATGTCAATCTCGCGGGGGGACTTGAGCAGGCTGGCGGGTGGCGCGGCGCCGCCGAGGACCATGACGCCCGGTCGGCTCAGGCGAGGCCGAGGCCGCGCACGACGCGCCCCTCGACCTCGTCCAGCGCGCCGAGGGCGTCGATGCGCACCAGCCGGTCGCCGTGCGCCTCGTACCAGCGCTCCACCGGGGCGGTCTGGTCGCGGTACACCTGCATGCGGGTCCGGACGGCGTCCGGCTCGTCGTCCTTGCGGCGCACCAGGGTGCCTTGGGGGACATGGCCGTCGATGGCGCACGACTCGCCCGGGGCGCGGCCGAAGAAGGGACGCTGGCAGACGTCGCAGGTGGTGCGCCCGCTGAGGCGGCGCACCAGCTCCTCCTCGTCCACCTCGAAGAGCAGGACGGCGTCGAGCGGACGTCCCAGCGTGGTCAGGATCTCCGCCAGCCCCTCGGCCTGCGGGGTGGTGCGCACGACGCCGTCCAGGATGGCGCCGCGGGCCGCTGCGGGGGAGGCGAGCGCCTCGCGCATGATCCCCATGATGACGCTGTCGGGAACGAGCGCGCCGCGATCCATCGCCGCCTTGGCCTCGAGCCCCAGCGGGGTCCCCTCGCGCACGGCGGCGCGGAGGACGTCGCCGGTGGCGATCTTGGGGACCCCGAGGCGGGCGGCGAGCCGCTCCCCCTGGGTCCCCTTCCCCGCCCCCGGCGGGCCGAACAGCAGCAGGATCATCGGCGGGGCGACCCGGGCGTCAGAAGCCGCCCGGGGCCGCCTGGCGGCCGCGGAACTTCACGCGCCCCTTCTTCATGAAGCCGTCGTACTTGCGCAGCAGGAGGTGCTGCTGCATCTGCGCCATGGTGTCGAGCGCCACGCCCACGACGATCAGCAGCGACGTGCCGCCGAACGCGAAGGGGACGTTCACCAGGCGCGCGATGACGATCGGCATCAGCGCGATGAAGGTCAGGAACAGCGCGCCGGGGAGCGTGATGCGCTCGACGACGGTCTCGATGTACTCGGCCGTCTTGGCGCCCGGCTTGATCCCCGGGACGAACCCGCCCTGCTTCTTCAGGTTCTCCGCGATGTCCACCGGGTTGAAGATGATGGACGTGTAGAAGTACGTGAACAGCAGGATCAGGATGGCCGAGAGGACGAAGTACAGCCAGGGGTTGGGCCCCTGCGGATTGAACAGCTCGGCGATCTCCTGCGCCCGCGCGTTCCCGGAGAACTGCGCGATGGCGCCCGGGATGACGATGACCGACTGGGCGAAGATGATGGGCATCACCCCCGCCGTGTTGATGCGCAGCGGGATGAAGTTGCGGGCGGCCTCGCGCTGCCGGCCGCGCGCCATGGTGCGCTGCGGGATCTGGATGAGCACGCGGCGGGCGGCCACCGTGATGGCCACGACGCCCGCGACGATCAGCACCATCACCAGCCCGAGGACGACCAGGGCGAGCGGGGCGACGGCCCCGGTGGTGACGAAGTTGAACGTCTGGAAGATCGACGGCCACATCCGCTCGACGATCGAGAAGAAGATGATCAGCGAGGCGCCGTTGCCGAGCCCGCGCTCGGTGATCTGCTCCCCGAGCCACATCACGAACACCGCGCCCGTGGTGAGGAACAGCATCATCTGCACCGTGAACCACGGCCCCGGGCGGGAGACCGCCGCGGGGAGCGACGCCGTGAACAGCGCGAAGCCGTACGCCTGGACCAGGGCGAGCAGGACGGTGAGGTAGCGGGTGTACTGCGTGAGCTTCTTCCGCCCCTCCTCGTCCTTCTGCATCTTGTCCACCGTGGGGAGCACGGCGCCGGCGATCTGCACGAAGATGCTGGCGGAGATGTACGGCATGATCCCCAGCGCGAACACCGTCGCGCGGGAGAGCCCGCCCCCCACGAACATGTCGTAGAGGCCGAGCAGCCCGCCCCCCTGCTGGCGCGTGAAGTAGTCCGTCAGCGCCTGGACGTCGATCCCCGGGGCCGTGATGTGCGAGCCCAGGCGGTAGAGCACCATGCACAGGAACGTGAAGGTGATCTTCTGCCAGAGCTCCGGCGTCCGGTAGATGTTGGCGGCGGCCTGCGCCACCGCGTTCGGGGATTGCGCCATCAGCCGCGCCCCGCCCTCAGGGCTCGACGCGGCCGCCGGCCGCCTCGATCCGCGCCTTCGCGCCCGCGCTCACGCGGATCCCCGACACGGTGAACGCCCGGGGCGCCTCGCCGTTGGCGAGCAGCTTGATCGGGCCGCGACCGACGCGGGCAAGCCCGGCCGACACCAGCGTCTCCACCGTGACCGCGTCGCCCGCCACCTTGGCCAGCGCGTCGAGGCGCACGACCTGCGCCTCCTCGCGGAACGGGTTCGTGAAGCCCCGCTTCGGGATGCGGCGCGTGATCGGCATCTGGCCGCCCTCGAAGTGCGGCTTGCCGCCGCCGGGGCCGCCATGCCCCGAGCGCGCCATCGACCCCTTGTGCCCCTTGCCGGAGGTCTTCCCCAGCCCGGAACCCGGGCCGCGCCCCAGCCGACGCCGCGACCGGTGCGAACCGGGGGCGGGGGCCAGGTTGTGCAGCCCGATCTTCTCCACCGTCTCACTCGCCATCGCTTACCCCTCCACCGGCGTCACCGACACCAGGTGACGCACCTGCTTGAGCTGGCCGCGCAGCGAGGCGGAATCCTGCTGCACGACGCTGGCCTGGTGGTGCCGGAGCCCCAGCGCGGCCAGCGTGGCGCGCATCCGCCACGAGTGCCCGATGGCGCTGCGCACCTGCGTGATCTTCACCTTCCCGGCCGTCGGCGCCTCGAGCTTCGGCGTCCGCGCCGGCCCCTTCCCGGGGTGCCACACGAAGGTCCGCGGCATGTCAGGCCACCCCTGCGGCCACCACGGCCGCCTTGCGGGGGTCCGCCACCTCGCGCTTCGCCGTCGCCCGCGACCGGTAGCCGATCCGCCCGGGCTCCACGCCGCGCTCGCGCGCCGCCTGCTCCACCGTCACCAGGTGCTGCAGCCCGTCCAGCGCCGCCAGCACCATGTTGTGCGGATTCGTGGACCCCAGCGACTTCGTCAGGATGTCATGCACGCCGGCGCACTCCAGGATGGCGCGCACCGCGCCCCCGGCGATCACCCCGGCCCCGGGGGCCGCGGGCTTCATGAGCACCTTGCCCGCGCCATGCTTCCCGACCACCTCGTGCGGGATCGTCGAACCGGTGAGCGGCACCGTCACCATCCGCCGCCGCGCCGCGTCCACCGCCTTGCGCACCGCCTCCGACACCTCGTTGGCCTTGCCGGTGGCGAACCCCACCTTCCCCTGCCCGTCGCCCACGGCGACCAGCGCGTTGAAGGAGAAGCGCCGCCCGCCCTTGACCACCTTGGCCACGCGGTTGATGGCGATCACGTTCTCGACCAGGTCGCTCTGCTCGCGCTCCGGC
>JAGWYS010000261.1 GCA_018969225.1 Gemmatimonadota bacterium | reverse complement strand
TCACGGTGGCCTCCACGCGGCGCGTGGCCACCGCGCTCGACCCCGAGACGGGGGAGACGCTGTGGATGTACCGCCTGGACGAGGGGATCCGCTGGCAGAAGGCCCCGCGCCAGTTTGCCGGGCGCGGGCTGTCGTACTGGACCGACGGTCGCGCCGAGCGCGTGCTGCTGGTGACGCCAGGGTACCACCTC
This sequence comes from Gemmatimonadota bacterium, assembly GCA_018969225.1. Classification (GTDB taxonomy): domain Bacteria; phylum Gemmatimonadota; class Gemmatimonadetes; order Gemmatimonadales; family Gemmatimonadaceae; genus Gemmatimonas. Next base: position 4,074 of record JAGWYS010000261.1, on the reverse strand, counting down.
GTGTCGCTGGACGCCAGGACGGGGCGCCCCGACCCGCTGTTCGGGAAGAACGGCGTGGTGGACCTGATGGAGGGGCTGGGGTACCCGCTGGTGCCGCTGGCGGTGGATGACTCGGGGCCGCTGATCATCTCCGACGCGGCCCCCTACCGGCAGGCGCGCCCGGGGGAGCGGTGGGACCCGGTCAAGAAGACGGGCGCCGACGGCACGGTGGGGATCCTGGGGCAGATCGCCGCCAGCTCCCCCGCGATGGTGGTGGGGAACGTGCTGGTGGTGGGGAACTCCTCCATCCACGGCTACTACCCCATTCGCGCCTCCAACCCGCCGGGGACGATCCGCGGCTTCGACATCCGCACCGGCCGGCTCCTGTGGAAGTTCAACCTGGTGCCGCAGCCGGGTGAGTTCGGCGCCGAGACGTGGAAGAACGGCTCCAAGCAGGGGACAAAGGGGGTGGGCAAGACCGACGCGTGGGCCCCGTACGCCGCCGACGAGGCGCTGGGGCTGGTGTACATCCCGGTGGGGATGCCGCTGATGGACGAATACGGCGGGCACCGCCCGGGGAACAACCTGTACGGGAACAGCCTGGTGGCGCTGGACGCCAAGACGGGGAAGCGCCGCTGGCACTTCCAGATGGTGCACCATGACATCTGGGACTACGACACGCCGATGGCGCCCAACATCATGGACGTCACCATCGACGGGAAGCCGCGCAAGATCATCGCGCAACCCACGAAGCAGGGGTGGCTGTACGTGTTCGACCGCGTCACGGGGGCGCCCATCTGGCCGATGCCGGAGACGCCCGTGCTGGCCAGCGGCGTGCCGGGGGAGCAGGCCTCCCCCACGCAGCCGATTCCCAGCAAGCCGGCCCCGTACAGCCAGCAGGGGCTGCTGGAGTCGGACCTCATCGACTACACGCCGGCCATCAAGGACTCGGCGCTGGCGCTCGCGCGTCGCTGCCGCATGGGGCCGTACTACATCCCCCCCGCGGCCGGCGACGGGCGCGACAGCACCGGCTACAAGTGCGCGTGGTACAGCCCCGGGGCCAGCGGCGGCGTGAACATCGACGGTGGCGCCACGATCGACCCCGAGATGGGGCGGATCTTCGTGGCGTCGATCACCGGGATGAGCACGACGACGCTGCTCAAGGATCCGTGCTCGGAGTTCGACTACAGCTCGCCGGCCAGCAACTGCGGGCTGCTGGGCGCCCTCCCGACACCCGCCGGGTACACGAAGCCGGAGAACGTGGGCTTCGGCGGGCGCGCCTCGGGGTCGATGATCGGCGGCATCTCGATCGTGAAGCCGAAGGAGTTCGGCGGGATCACGGCGTACGACCTGGGCACGGGGGACAAGGCGTGGTGGGCCCCCAACGCGGGGTTCCTCAAGCAGACCAGCCGTGACCGGCTCTTCGCCGGCGTCACGCTGCCGCCGCTCCCCGGGCGCGGGCAGGCGCAGGCGATGACCACGAAGACGCTGCTGATCTACGGCACGGGGCGCAGCGGCGGGCTCCCCGGTGAGGCGCCGGCGCTGTACGCCCTGGACAAGGGCACGGGGAAGCCGGTGGGGAAGGTGGAGATCCCGGCCAAGACCACGGCGGCCCCGATGACGTTCCAGCACAAGGGGCGGCAGTACATCGTGTTCGCCACGGGCGCGGAGGAGAACACGAGCCTGGTGGCGCTGGCGCTGCCGCGGAAGTAGCGACGGGGGTGCGGTCTTCCAACTGCAACTCCAACTTCAACTCCAACTGCAACCTGAGAGACAACCAGCCTAGGTACTCGTTGTAGTTAATAGTTGTAGTTGTAGTTGTAGTTGTAGTTGTGGCTGCAGGCGCAGGCGCAGGCGCGGGTGCGGTCGGGCGTGACATCTGGGGAGGCGACCACGCTGCCGGCGGTGCCATGGCACCGCCGGCAGCGCCACGATGACGCTTGGGGCGGCCGATATCGCTACCCTGTGGCATGTCGTCCACGCACAATCTCCGGGTGTTTCACCGCGCCGTAGCAATTGCGGGGGCGGTGACGGCGCTCGCGCAACGCCTCCCGCGGCAGGCGTTCCCCGGCATGCGCGCGCAGTTGGTGCGGGCCGCGGCGTCGATCCCCGCCAACATCGCGGAGGGCAACGGTCAGGCTACCGCGGCCCAGTACGCCCACTACGTCAGCATCGCCCTGGGGTCGTGCGCCGAGGTGGAAAGCCACCTGCTGCTGGTGGCGCAGGTGGTGCCGTCGGAACGGGACGCCAGTGCCCTCGCGGTGGAAGCCGTCGAGCTCCAGCGGATGCTGGGCGGGCTGCGGAAGTATCTGCGGGTGCGTGCCCGCGCCGAGGTCGGCCCCCGCCGGTGACCCTGGCGAGCCGCGCGCTCCCGTCCGCCTCCACCTTCAACGCCAACGCCCAACGCCAACGCCAACTTCAACTCCAACTTCCACCTAAGCGATCACCAACTCAGGTACTGGTTGTAGTTGTAGTTGTAGTTGTAGGTGCAGGCGCGGTCCGCCGTCCTCACTGCCTCACATACCGCTTCAGCGCCTTCTGCCCCACCTCGGCCCCGTACACGTTCCCCGCCGCGTCCACCGCCACCCCCTCCGCGCTGCTGGTCCCCGGGTTCGCCACGTCCGGGTCGGGGATGAACGCCGTCACCGTGCCGTCCTTCGCGCTGCCGATGCGGATCCCGCGCAGCCAGGGCTTGTGCGCCGGCGCCACCGACCCCGACTCCGAGTCGGCCACGTAGATCCGGTCCTGGCGGTCGATGTAGATCCCGCTGGGGCGGCTGAACTGGTACCAGGTGTCCAGCAGCGTTCCCTGCTGGTCGTAGATCTGGATCCGGTCGTTGCCACGGTCGCCCACGAACAGGCGCCCCTTGCTGTCAAAGGCCAGCGCGTGGGGCTGGTCCATGTCGGTGGGGCCCTTGCCGAACTGCCCGAAGGTCTTCAGCAGCTTCCCCGTGCGGTCGAACTTGAGCACGCGCGCGATGGCGCCCGCGCGCGACGAATGCCCCTCGGACACGAAGATGTCGCCGTTGGGGGCGGTCACCACGTCATTGGGCTGCCAGAACCACGCCGTGTCGCGCCCGCCCCCGGCGCGCCCCAAGGTCATGAGGAGCTTCCCGTCGGGGCTGAACTTGAAGATCTGGTGCCCGCGCGGCGCCGGCGGGGGCGCGTTGGGATCGATCGGCGGCGTGCCGCCGGTGCAGCTGCAGTCCGTCACCCACACGTTGCCGTCGCGGTCCACGTGGATGCCGTGCGGCGACTGGATCAGCCCCCCGCCGAACGACGCCACCAGCGCGCCAGAGGGGTCGAACTTCAGCACCGAGGGGAGCGCGCTCTGCGCGCAGCTGTTGGCGCCGCACCGTTCGGCCACCCAGATGTGCTTCCCGTCCTTGTCGATGTCCACCGCGCTGGTGGACCCCCAGGTGCGCCCCTCGGGGAGCTTCGCCCACCCCGTCACCGTGGTGTAGGGGTTGGGGAGGGTGTTCACCGGCGGCATGGCGGCCGACGACTGGGCGGCCAGCGACGCGGGGACGAGGAGGAGGGCGGCGGGGGGCAGCGCCGCTGACAACCGGGACAGGGAGGAGCGCGGCATGGCGGAGGGTGGGGTGAGGGGAGGGGCGCCCAGTCAGGGGGCGTCGGGAAGCGTGGCGCCGGTCATCACCGCGACCGCGTCGGCCGGGGTGAGGCGGCTGGTGGGACAGAGCAGGATGCGCCGCCCCAGCCGCTGGATGTGCAGCCGGTCGGCCAGCGCGAACACGTGCGGCATGTTGTGGCTGATGAGGATGACCGCCAGCCCGCGATCGCGCACCTTCGTGATGAGCTCCAGCACGTGGTGGCTTTCGCGCACCCCCAGCGCGGCGGTGGGTTCGTCCAGGATCACCACGTGCCGCGCGAAGGCCGCGCTGCGGGCCACGGCAATCCCCTGGCGCTGCCCGCCGGAGAGCGTCTCCACCACCTGCACGGGCGAGCGCACCGCCACCCCCAGCGCCTCGAGGTGCGCCGCCGCCTCGCGCACCATGCGGGGGCGGTCCAGCAGGCGCAGCAGCCGTCCCGCCACCCCGGGGCGGCGCAGCTCGCGCCCCAGGAACAGGTTGTCGGC
>JAGWYS010000260.1 GCA_018969225.1 Gemmatimonadota bacterium | reverse complement strand
AGCAGGTCGTTGCGCCCCAGCGACCACAGGTTGGCGGCGGCCACCACGGCTTGCGCGGCCAGCCACGCGGCCACCTCGCGGTCGCCGGCAGTGCGCAGCAGGACCGTGGTGGCGGCCAGCGCCAGCAGCGGCACGACGGCCACCTCCACCAGGGTGGCGGCGGTGGACACCACCACCAGCCGGCGCCGGCTCATGGCGTGCGCCCCAACAGGGGCCTCAGCAGGGCGTCGGCAATTCCCGCCAGGCGCGCGGCGTAGGCGCGGCGCAACGGGGCGTCATGCGGCGTGCGCAGCACCCCCGCGACGGCGGCGGCGGCCGTAAGCCCCAGATGCGCCAGCGGCGCGGCGGAGCGGGCGCGGCGTGCAGCGCGCAGGGCGGTGGCCGTGTAGCCGCGCGCGTAGCTCCGCAGCTTCGCGGGAGGGGTGCCACGCGTGGTCACCACCGGGTGCCCCACGCGGACGCCGTGTGCGTAGGCCACCCGCCCGCCGGTGGTGATGAGGCGGCACACCAGGTCGGTTTCCTCGCCGGAACCCAGCGGCGTGCCGGCGCCCAGGTCCTCGGCGAAGCGCCACCCGGGGTGCCGCACGAAGAGCGTGTTGGAGTTGGCCGACCAGAACGCCTGCCAGAGCGAGAGGCGGGGGCGGTCGTGCGGCTGCGCCCGGGCCATCCCGGCGGGGGCGGTGCCCGCCGGGTCCACCAGCCGCCCGCACAGCGCCTGCAGCGACGGGTCGGCAAAGGCCTCGGCGAGGGGATCGAGGGTGTCGGGGAAGTAGCAGGCGTCGTCGTCGGGGAATCCCACCACGGGGGCGCGGACGGCGGCGTGCGCAAGGTTGCGGGCGCGCGCGATGCCGCAGGGGGCCGCGGGGATGACCTCGGCGCGCGCCCCCAGCAGGGCGGTGGCCACGGCGCCCACGGCGCCGTCGGGGGACTGGTCCACGACGATGAGGCGCCCCCCGAAGCCGCGGCAGGCGACCAGGGAGCGCACCAGCGTGGTGAAGGCCGGGAGCCGGTCGCCACCCCGGGAGGTGGTGACCAGGTCGGGACCGTCCCGCAGGGAGGGTGCCGCCATCCGGATGGTGCGGTGCGGGGGGAACGGGGAGCGCGAAGGCGCCCCGTCCCGGGTGCCCCGGCCGCGGCGCTGCCAGCGGCGAAAGCTAAGGGTGCGTCACAGTGGCGCCGCCACGGTCTCCCGCCGGTCCGGCTCCGCGGGCATTGCGGGCTGCGGCACCAATCGCACCTCGATCCCCACGGCACGCATCATCCGGAGCATGGTCTCCAGCCCCACCTGCGAGCGCCGCCCGTTCTCCGCCTCGTTCCACAGGCGCACCCCCACCCCGGCCAGCACGGCCGCCTGGGCCTGCGTCAGCCGCCGCGCGCGCCGCGCCACCCGCAGCTGCTCGCCGAATTCGCGATGCGACGTCACCACCGAATGCCCGTCCGACATGCGCCCTGTTCCTGCGAGGGATGGTCGCGCGATGACCTGGCGGAGGAGGCGCGTCGTTCTCATCCGCGATCGGACGATGACGCGGCGGCGTCAAGGCGGCGTCAAACTGCCGGTGTATACCAAGCGATGGGGCGGGCGTTGTGCGAGGGCACCCGGATGCCCCGACCAGGCGTCAGCACCCTGTCATTCATTCGTCATGCACCAGACAACCAATCATCAATGACTTGTCATTCCATCGTCATTGTGAGGCATGCCTGCGGAGAGGCATTCGCGTGCGGTAGCGCCTGACCGCATGTAGCCCATTCCGTATACAGAACATCGCGACGGCCGCACCGGCGTTGATTGACAACGTGCTGATGGCGTCCTGATATTCCCCTGACGATTCGATGTCAGTGCGCGCCGTCACTGGCGCAATGCATCCGGTACCCCTGCGGGGGCCGATGCGCCACACGTGTGGAGGTCCGGCGCGAAACCGCACGGTGCGGACCGCGAGGGTCCCCCTCCACTCAGCCATGCATCACGGCGAGGGATCATCCCATGATGGTGCGCCTGCTCGGCAACGCGATGGTCGTGGGCGAATCGCCCCCCGCGTCGGCGCGGGCGTCCATCGGCGTGGGCAAGCCGCTGGTGCTGCTGGCCCGCCTGGTGGTGGAAGGGCGCCCCATCTCCCGCGAGGCCATCGGCGAGTTCCTGTGGCCCAACATCCCCACCCTCAAGTCGCAGGCGTCGGTGCGGCAGGCGCTGTACCTGATCCGCCGCGCCGTGGGCGACCAGGCGTTGGAGGAGCAGCACGGGCGGGTGGCGGTGTCGCCGTTGGTGGAGACCGACTGGCGCCGGGTGCAGGCCGCCACGCAGCGGCGCGACGACGCCGCCATCGTGGAGGGGTACGGCGGGGCGTTCCTCGAGACGGTGCCCGTGCTGGATGTGCAGGAGGTGGACCAGTGGATCGCGTTCGAGCGGGCCCGCCTCCAGCACCTGTTCGCGCGCGCGGCCCTGCGGGAGGTGGAGCGGCTGCGGCAGGCGGGTGCGCTGCGCGCCGCCGTGGACACCGCCCAGAAGCTGCGCCAGCTCCACCCCGACGAGCCCGCGCATTGGGCGCTGCTGCTGGGGTTGCTGCGCGAGCTGGACGACGTGGACGGGGTGGCGGCCGAGTGCCTGGCGCTGGCGTATCGGGTGTCCATCGGGGCGCTCAATGGCACCGGACGGGGGCGCGAGATCCTGGCGGAGTACCGCGCGATGGCCGAGCGGGGGGGCGCGCCGGTGCCGGTGCTGGCGCTGCGCGATGATGAGGACGACGAGGACGACGAGGACTGAGCGGCGTCGCGCCGCCCCCGCCGGGGGGCTCCGGTGGGGGGGCGGGAGGGCGGCGACTCAGCGCCGGCGGTAGAAGTACAGGACGCCCTGGAAGCTGGCGTGGACGGCAAGGGAGCCATCACTGGACACCCGCGCAAACCAGGCCTCGGGGCTCTCCGGGCCGTTGCGCGCGATCCAGCCGGTCCCCCGCTGGACGGCATGGGAGGCGCGCTGCAGCAAGCGGGTGCCGGCCGAGTCGAACACCACGATCTGCCCGCCGCCACCGCCGCCACCGCGGGTGGACGCCGCGATGAAGCGGCCATCGGGGGTGATGTGCACGGTGCGCTGCCCGCCGTCGGTGCCGGTGCGCTCCCACAGCTGCGTGGCCGAGGTCCCCAGCGCAAAGAGGCGCACCCCCGATTCCTGCACCCCGACGGCGGCGCGGGTCCCGTCCGCGTTCATGTCCACCCAGTAGATGCGGCTGAACCCCGTCTGCGTGGTGCGGGTCCAGTTGGTGGTGCCCGCGTCGCGGGTGAAATAGTGCAGGCGCCCGCCCCAGTCACCGGCGAGGATCTTCCCCCCGTCCGGGGAGATGGCCACCGAGCGGAGTTCGGCGTTGGCGCACCCCGCGCAGGTGATGAACTCCCGGAAGACGCGCGTGCGCGTCTCAAGGTCGTAGACCGCGAGGTAGGTGGTGCCGGGATCCGAATTGGAGGTGCTGTACCGCCCCCCGTAGGCCACGTAGCGGCCGTCGGAGGAGAAGTCGATGGCGCGCAGCTGGGTGGTGGAGCTGTCCACGTACACCGGGACCACGGGGTTGGCGGCGTTCCAGTCGTGCAGCGTGAACCGCCCGCCGCCCGCGCCCACCCAGCGCCCGTTGTCGGAGATGGCCACGCCGCGGATCTCCTGGTTGGAGGGGATGGGGCGCCCCGAGGCCACCAGCGTGGTGCCGTTGAAGAAATACAGCGTCTCGTCGTCGGAGCCGGCCACGGTGCGGGCGCCGTCGGGGGTCATGGCGACGGCCCAACTGGAGTTGCCGATGTTCCGCCGCGCCTCGATGGTGCCGGCGGCGTTGACGAAGAGGAGGTCGCGGGAGGTGGCCGCGCTGTCCACGTACGGCGCCACGGCGATGCGGGAGAAGTCGGCGGCCGCCGCCCCCACGAACATCCCCTGGGTGCTCAGCACCAGGCTGTCCCGGAGGACGAAGGTATCGGTGCTTCCCCCGCCCCCCCCGCCGCCGCTGGTGACCGTCACGGACACCGTGGCGGTGGCCGTGCCGGAGGCGACGGTGATGGTGGCCGTGCCGGCGGCCACGGCCGTGATGACCCCGGCGGTGGACACCGTGGCCACCGCGGGCTGCGCGCTGGTGTACGTCACCGACGCGCAGGCGGTGACGTCGGCGCCGCCGCCGTCGCGCGCCACGGTGGCGATGGGGGACGAGTTGCCGACCACCAGCGACGTGGACACCGGGGTGACGGTGAGGGTGGCCACGAGCGCCGTGTTGATGCGGGCCGCGTAGCTGAGGTTCACGCTGTACCGGGCGATCTGCTGCGCGTCGAG
>JAGWYS010000259.1 GCA_018969225.1 Gemmatimonadota bacterium | reverse complement strand
CTGGGCGGGGTCCAGCGCCACCGCGGTGTCGCCATAGACGCCGGCGTACACCGTGGCCACGTTGGCCAGCGCGGCGGTGCCCCCCACGCCGTTGGCCGGGGTGGGGGTGGTGGGGATCCAGTCGGTGCCGGCCGTCAGCGGGGCGCCGTTCACCAGCAGCGAGGCGCGCGCCCTGTCAAAGCCGACGGGGCCGAAGGGGAGCACCTGAAAGTAGCTGCCGCTGTCGCCCGCCGGCTTGAGCCCCAGCCGCGCGAACTCGCGGGCGATGTACTCCGTGCCCTTGTAGTTGCCCGCCTCGCCGATGCGCCGCCCCTGCATGGAGTCGTCGGCAAAGCCGTACAGGCGCGTGCGCAGGTCGTTGGGGGAAATGTCCGTGCCGGTGGGGCGCGGCGCCCACCGGCGCGGCCCCTCGTCGGGCCACACGGGGCGCTCGGCGGCGGGGGTGGTGGTGCGTCGGGGGGCGTCGCCGCCAGGTGCGCGTCCCTGCTGCGCGGCCAAGGGGACGGCATGGCACAGGAGGGCGACGCCGGCGGCGGCGACCCACGCGGGGCGGCGGGACGGGAGGAGAGGCATGGACGGCGGGTCCGAAGGACGAGGACGCGTGGCGGCCGGCACGGGGTCCGGCGGCGGTGCACGCGGGATAACATATGGGCATGACGACCCTCCTGCGTTCCGGGCGCCGAGCCGCCCTCCCCCTGCTGCTGGCCGCCGCCGTGCTCCCCGCCCAGGGGCGCCCGCTGGCCCCCGCCGACCTCGGCGCCCTGCGCTTCCGCTCCATCGGCCCCGCCAGCATGAGCGGGCGCGTGGTGGACATGGACGTGGTGGAGGCCGACCCGACGACCATGTACGTGGCCGGCGCCACCGGCGGGCTGTGGCGCACGCGCGACGCGGGGATCACCTGGACGTCGGTGTTCGACGCGCCGGTGCACAGCATCGGCGACGTGGCGGTGTACCAGCCCGACCCGCGCATCCTGTGGGTGGGCACCGGCGAGCGCGCCAACCGCCAGAGCGTGGGGTGGGGGGACGGGGTGTACCGCAGCACCGACGGCGGCGCCACGTGGACCAACACCGGGCTGCGCCGGTCGATGCACATCGGGCGCATCCAGCTGCACCCCTCCAACCCCGACGTGGCCTTCGTGGCGGCGCAGGGGAGCGTGTGGGGCCCCGGCGGCGACCGCGGCGTGTACCGCACCACCGACGGCGGGCGCCGCTGGGAGCGCGTGCTGCAGGTGGACGACGAGACCGGCGCCACCGACGTGGCGATGGCGTGGGACAACCCGCAGGTGCTGTACGCCGCCACCTACCAGCGGCGGCGCAGCGCCTTCGGCTTCGACGGCGGGGGCCCCGGCAGCGCGCTGTGGAAGAGCACCGACGGCGGCACCACCTGGGCGAAGCTGGCGGGGAACGGGCTCCCCGAGGGGGAAGTCGGGCGCATCGGGATCGCCGTGTGGCGCAAGGACCCGCGCGTGCTGGTGGTGAGCGTGGAGCAGGGGGAGCGCTACAACGCCAGCACCGCGTACATCCGCCGCAAGGCCGGGCTGTACCGCAGCGACGACGCCGGGGCCACGTGGCGCTTCCTCAGCGACTGGAATCCGCGCCCCATGTACGCCAGCCAGCCCGTCATCGACCCCAACGACGACCGGCGCGTGTACATGCTGAACGCGTACTCGTTCAGCGACGACGGCGGGCGGACGTTCACCGCCCCGCGCACCACCACGCACGGCGACGACCGCTTCGTGTGGGTGAACCCGCGCGACAGCCGCCACGTGGTGAAGCTGGACGACGGCGGCATCGGCATCAGCCACGACCGCGGGAACAAGTTCCTGTACGTGGCCTCGCTGCCGCTGTCGCAGTTCTACCGCGTGGCGGTGGACGACGCGCACCCCTTCAACGTGTACGGCGGGCTGCAGGACAACGGCTGCTGGGTGGGCCCCAGCGCGTCGTGGACCACCAACGGCGTGCTCAACGAGCACTGGTCGCGCCTGTGCGGCGGCGACGGCTTCTTCGTGGTCCCCAACCCGAAGAACCCGCGCACGGTGTACAGCGCCTCGCAGTTCCTCGGGCTGCAGAAGGTGGACACGCGCACCTGGGAGGTGCAGGACCTGCGCCCCGGCGACCCCACGGGGCACATCGGCGGCCGGCGCAACTGGGAGACGTGGGGGAAGCCCGGCGCCACGCAGGTGCTGGGGAACGCGATGCACCCGGCCAACTGGGACGCCCCCATCGTGGTGTCGCCGCATGACACGGCCACGCTGTACGCGGGGATGCAGCACCTGTTCCGCTCGCGCGACGCCGGGCGCACCTGGACCGACCTGGGGGACATGACCACCGGGGTGGACCGCAGCACGCTGCCGCTGATGGGGCGCCGCCCCACGGAGAAGACGCTGTCGCTGGACGACGGCGTGCCGTACTTCCCCGGCATCACCGCGCTGGCCGAGTCGCCGCGGGTGCGCGGGGTGCTGTACGTGGGGACGGATGACGGGCGCTTCCGCGTCTCGCGCGACGGCGGCGCCACGTGGCGCGACGCGCAGGGCGCGTTTCCGGGGCTGCCGTCGGGATCGTGGTTTGCCGGGGTGGAGCCGTCGCGCCACGCCGACGGCACGGTGTACGTGACGGCGGACAACCACCGCAGCGACGACCGCGCCAACTACGTGTACCGCAGCACCGACTTCGGGCGCACGTGGGCGCGGATCGACGGCGGGCTGCCGGCGGAGCGGGTGGCGCGCACGCTCCGCGAGGACCCGCGCACCCCGCGGCTGCTGTACCTGGCCACCGAGTTCGGCGTGTTCGTGTCGCCGGACACCGGGGCGCAGTGGCTGCCGCTGCGCCAGAACCTGCCGCTGATGCCGGTGAACGACCTGGTGGTGCACCCGCGCGACAACGCGCTGGTGCTGGGCACGCACGCGCGCGGCCTCTGGATCCTGGACCAGCTGAACGCGCTGCAGGAGCTCACGCCGGCGGTGCTGGGGCGCCCCGCGCACCTCTTCACGGTGCAGCCGGCCACCCAGTGGCGCGCCACCAACCTGCGTCCGCACGCGGGCGACCTGGTGTTCCGCGGGGAGAACCCGCCGGTGGGGGCGCTGGTGGACCTGTGGGTGGGCGACGGTGCGGGGGCGCTGACCGTGACGGTGCACGACAGCACGGGGGCGCTGGTGCAGGCGCTGCCGGCGCCCACGGGGCGCGGCATCCAGCGGGTGGTGTGGAACCTGCGCCACGCCGACCTGCCGGTGCGCAGCGGCGGCGGCGAGGACGACGACGAGGGGCCGCGCGCCTCCACGCCGGGGCCGCTGGTGCTGCCGGGGCGCTACCGCGTGCGGCTGGCGCACGGCGGCGCGGTGCAGGAGCAGTGGGTGGTGGTGCGCGACGACCCGCGGCTGACGGTCACGCGCGCCCAGCGCGCGGCGTGGACGGCGTTCCACCGGCAGGTGGCCGCGCTGCTGGCGCGGGTGGCGCCGCTGGCGGCGCGGCTGCGTGAGGGGGCGGGCGCGGCCGGGGCCGATGCCGGCGCGCGCGACCGGGCGCGGCAGGGGCAGGAGCTGCTGGCGCGGCTGTCGGGGCTGTACGGCGCGGTGGGGCGGTGGACCGGCGCGCCCACGGCCGACCAGCGGTCGGAGCTGGCGTACTACACGCAGATGGCCGACGCGCTGGCGAAGTAGCGCGCGACGCAGCTCGGGCAGGGGTGACCGTGCAGGGGTCGTTGCATTGCTGGTCGTCGGCGCGGTACGCCATCGCGCTGCCCGACGGCCACCGCTTTCCCATGGCCAAGTACCAGCTGCTGCGCGAGGGGGTGCTGGCCGAGGGGCTGGTGTCCCCCGAGCGGCTGCACGACCCGGGGCGGGTGGCGCGCGACGACCTGCTGCTGGTGCACACGCCGGGGTATGTGGACGCCGTCACCCAGGGGACGCTGCCGCCGGCGGAGCAGCGGCGCATCGGGCTGCCGTGGAGCGAGGCGTTCGTGGAGCGCGCCTACCGCGTGGTGCAGGGGACGTGCGAGGCCGCGGAGGCGGCGCTGCGGCACGGCGTGGCGATGAACCTGGCGGGGGGGACGCACCACGCCTTCCCCGACCGCGGCGAGGGGTTCTGCACCTTCAACGACGTGGCGGTGGCGCTGCGGCGGCTGCTGCGCGACGGGCGCATCCGCCGCGCGGCGGTGGTGGACCTGGACGTGCACCAGGGGAACGGGACGCACGCCTGCTTCGCCGGCGACGAGCGGGTGTTCACCTTCAGCATGCACGGCGAGAAGAACTTCCCCTTCCACAAGGTGCCGGGGACGCGCGACGTGGGGCTGGCCGACGGCACCGGCGACGACG
>JAGWYS010000258.1 GCA_018969225.1 Gemmatimonadota bacterium | reverse complement strand
CGCGCCTCTACCAGGCGGAGCAGGCGCTGCTGGATCCCGACACCACGCGCGGGCCGCGCTACAACCGGCACCTGGTCATGGGGACCACCGGGCTGTACAGCCGCACCGGCGTGAACCCCTTCCCGCATCTCACGCGCGCCGTGGTGGAGCGCCCCGACCCCGTTGCGGCGCGCGACGCCATCGAGCGCGTGACGGCCGCCGTGCGCCGCTACACCGCGGAGGTGGGCGCTGCCGCCGCCGAACTGGCGGCGGCGCTGCGCTGACTCCCCTGGCGTCCCCTCTCATTCTCGAGTGTCCCGCATGATCCGTCCGTCTCGCACCGTCCTCGCGCTGGCGCTGCTGGCCACCACGCTGCCCCCCCTGTCCACCGCGCCGCTGGCCGCACAAGTGGTGGCGGAGCGGGTGGACCTGGGCGCCCTGGCCAAGATCCGCGAGGAGGCCACGCAGCGGTCGCAGGTGATGGCGATTGCCGGCTACCTCACCGACGTGATCGGTCCGCGCCCGCAGGGGTCGCGCGCGGTGAAGCAGGCCAACCTGTGGACCGCCGAGCAGCTGCGCGGCTTCGGGCTGGCCAACGTGGTGGTGGAGCCGTGGGGAACGTGGGGGCGCGGGTGGGAGCGGGTGCGCTACGTCGGCAACGTGCTCACGCCGTATCCGCAGCCGCTGGTGGCGCAGCCCATGGCGTGGAGCGGCAGCACCGCCGGCCTGGTGCGCGCCTCCGTGGTGGCGCTGGCGCACACCGACTCGGCCACGCTGCTGCGCGAGCAGGGGGGGAAGCTGAAGGGGAAGGTGGTGCTGTGGGGGGCGCCGCCGCTGGACCAGAGCACCTACTACTACGAGCCGCTGGACTACATGCGCATGGAGGACCCGCCGCGCGCGCGCCGCTTCACCCCGGAGATGCTGGACGACCCCAAGCTGCGCCCCGACTTCCTCTGGTCGCCCCAGCAGGTGCGGCTGGACCGCCGGAAGGTGCCGGAGCGGTTCGAGGACGTGATGCGCGTGTTCAAGCGCGAGGGGGTGGCGGCGGTGCTGGTGTCCTCCCCCATCCCGTACGGGGCGATCCGCGTGTCGGCGCTTCCGGGGTGGCACAACATCCGCGCGGGCATCGGCGGCGAGCCGGTGGCCGCGCTGGTGGCCAGCTTCGAGCAGTACGGCCAGCTGTGGCGCAACGTGCGGCGCGGGATCCCGGTGGAGGTGGAGCTGCAGGCGCAGAACCGGTGGGTGACCGACGACTCGCTGGGGTACAACACCCTGGCCGAGCTGCCGGGGAGCGACAAGGGCGACGAGGTGGTGATGTTCGGCGGGCACCTGGACAGCTGGCACGCCGGCACCGGCGCCACCGACAACGCCGCCGGGGTGGCGGTGGCCATCGAGGCGATGCGCATCCTCAAGGCCACGGGGCTCACGCCGCGGCGCACGATCCGCGTGGGGATCTGGACCTCGGAGGAGGGGCGCCACCTGGGGGTGGGCGGGTGGATCGCGAAGCACCCCGAGCAGTGGCCGAAGATTTCCGTCTACCTCAACCTCGACAACGGCGCCGGGCGCATCCGCGGCATCTGGGACCAGTCGCACCCCACGATGCAGCCCATCTTCGAGCAGCTGTTCACGCCGCTCCGGCCGCTGGGGGTGCTGAAGGTGGCCAAGGGGAACGTGGGGGGGAACGAGCACCAGGACTTCGACGACGTGGGGATCCCGGGGTTCACCTTCCTGCAGGACCCGCTGGAGTACCTCATCCGCACGCACCACTCCAGCAGCGACACGTTCGAGCGGCTGATCCCCGAGGACCTGCAGCAGGCAGCCACGGTGATGGCGTGGACGGCGTACACGCTGGCCAACCGGGAGGGGATGTTCCCGCGGAAGCCGGGGCGGTAGGGGGGCGGTGTTCGCGGGGCACTCGCGCCCTGTCCGCCTACGCCCCCTACCGCACCACCTCCACGGCAATCCCCAGGTCGAGCGCGCCCCACGCGCGGTCGGCGGTGAGCACGGGCACCTGGTCGCGCAGCGCCGCCGCCAGGCACCGCGCGTCGCCAATGGACACCCCATGCGCGCGCGTGCGGGCGTGCACCTCCCCCGCCAGCACCCCCAGCGCCAGGTCTTCCGTGATCACGGTCACGTCGAGCTCGCGCAGCAGCGCCTCCACCTCGTCGGGGTGCCAGCCGCGCTGCACCAGCTTGGAAACGCACTCGGCCACGTTGGTGGCGGTCATGAGCGGGATCGCCTCCTCCAGCGCGCGCGCCACCGCGTCACTCCCCACCTCGTCCAGGCAAAAGGCCAGCAGCGCCGAGCTGTCCAGCAGCACCTGACCAGGGGTGCGCGGGGAGGTCGCGCCGGTCACGGCGTGTCGGGGTGGCCGCCCAGCAGGCGGTCCAAGCGCGATTCGCGCTGACGCTCCGCCTCGCGGCGCTCGCGCAGGAAGGCGTCCAGGCCCTGCCCGTCGGCAGCTGGCGCGCCGGCCGGCGCCTCCCCTGCCGACTCCTGCTGCCGCCGCAGGCGCTCGCGGAGCTGCTCGCGTACCCGCCGCACGGTGGCCCGCCGCGAGCGCACCACCAGCGCGTCGCCGTACACCGTGAGCGAGAGCTCGCTGCCGGCCACCAGCCCCAGCGCCGCGCGCACGCGGGCGGGGATGAGGATCCGGCCATTGGCCTCCACGCGGGCCGAGTAGGTCACCCGCGCCGCATCCTGTTTCATGATCAAGATGTGCCGGGCCGGTGTGCCAGATGGCAGACTACGTCGTCCTCCCTCCCCCCACCACCGCCTCCGCCACCGCTTCCATGATCGCCTCGGCGTCCAGCCGGTACTCGCGGTAGAGATCCGGCAGGTCCCCAGACTGCCCGAAGCGGTCCACCCCCAGCGCGCAGGTGCGGTGGCCGCGCACCCCCCCCAGCCACCCCAGCGTGGCGGGGGGGCCATCCAGCACCGTGGCCAGCCCGGCCCCGGGCGGGAGCGCCGCCAGCAGCCGCTCCACATGCGCCACGGCGGGCTGCCCGGCCGCGCGCGCCCGCTGCGCCGCGCTCCAGTCGCGGTGCAGCACGTCGGGGCTGGGGACCGCCAGCAGCCCCAGCCCCGGCGTGTCCTCGCGCATCTCCTCGAACGCGGCCATCGCCTCGGGGGCGATGGCCCCGGCGTACGCAATGGCCACCTCGGCGCCGGGCGCGGGGGGCACCTGCCAGTACGCCCCCGCCAGCAGGTCGGTCACCTGCGCGTCGGAAAGCGTACGCGCCGGCTGCGCCAGCGTGCGCGTGGACAGGCGCAGGTACACCGCGCCGCCATCGGGCGCCTGCAGGTGCGCGAAGCTCCACCGCATGATCTCCGCCAGCTCGTCCACGAACGCGGGCTCGAAGTAGGTGAGCCCGGGCTGCGCCATGCCGATGAGCGGCGGGTGGATGGACTGGTGCGCGCCCCCTTCGGGCGCGAGGGTGAGCCCCGACGGCGTGGCCGCCAGCAGGAAGCGGGCGCCCTGGTAGCAGGCGTAGTTGAGCGCGTCGAGCCCGCGGTTGATGAACGGGTCGTACAGCGTCCCCACCGGCAGCAGCCGCGCCCCGAACAGCTCGTGCGACAGCCCCAGCGCCGCCAGCAGCGTGAAGAGGTTGGCCTCGGCGATCCCCAGCTCCAGGTGCTGCCCCGACGGCCCCTTCCCCCACTTGAGCGGCGACGGAATGCTGGCCTCGCGGAAGGCGTCACGCACCACGTCGCGCGCGAAGATCCCCCGTTGGTTGACGAAGCCCCCCAGGTTGGTGGAGACGGTCACGTCCGGCGACGTGGTGACCAGCGCGTCGGCCAGCGGCCCGCCCAGCCGCGCCAGCTCGTTGAGGATCTTCCCGAACCCCACCTGCGTGGACTGGTCCCCTGTGGGGCGCGGGAAGGTCTCGCGCGGGTGCACGGCGATGACGGGCGCCTCGCCCCCCGGTCGGGGCCCCTGCACGAAGGGGACCGCCGCCAGCAGCGCCTCGTAGGCGGCCGGCGCCTCCGGGAGCGCCGCAAAGCGCTCCCACTCGGCCCCCTCGGCCACCCCCATGCGCGCGCGGTACGCCGCCATCTGCGCTACCGTCATGAGCCCCGCGTGGTTGTCCTTGTGCCCCTGGAAGGGGAGGCTGAACCCCTTGATGGTGTAGATGACGAACAGCTGCGGGGTGGCGCTGGTGGTGGCGGCGAAGGTGTCCAGCAGCAGCCCCAGGTCGTGCCCCGCCAAATTGGTCATCAGCGCCGCCAGGGCGTCGTCGTCGTGCGCGGCCACCAGCGCCAGCGCATCCGCATCCCCCGCCAGGTCGAGTGAAAGCCGGGCGCGCCACGCGGCGCCCCCCTGGTAGCTGAGCGTGGCGTAGTCGTCGTTGGGCACGGCGTCGAGCCAGTCGCG
>JAGWYS010000257.1 GCA_018969225.1 Gemmatimonadota bacterium | reverse complement strand
CTGGTCGCTGTTCTCGGGGTCGATGCCGGCGTCGGACAACAACCCGACCAACGCGATCCTGATGCGCGACAACGCGATGACCTTTGCCTCGACGAACCCGAACAACTTCGGCAGCTGGCGGGTGCTGATCGATGACCGGGCGTACAACACGGCGTACTCGGGGTCGCTGAACCGGGCGTTCATCACGACGTCCACCAGCGTGGTGCCGGAGCCCTCGACGTATGCGCTGATGGCGACGGGGCTGGTGGCGCTGGGCGTGGCGGCGCGCCGCCGCCGCGGGGCGATGGCGGGGGGCGCGGCGACGGCCTGATCGCCCCTCCCGGACGGCCCCGGTTCTCTGGAGTCGGTGGCATCGCTGGCGCAGGAGGCGCCCCGGGGCGCGATGCCTCACACGGGCCGGTCTTGCCTTCGGGCAAGGCCGGCCCGTGCGGCATGCGGGGGGGCGTCGCGCAGGCAGGTGGCGAGCCCCCCAGCGCTACACCCCGCCCACCTCCGCCATCGTCACCACGCGGTGCTCGCGCGCACTCACCTCCGCGGCCACCCCCATCGCCACGGCGCGCCACCCGTCTTCGGCCGTCACCTCCACCGGCCCCTCGCCGCGCACCGCCGCGGCAAAGCGCTGGTGCTGGTACCAGGTGGCCCCATGGTGCGTGCCGGCGGCCAACGCGGCGGCGTCCACCGGCACGTGCTCACGCACGGGACGCTTGGGGTGGCCGTACCCCGTGCGCGGGCTGAACACCAGGTCGCCCGGGGGCACCAGGCACTCCAGCCGCGCCGCGTCCCCCACCGCCGTGAACACCTCCTGGTGCTCGGCGCCGTCGGCGAACATGCACAGCTCCAGCATCGCGCGCACGCCGTTGGCGAAGTCCAACGTGGCGTAGGCGTTGTCCACGATGTCCGGCGCGCGGCCGTCGTAGCGCTCCGCCAGGTGGTTCACGTCCATGGCGCCGCTGCAGTGCACCCGCACCGGCTCGCTGCGCACGATGAGGCGCATGAGGTCGAAGAAGTGGCAGCACTTCTCCACCATCGTCCCGCCGGTGTTGGCGGCGAAGCGGTTCCAGTCCCCCACCTTCACCAGGAAGGGGAACCGGTGCTCGCGCAGCGTGAGCATGCGCAGCGCGCCCACGCGGCCGGCCTGCACCTGCCGGATGAACTCGGCGGCGGGAGGCATGTAGCGGTACTCCATGGCAACCCAGCACACGCCGGGGTGCCGCGCCGCGCGATCGGCGATCCACCGCGCGTCGGCCACGGTGGTGGCCAGCGGCTTCTCGCACAGGATGTGGAGCCCGGCGTCGAACAGGGGTGGCAGCACCGCGCGGTGCGTGTGGTTGGGTGAGGCCACCACCACGGCGTCCACCACCCCGCTGGCGGCCAGTGACGCGGCGTCACCGAACTCGGCCACCCCTGCCGCGCGATCCCCCAGTGCCTCCTTCAGCGCCTCGCGGGCCCACGCCAGCGACTGGGGCACGGGGTCGGCGATGGCGGTGACCATTGCGCCCGGCGTGATGGCCAGGTTGCGCAGGTGCTCCACCCCCATCATGCCCGTCCCCACGATGCCGTAACGGATGGTGCGTGCCATCGCTCTCCCGTTGCCAAGGGCGGCCATGGCTGCGCCCAGCCATGCGGGCGCGCCCGCCGCTTGACCGGGGGTGTGCGCCTCCCGCCAATTTAGCGCACGTCTCGTCGTTCTCCTCGCACATCTGACCGCCCATGAGCGAACCTCGCTGGCTCCCCGCCCCGCCTCGCACCCGTCCCCTGTTCCCCGGGGGCCCCATGGTGAGCACCCTGTCGTGGGGGATGTGGCGCATGACCGGCGAGGACGTGGCCGAAGCGCGCCGACTGGTGGAGGCGGCGCTGGAGGCGGGGATCACGCTGCTAGACACCGCCGGCATCTACGGGTACTCGTCGCCGTCGGGCTTCGGGGGCTCGGAGCGGCTGCTGGGGCGCGTGCTGGCCCAGGCGCCGGGGCTGCGGGAGCGGATGGTGCTGGCCACCAAGGGGGGGATCATCCCCGGGACGCCGTACGATTCCAGCGCGGCGTATGTGGCGGAGGCCATTGATGCATCGCTCGAGAGGCTGGGGGTGGAGCGGGTGCAGCTGTGGCAGGTGCACCGTCCCGACATTCTCACGCACCCGCAGGAGCTGGCGCGGACGCTGGAGAACGCCGTGGCCAGCGGGAAGGTGGCGGCGGTGGGGGTGTCCAACTTCACCCCCGCGCAGGTGGCGGCGCTGCGCACCCTGCTCACCGTGCCGCTGGCGTCGCTGCAGCCGGAGTTCTCGCCGCTGCATTTGGAGCCCATGGAGAACGGGCTGTTTGACGAGGCGATGGTGTACGGCACCGCGGTGCTGGCGTGGTCGCCGCTGGGGGGCGGGCGGGTGATGGCCCCCGGCACGCCGCGCGAGGAGGCGGTGGCGGCGGCGCTGGACGTGGTGGCGGCGGCGCACGGCGTGTCGCGCAGCGCGGCGGCGTACAGCTGGGTGATGGCGCACCCGGTGGGGGCGATTCCCATCGTGGGGTCGCAGCAGCCGGCGCGCATCGCCGAGGCGGTGGACGCCTATCGGGTGCGGTGGACGCGGGCCGACTGGTACAAGGTGCTGGTGGCGTCGCGCGGCGTGCGGCTGCCGTGAGCGCGCGTGGCGATCGACCGGCGTGTCTGGTGCCGGAGCTTCGCTCCTGGTGCACAGCCGCCAGCGTCTGGCTCGCCTGACGGATCGTTCTCCGCGCCGCGGCGAGCTCGCGATCCCCGCTTGCCGCGGGCCGGACTCCGGGCGAATTTCCAAGCATGGGCGCCCCGACCTTCGACTTCAGCCACCTCACGCCGGAAGAGCGCATCCAACTGGCGAAGGATCTGTGGGACAGCTTGCCGAGTCAGGTGCCGATGGCGACGGACGCGCAGCAGCTGGAGCTTGATCGACGACTGGCGCGCCATGCGGCCGATCCGAACCGGGGACGTCCCTGGCGCGACGTGATGGACGATCTGGAGCGCCCGCACCGGTGACGCGGATCCTCCGCGTCGCGCCCGAAGCCGAGGCCGAGCTGGAGGAGGCGATCACCTGGTATGAGCTGCGTCGCCGCGGCTTGGGATTGGAGTTCGCCAGCGTGGTGCGGGCCGGGTTCGCGGCGTTGGAGCGAACCCCCGACTTGGGTCCGGAGGTCAGGGGCCGCATTCGCCAATTCGTCCTCCGGCGCTTCCCGTACTCCCTGTACTACGTGCTGGAGCCGGAGATGATCTCGATTCTCGCGGTGTTTCACGCGCGACGGGACCCGCAGGACTGGCAGCGGCGCGGGTGAAGCCCAGCAACGTGCAGCACGCGACGGGGTCGGGTGGCTGGCCATCGCCCTCACCACCCTGCGAGGTGAGCTGGTTTGGCGCGCTGTGCGACGACGACTACGAGTTCCTGGGGGTCCCCGACCCGCGGCTGGCGTCCAGCTGGGACCATTGCCGCGATCTGGTGCTGCGCGCGGAGCGGAACGGCTTCGACAACATCCTGCTGCCGTCGGGGTATGCGTTGGGGATCGACACCACGGCGTTTGCGGCGGCCATTGCCGCGCTCACCACGCGGATCCGGCTGCTGGCGGCGGTGCGGGTGGGGGAGAGCTGGCCGCCGCAGCTGGCGCGGCAGCTGGCCACGCTGGACCAGGTGGCGGGGGGGCGGCTCACGGTGAACATCATCTCGTCGGAGCTGCCGGGGGAGGTGCTGGACGGCGAGGCGCGGTACGCGCGCACCGTGGAGGCGATGCACATCCTGCGCACGCTGCTGCGCGGCGAGGCGGTGTCGCACCGCGGGGCGTTCTGGCAGTTGGAGGTGGAGGCGCCGCGCATCTGCCGTGAACGGCGGCGCTGCCCGCCGTTCTACTTTGGCGGGCTGAGCGAGGGGGCGCGCGAGGCGGCGGCGCAGGGGGCCGACGTGTACCTCATGTGGCCGGACACGCTGCCGGCGGTGCGCGCGCTGGTGGCCGACCTTCGCGCGCGGGCGGCGCGCCACGGGCGGGCGCTGCGCTTCGGGTATCGGGTGCACGTGGTGGTGCGCGAAACCGAGGCCGAGGCGCGCACGGCGGCGGCGCGGCTGCTGTCGCGGCTGGACGCCGCCACCGGGGCGGCCATCCGCGCCAAGTCGCTGGACAGCCGGTCGGCCGGCGTGGCGGCGCAGGCGGCGCTGCGGGAGACGGCCGACGCCGAGGGGTACGCCGAGGAGTTCCTGTGGACCGGGATCGGACGCGCGCGGTCGGGGTGCGGGGCGGCGATCGTGGGGGACCCTGACCAGGTGCTGGGGAAGCTGCGCCAGTACCAGGCCGAGGGGATCGAGGCGTTCATCTTGTCGGGGTATCCGCACCATGCGGAGTGCGACCTGTTTGCGCGGTATGTGCTGCCGCGACTGGCGCACGGGGGGTTGGCCGGGGGGTGACGGAGGGGTTACGGGCGGG
>JAGWYS010000256.1 GCA_018969225.1 Gemmatimonadota bacterium | reverse complement strand
GCCACCATGGAGGTGTCCGCCGGTCGCGAGGAGCTGGCGGCGCTCCGTGACCGGCTGCGGCACTGGAGCGGGTCGGTGGAGCGGGCGCTGCACACGCTGGCGGAGGCTGCCGGCGCGGTGGGGCGGGCGCACGGGGCGCCTCCCCGCGGCGCGCCCTAGCAACCCGTTCGCACGCCCCTGTCGGGGCCCCTGATGGGGCCCCGGGGGCGTGCCGTGCTCAGGCGCCGAGGGCGGCGGCCACCACGGCGGGCTTGAGGTACCCCATATCCACGGCATACCCGGCCAGCTTGCGCTGGAGGATGCGGCGCCCGCGGAACAGGCGCGACTTCACCGTCCCCTCCGGCACCGAGAGCATCTGCGCGATCTCGGCGTACCGCAGCCCCTGCAGGTCGCTGAGCACCACCGCGGCGCGGTACTCCGTGGGGAGGCCGTGGATGGCCCGCTGCACTTCCTCGTCCAGGAACGAGTCGTAGAAGCGCCCCTCGGGGTCGGCGTCCCCCACCGCCTCGAACAGCGCCCACCCCTCGGTGTCATCGGGCTGCTGGACTTCACGCGCGTCGATGCGACGCTTGCGGCTCACGAAGACGTGGTAGAGGATGGTGAACAGCCACGCGCGGATGTTGGTACCCAGGTGGTACTGCTCCCACCGCTCGAAGGCGCGCAGGAGGGTGTCCGACACCAGGTCCTGCGCGTCGTCGCGGGCGCGTGCCAGCTTGAGCGCGAAGGAGTACAGCGCATCCAGGTGCACCAGCGCTTCGCGCTCGAACTGCGCACGGCGGGCGGCGCGGTCATCCGCCCCGGCCGCCTCCACCCCGACCGCCTCCGGCATGACCGCCTCCGGCATGACGGGCTCCGGTGCGACGGCCTCCGGCGCGCCCCCCCCCGCCACCGTGCCGCGCCCGGCGAGCGGGCGCTCGCGCGCCGGACGCTCTGTCACCACCGCCCGCCAGGTCCTGCCGTTCACCGTGACCATTGCGTCTCCCGTCGCGGCGGCGCCGTGGCGCCACCTGGCCCATGCTCCTGCCGGGGTCGGGCGCCTCCGCCCACTCCCCCGTTCTTGCCATGCTCACCCGACGTCCATAGCGCCATGAACGCGTCATGAACGAGCCATGTCACCTTCTGGACTACGCCTCGCGCCGACCCCCGAGCCCCGCCATCGGAAACCCGGCCTGGATCCCCGCCGCGTCGCGCGTGTGCATCGCGACGAAC
Organism: Gemmatimonadota bacterium; assembly: GCA_018969225.1. Taxonomy (GTDB): domain Bacteria; phylum Gemmatimonadota; class Gemmatimonadetes; order Gemmatimonadales; family Gemmatimonadaceae; genus Gemmatimonas. The sequence goes on along the minus strand of JAGWYS010000256.1, from coordinate 3,252 downwards.
CGCTTGAGGTCGGCGGCAATCCCCTCCAGCACCGAGATGTCCCGCTTCACCCGGGTCATGAGCACCGCCCCTTCCAGCGCCGCGATGATGAACCGCGACAACCGCACCGCATCCACGTCATCGTGCAGTTGCGGCCGGGCCTCCCACAGCAGCGAGCGGATCTGGCTGGCCCACCGTTCGAACACCGCCTCGATGCGCACGCGGAACCCCTCGTGGGCATCCGCCATTTCGGCCGCCAGGTTGCCAAAGGGTGACCCGCGCCGCGCCCCGTGCTCCACCTGCAGCGCCACCACGGCATCGATGAACAGCGCCAGCCGCTCCAGCGGGTCGATCATCGGTTCCCGCAGGATGGCCAACCCCCGCTCGGCGAACCGCTCGAACTGCCGGTTCAGCACCTCGTACCCCAGCTCTTCCTTCGACTTGAAGTAGTGGTAGAAGTGGCTCTTCCCGCTCAGCCGGGCCTGCTTGATCACATCGTCCACGGACGTGGACGTGAAGCCCCGCTCAGCTATGAGCGTGGCGGCGGCATCGAGGATCTGGGCGCGTCGGTCAGACATCGTGAGACCAAGATAGGACTGTATGGTCCAAATGGCAAGCGGGCGAAGTGTAATGAAGCAACTGCTTCCTTGACAACGCTTTATCCAATAGCAACAATGATACCATGGACCAAGTAGACCATTATTCAGACTCGTTTTTCGGACCCAACGGTCCACCGGCCGCGGCAGACGGCCGCATCCGCGTCACCCGCACCTACCTCCGGATGGCCGCGCGTGAGCAGCTGGTGCCGGCCGCCCCGCCGCCGTGGGGGGCCACGCTTCGCCCGCTGGCCCCCTGCCCCGTGCCGCGCTGGCGCGCCCTCTATGCCGCCATCGGCGCCCCCTGGGCCTGGCACGACCGTGATGCGTGGCCCGACGAACGGCTGGCCGCCCACCTCGCCACGCCAGGGGTCCGCGTCTTCACCGTGGCGCTCCCCGACGCCCCGGCGGGCACCCCGGAAGACGCCGGTTTCCTGGAACTGGACCCGTCCCCCGATGGCAGCGTGGAGATCGCCTACCTGGGCGTGCACCCCGCGCTGCTGGGGCGCGGCGTGGGCGGATGGCTGGTCACCGCCGCCGTCACGGCGGCCTTCGACGGGGGCGCCGCGCAGGTGTGGCTGCACACCTGCACCCTCGACGCCCCGGCGGCGCTCCCCAATTACTTGCGGCGCGGCTTCCGCGAGGAGCGCACGGAGGAATACGACGCGCCGCGCCCCTGACCACCGCCGCGCCCGTGGCGCCCCCGCCCCGGGCGCCCCCCGCGCGCGCCCTCCTCCCGGTCCCGATGGCGCTCCGCCTCGGTGTAGGGGGCGTCCAGCCGCTCCTGCAGCGCCTCCAGCGTGTCGCCATGCACCGCCCCGCGCTGCCCGCGGTGCACCACGAACCGCAACGGCCGGTCCAGCACCGGCAGTTCCTCCGCCACCAGGGTGCGGGCCACCTTTTCCGGCAGGTGCAGGCGCACCACCGGGCGCCACCCGCCTTCCGCCGGCTCCTGGTCGTACTCCAGCGCCACGCCGCGGTCGCGCACCACCACCTCCGACGGGAGTGCGCGCGCAACCGCGCGCTGCGCGTCGTCCACCAGCGCGCGCCCCTCCAGGCGCAGCGGCAGCGCACGCACGGCCTCCCAACTGTCGGCCGCCGCCAGCGCCTCGGCATACCACGCCGTGAGCTCCGCCTCCCCCAGGCGCGGCACCGGCGCGCCCAACTTGCGCCAGAGCGCGCGCACCTCCTCCACCACCGGCTGGTTGCGACGCACCGCCGGGTGCCGCAGCGCCCCGCGCGCCGCCGCCTGCGCCAGCAGCCCGCGCGCCACCTCCCCCTCCTCCCCCCCCCACACCGTCACCGCCTCGCGCTCCCGCGACAGCTCGAATCCGCGGTACGTGACCCGCCGCTCGCGCACCAGCGGACAGCCACTGCGCTCCAGCTCCAGCGCCAGCGCCGGCGGATGCCGCTCCGCATGCCGGCGCACCAGGTCCGGCGGGAGCTGCGTCCCCTCAATGCTGGCGCGTGGCACCCCGAATCGGTCGGCGAAGTACCGCAGCGTCCCCGCCACGGCCCCCCAGCTGCCGCAGACGCTGGTCTTGGACACCCGCGCCTCGTGGCCGTCCGCCGTCTGCTCCTCCAGCACCAGGTCGAAGGGCATGTGCGCCGCGAGCAGCTCCGTGAAGGCCCGTTGGGTGGCCGCCGTGGCCGGCGCCAGCGCCTCCGGGAGGGGCACCCCCAGCGACCGGTAAATGCTGGCCACCGCCAGCGCCGCGTCCTCCAGCGCCTTCACCAGCACGCCACGCCGCTCCGCCCAGGGGGCGATCGCCTCGGCGTCGAACAGGTGCCGCGGCAGCCCGTACACGGCGCCCACGTGCCCGGCCACCCCGTACGCCTCGGCGTACAGGTTGTACGCGGTGAGGTGGTCGCTCCCCCGCACCACCACCCCCGACAGGTCGCGCCCCTCGCGCGTCATGCGGTGCAGCGACTCGATCCCGCTCATGACCGCCAGCACCGGGAGCAGCGCGTCGTCGGCGTGCACCAGCAGCTCCCCCCAGCTGCGCTCCACCGGCAGCGCCTCCACCGCCCGCCCGTAGGCAGTGAGGCGCCCCGCCTGCACCAGCCCCCGCGCCTCCAGCAGCGCCAGCGCCCGCCGGTACGCCGCGCGGTCCAGCGGCACGGGAAGCTCCAGGGCGTCGGCGCGCACTCCCAGCCCGGCGCAGGTGAGCGCCACCCGCTCGCTGTCCCCCGCCAGCTGGAACTCGGGATCCACCGGGCGGAGCGCCTCGAAGCGGATGTCGCGATCGCTCAGGATGAACACGCGCCCGCCCGCCACGCGCCCGTGCACGCGCCCCGCCATCTGCAGCAGCTCGTTCGCGCCCAGGTGCACGCGCGTGAGCACGTTGCGCCCGCGGTCGATCACGTTGGTGAAGCGCGTGTCGTCGATGATCACGGTGTCCAGCCCCGGCACGTTGAGCGCGCTCTGCCCCGCCGCCGTCATCGCCAGCACGTACGGCTTCGACACGCTCCCCTCGAGGAAGGGGCGGATCACGCGGATCGGCTCGCCGCCGTGGTAGTGCGCCGCCGCGATCCGCGGCGCGCGCGCGCGCACCCACTCCGCCGCCTCCTCCACCGCCGCGCGCGTGGGGAGGAAGAGCGCCACGCCGCGGCGCTCCCGCACCACCGCCTGCAGGAACCGCTCGTCCAGGAACGCCAGCGGCGCGCGCCGCTCCAC
>JAGWYS010000025.1 GCA_018969225.1 Gemmatimonadota bacterium | reverse complement strand
TGGTAGTTGTTGCGCTGGGTGTTGCGGACGACGTTGAGCCCCCACTGCATCGTCCCGCGCACCCGGTACCGGATGCTCTTGAAGGGGACCCGGAGCTCCACCTGGTAGCCCCACGCGGTGATCCGTCCGCGCGACTGCCAGATCATGTCCTGGTTGAGGTCGGCGTTCCCCAGGTTGGCGCGCGAGAAGCCCCCGCCCATCATGCCGCCCCCTCCCCCGCCGCCGCCGCGCCCGCCGCGCCCGCCGCCGCCGCCCCCCTCGGTGCGGATGCCGTCGCTCTGCACTCCCAGCGGGTTCACCGCGAACACGAACGCCTGCCGGCGGTCGTTGAAGGTGTCCAGGATGAACTGGACGTGGTCGTCGTTCTGGATGCGGTCGCGGTCGGCCAGCGTGCCCCGCACCGTCCCGGGGGGGGCGTAGGCGCGCACCGCGAAGTAGATGGCATCGGGGCCGTACCACACCAGCGCCACGGTGGAGTCCAGCGCGGGGCGCCCGTCGGAGGGGTTGAACTGCGAGAACCCCGTGAGCCGCGCAGCGCCCGCCCACTGGGGCTCGTCCAGCTCACCGTCCACGGTGACGGGGGTCTCGAAGCGCGGGAGGCGCACCGCGGTGTTGTTGTCGCGACCGCTGTACACCAGGGGCGCGGCGGAGTCCGCGGGCGGCCGGGGGGCCGCTGGCGCGCCCGGCAGGTCGACCAGTGGCGACTGCTGGACCGCGAGCGCGGCCACGAAGACGAGCGACAGCGTCACGACCGAACCGTCCTGCGCCCACGCCCTGCGGGGTGCCCGCTCATCGCGCGCGCCACTTGGCCAGCAGCTCCCGCTCCCGCTCTGGCGTGAAGCCGGTCTTGATGGCCGCCTGCCGCTCGGCGGGGAGCGTGCGGAACCACGCCAGCGTGTCGCGCGCCGTCTCGCCCATGGGGCGCACGGTGAGCCCCGCGGCCAGCTCGGGGGTGATGTCGAAGCGCGCGAACCCGGCCGTGCGCCCGCGCATCACCTGGAACATCGGCAGCTCGCGCCCATAGGGGTTGGCGCCGTTGGCGCGCAGGAAGTCGGCGTCCACCCACGTGTACGTCCCGGTGCCGCCCACCGCCCGGTGGATCTGCTCCACGACGGCGCGGAACGGCTGCCCCCCCTGCGGCCCCACCCCGTTGAAGATCCCGTAGGTGCGGTCCTCGGCCAGGCGGATGCAGAAGTTGGCCAGGTCGCGCACGTCGATGACCTGCACGTGGTCGCTGCCGTCGCCCGGCACCAGCACGTCGCCGCCGCGGGCGATGCGCACGGGCCAGTACGTGAAGCGATCGGTGTCGTCCTCGGGGCCCACGATGAGCCCGGGGCGCACGATGGTGACCCGCCCGGGCATCGCGGCCAGCGCCTCCTTCTCGGCGTAGGCCTTGGCGTGGCCGTAGGGGAGCGGCGTGCCCGCGGCGACGGGGCTGTTCTCCAGGGTGAGCACCGGCGCGTCCTTGGTCATGGGGACGCGGCTCAGGTCCTGGTACACCGAGCGGGTGGAGATGAACAGGTACTGGTCCACCTGGTCGCGCAGCACGCCGGCGGCGTTCTTCACCCACTCCGGGGCGCTGGCCAGCGACGCCGACTCGTCGATGACCACGTCCCACCGCCGTCCCTTGAGAATGGACAGGTCCCCCGCGCGGTCGCCGGCGAGCTCCTCGACGTCCTTGCCGAACATCCCCGGGGCGGAGCGCCCGCGGTTGAAGATGGTGACCTGGTGGCCGCGCTCGAGGGCGCGGCGCACGTCGTAGGGCCCCACGAAGCCGGTGCCGCCCAGGATGAGGATCTTCCGGGGGGCGACGGGGCGGAGGGCCAGCAGGTCGCGCGGCGCCAGCAGCGAGGCGGCGCCAAGGGAGGCCAGGGAGGTGCCGAGGAAGTCGCGCCGGGTGAGCATGGGGGCGGTCCGGTGTGAGGGGGAAGCGGAAAAGATACCGGATTTCGGGGGAGGAGGGGTGGGGGGGCGGGTGCACGAGCGGCAGGTTGGCCCCCTGGACCGGGGTTTCCATGCGACATTCCCCCAAGCCGGCAGGATGCCAATTCTCTTCCCCGGAGCCTCGAATGCGTCACCTCGTGTCCGCCATGCTGGCCGTGGTCGGCCTCATTCACCTGCTCCCCGCCGTGGGCGCGCTGGGCGCGGCGCGGCTTGAGGCGCTGTACGGCATCCCGGTGGCGGAGCCCAACCTGGCCATCCTGCTGCGCCACCGGGCGGTGCTGTTCGGGGTGCTCGGGGTATTCCTGCTGGTGGCGGCGGTGCGTCCGGCGTGGCAGCCCGCGGCACTCGCGGCGGGATTCGTGAGCGTGCTGAGCTTCCTGGCGCTGGCCTGGTCGGTGGGGGGCACCAACGCGCAGCTGGCGCGGGTGGTCACGGCCGATGTGGTGGCGCTGGCATGCCTGGTGGTGGGGGCGGTGGCGCGCCTGGTGGCGGCGCGCGGGGGGTGAGGGAACCGCGGCGTTGTCGGCCCCTGTCGCGTTGCGCCGCTACGCTCCCAACGCCTGTGGCGGGGCCCACCCGCCAGCGCGCGCCAGCAACTCGCCGTCCCAGGTGACCAGCGGCGCCTGGTGGGCGGCGGCGCAGGCCGCGTACAGGGCGTCGGCGCTGCGCAGCCGCAAGGTCGTCCCCACCTCCCCCGCCGCGTCCAGCAGGCGCTCGTCCATTGGGTGCAGCTGCAGGAAGGGGGCGGCACGCAGCGCCGACTCGGCACGGGCGCCGGCATCGCCATCACGCGCCCGACGGGCGACGGCGCAACGGACTTCCAGCAGCAGCAGCCGCGGGGCGTGCAGGCGCACGGCGCGCCGGGCCGCCTCGCGCAGGAATGCGGCCGATTCGAGATGCATGGGGTCGGCCAGGTCGAAGGCGGCCACCCAGACGCAGGCATCCACGGTGTAGGCGGCGGGAGCGCTCATCGGCGTGGGGGGGAGGGTCAGCATGCCGCGCTGTCTCCCGGCGGCGGCTCCAGGCGGCTGCGGTCGGCGTCCAGTTGCTCGCGCGCCGTTCCGGTGGCGGGGAGTGGCGCGGTGACCTGCGCCCCCAGGGCGAGCCACTGGTCCACCCACTCGGTGGCGGTGGCGGCGGAGCCCTCTGGGGGAAGGTCGCCCACCCAGCGCCGGTACAGCTCGATGGACACTTCCCGGACGGTGCGCGCCTTGAGCGCGGCCTGCGCCTTGACGCGGTAGTAGAGGTCGTCGGGAACGTCGATGGTGACTTTCATCTGCCAAATATACAGCAATACAGGAAGCTGTGCCGAAAATCCAGCTCCAATGCCACCTCCAATCTCGCGGGCTCCAGCCGGCGATCGTCTCCGTGCCCTTCACGGCTCCCCGATGAGCGGATCCACGATCTCCACCCACGGGAAGCGGGCGAAATCGGTGTCGCGCGTGCAGATGCGGCGGATGCCATGCTCGCGCATCAGCACTGCGGTCTCGGCATCGTGCCAGAGGTTCCCGCCAAGGAGGGGCACCTCGGCCACCACGTCGGCCAGCACGGCGGCATGCCGCTCCGTGGGCCCGAGCACCGTGAGCCCGGGCGATTGGTGCAGGGCGACGAGGAATTCCCCCGCCGCCCGGCTGGTCCACGGCCGGCGGAAGACGCGGGGAAGGGTGACCACCCGGAGGAACTCGTAGCAGTTCCCCCACGTGACATACCAGGCGCCCGCCTGCGCGCGCCACCGCTCCAGCAGGGCCCGGCACCGCGCGTGTTCGGGGGCCTGGGCATCGGCGGCGTACACCAGCACGTTGGTGTCCACCACGAACACCCTACCGCCCCTCCATTTCGCGATACAGCGCCTCGCGGTCGGCGACGTCCACCAGGGCGCCCCCGGAGTCGAAGGTGGGGAGGGGCGTCAGCGCCGCGCCTCTGTCCCCCCGTCGCAGCAGCTGCCGCAGCGCCGACTCGACCAGCTCCGACATGGTACGCCCGCTGGCGGCCGCCTCCTGGCGCAGGGCGGCCATGACGGTGTCGTCGATGTTGAGGGTGGTCTTCATATGGACGACCATATTGCAAGGATGGCCAGATGGCCAGAAATGGTCCCTGCGGCCTCTGCCACGCCGTATTTTGAGGGATGCGTCCTGCGATCGTGCCCCTCTTGGCCCTCGCGCTCGCCTGCGGCGACGCGCCCCGCCGGCCGGCCACCAAAGCTGCGCCCCCGGCACGGCCAGCCATCCCCGGGCCGGCCGCCGAGTCGCCACGCAGCCCCGATCGCTACCGCGTGGTGTTCACCACCAGCCGGGGTGCGTTCACGGTGGAGGTCACGCGCGCGCTGGCCCCGCGCGGCGCCGACCGGTTTCTCGAGTTGGTGCAGGGAGGCTACTACGCGGGGACGCGCTTCTATCGCGTGGTCCCCGGCTTCGTGGCGCAATGGGGGATCCACGGCGACCCGGCGGTGAGCGCGCGGTGGCGCGAGGCGACGATTCCCGACGACCCGCCGCGCACGGGGAACGTGCGGGGGACGATCGCCTTTGCCGCCAGTGGCCCCGACACGCGCGCCACCGAGGTGTTCGTGAGCACGGGGGACAACCGTGGCGCGCTAGATCGCCAGCGCTTCGCCCCCTTTGGCACGGTGGTGGAGGGGTTGGACGTGGTGGACCGCCTCAACGGCGAGTACGGCGAGGAGCCGAACCACGCGAAGATCAAGCGGCAGGGGACGGCGTACCTGACCCGGTGGTTCCCCGCGCTGGACTCGGTGGTGGACGCGCGGGTGGTCCCGCCCGGCGGGCGCTGAGCCGGCGCGTTCAGCGCTCGGCCAGCCGCTCCGCCAACCCCGACCCGCGCGCCACCGCGCGCCCCACCGCCGCGCGCACGGCTCCCTCGGTGGCCACCACGGTCACCCGCTGCCTCGCGCGCGTGATGGCGGTGTACAGCAGCTCGCGCGACAGCAACGGGCTCCCCTCGGGGGGGAGCACCACCACCACCTCGTCAAACTCCGAGCCCTGCGCCTTGTGGATGGTCATCGCGTGCACGGTGTCCACGGCCTCGAGGCGCGCCGGGGCCAGCCGCCGCACGCCCTCGGTCGCGGGGAAGGCCACGCGACGCCCCTCGTCGGCGTGCACCACCACCCCCAGGTCACCGTTGGCCACCCCCAGCGCGCGGTTGTTGCGAGTGACCAGGACGGGGCGCCCCACGGGCCATGCGTCGCCGAAGGGGAGGCGCAGCGCGCGGTCCACCGCGGCGTTCACGGTGGACGCCCCGCTGGGGCCCGCGCGGTGCGCGCACAGGGTGCGCAGCCGGTGCAGCTCGGCCAGGGCGGCCACGCCGTCCCCCGCGGCGGCGTGCGCCGCGACCGCGCGGGCCTGCGCCACCAGCCGTTCCAGCACCGCGGCCGGGAGCGCGCCGCGCCACGTGGCGCCGGGGTTCACCCAGTGCACCTGGGCGTCCCCGGCCTTGAGCAGCGCCACGGCCTCGTCGGCGCGATTGCCGTTGATGGCGGCGGCCAGCGCGCCAATCCCCGCGTCCGGCGTGAAGCGGTGCGACCCAGTGAGGTGCGTGTGCCCCGCCCGCAGGGTCGGGTTGGCGCTGGCGCCGCGCACCAGGTCGGCCAGCACCGTGCCGGCGGCCACGCTGGCGAGCTGGTCAGGGTCCCCCACCAGCATGAGCTGCGCCGCGTCGGGGAGCGCGTCGAGCGTGCGCGCCAGCAGCGACAGCGACACCATGGACAGCTCGTCAATCACCAGCAGGTCGCACGCCAGCGGATTGGCCGCGTGGCGGGTCCACCGCTGGTCGCTGTCGGGGCGCGCGCCCAGCAGCGTGTGCAGGGTGACGGGGTGGCTGGCGCGCAGTCGTTCCTGCAGCGCCGGGTCGGCGCCCTCGCGCGCGAGGGCGAGCCGCAGCGCCTCGCCCATGCGCGCGGCGGCCTTGCCCGTGGGGGCGGTCAACGTCACCGTGGGTGGCGCATCGCCCGGGTGGTCCTTCATGCCCGCCACGAGCTGCCGGGCGATGCGCGTGGTCTTCCCGCTCCCGGGGCCGCCGGTGACCATGGTCAGCGCGTGGCGCTGCGCCAGGGCGCGGAGCCTCTCGGCCACCTGTCGTTCGTCGTGCCACAGGCGGGCGAGGTAGAGGCGGTCCCCCTCGAGCACCAGGGGGCGCACAGCCGTGGCCATCAAAGCGTCCGCGCCGACCACGGCCACCAGCGGGGAGGCGGCCAGCGCCGCGCGCCACGCGTGAGGGTGGGGCCAGGGGAGCGCGGTCGCCGCGTCGCCGGGCGCCGGATAGTCGTCGTCGCCACCGTCGTCCGCCTCATCCGCCTCGATGCCCGCCTCCCGGATCGCGTCCTGCGCCACGGTGGACAGGGTGAGGCACACGTGCCCGAGGCGCGCGGCGCGGATGGCCAGCGCGAGCGCCAGCGGGACTTCGGGCGTCACGTGCGCGTCCACGCCCGCCGCGTCCAGCAGCACGCGCACCAGCGCCTCGTCGGCCTCCGACACCAGCCCGGCCGCGCGCCAGGGGGCGAGGGCCGGCAGGCCGGGCACCAGTGAGGTGACGCTCATGCGACCTCCTGCGCCGCGCCGTTCGCCAGCAGCGCGCTGGCCGCGGCCACCAGCCCGGCGGGGGGCGCCCAGTGGAACACCCCCGGCACGCGCCCCGCGGCATCCACGGGAGTGTCCGGCCCCAGCATGCCGCGCACGAACAGGTAGGCGAACCCCGCCAGCTGCGCCGACGGGTCGGCCACGCCGGTGCGCCAGCGCAGGAAGCGGTGCACGGCCACCAGATACAGCAGCCCCTGCAGCGGGTAGTGGTGTGCCATCATGGCGTGCGTGAGCGCCGCGTGGTGGTAGCCCCCGCGCAGCCGGTTGGACTTGTAGTCGATGACGAGGTAGCGGGGGGTGTCCAGCACGTGGTGGTCTGGCGCGAGCCGCGCCACCAAATCGATGGCCCCCACCAGGTAGCCGGCGGGCCACGCCATCAGCGCCCCGTCGGCGAGGGTGAGGGCGTATGGGTGCAGCGGGTCGGCGGGGGACAGCGCGTCGGCCCACAGCGCTCCCAGCGTGCGCACGGAAGCCCCGCGCCCGTGCGGCGCGAGCGCCAGCTGGAAGCGGAGCTCGTCCAGCCGGTGCGGTCGCGCCAGCTGGCGCAGCGCCGGGTTGCCGGGAACCCCCGCGCCGAGCGGCGTGTCGATGACGCGCGCCAGCCCACCGGCCAGCGCGTCGTGCCGATCGCGCAGCGCGGGGACGGCGGCATGGCGCGCCAGCAGCGGCCGCAGCTCGGCGGCCAGGTCGGGGGCGGTGAAGTCGACGCGCTCGAACACGGCGTGCAGGCACACCCCCACCTCGGCGCTGGCGGGGAGGTCGGCCAGGGGGCCGGGGGCGGGGGCTGCGGCGGGATCCGGCGCGCGCGCTGTCGCCGCATCCGATTCCTCGACGTCCGCGGTGACGGCATCGGACGCGCCATGCTCGTCCAGCCCGCCCTGCTCGGCGGCACCCACGGGCTCCACCTCGTGCGCGCCGCGCGCGCTGATGGAGGTGAACGACCACTCGCGCGGCACGCGGCGCATGCCGGGCGGGAGGGGGGCGACGTCGAGGGGGACATCCGCCGGGGGCGTGGGGTCCAGCGCCGGCTCCTCCTTGATCACATTGGCCAGCGAGGTGAAGCTCACGCCGTCATCGACGCGGGGCCCGAGACCCTCTCCGAGGGCGTCGCGGAGGGCATCGGCGGAGGTGATGCGGCCGCGGTCCCCAAGGAGGAGCTCGCCGGGAATGGAGCGGTACGTGGCGTCGGCCCTATCGGCGGGAAGCACAACGACCAGGCGGGACTCGGCGCGCGTGACCGCCACATAGAACAGGCGCTTCTGTTCCTCGAACCACTCCGTCTCGACGGATTCCTTGACGGCATCGAGCGTCTTCTCGGTGATCCAGTCCACGCACAACTCGGGATCGGCGTCCGCGGGATTGCGTCGCACCACCGGCGGATCCTTGGCCGGGAGGGGCTTGGTGCCCCACTTGCGGGCCACCACCACGCACGGCCACTGCAGCCCCTTGGCCGCATGGATGGTGGTCACCTGCACCACCGGGGCATCGGTGTCCAGGCGCCGGGTGACCAGTTCATTGCTGGCGTCGAGCTGGTCCAACTCGGCCAGCGCCACCACGGCCTGCTCCGGCGTGCACCCACCGCGCCCCGTGCGCTCGTGCAGCAGCTCGGCCAGGTGGTCCACATCGGTGAGGTGGCGCGGCAGATCCTCGTCGGCCCCGAGCCGCTCCAGCACCGATGCCGACGCCAGCCGTTCCCGGATGACCGCGGCCACCCCATGCCGGCGCATCTGGGCCCCCCACTGCAGCAGCTGCTCCTGCAGTCTCAACAGGTCGTCGTCGGTGACGGCTGCCAGGTCGCGCATGTCCAGATGGCCAAACCATCCGATGGCGGCCAGCCGCGCATGCTGCTGCCGGGCCGGATGCGCCAGCGCGCCCAGCAGGGCGCGCAGCTGACGCGCCCCCTCCGACTCCATCACGCTGGTGGTGCCGGCCGTGGTGCAGGGGATGCCCCGCCGCCGCAGCGCATGGGCCACGTCCTTGCCCTCCTCGCGCGTCCCCACCAGCACGGCCACCTGCCTGGGGTCCCAGAAGCGCTCCGCCGGATTGCCGGCTTTTCCTGCCGCCAGCGCGTGCGCCACGCGCGCGGCCGCCGCCTCGGCGATGGGATTGGCCGCTGCCGATCCCATTTGTTTCGCGTCCGTTTCCGCCACCACCAGCTCCAGTGGTACGGGAATCCCAGCCGGCAGACGCGACTGCTGGTGCTTGTCCCGGGGCGCCTGCACCTGCAGGTAGTCAATCCCGCCCCCAAAGGTGGCGTTCCTCAGGAGCGCATTGAGTCCGTCCAGCAGCGGCTGGTCCGAGCGGTGGTTGTCGGTGAGGGTAAACCGCCGGCCGCCCGCGTTCGTGAAGGCGCGCACATCGGCACCGCGGAACCCGTAGATGGACTGCTTGGGGTCGCCCACCATGATCAGCGTGAGATCGGAGCGATCCGCGGGGTACAGGGCGTCCATGATCTCCCACTGGACCGGATCCGTATCCTGCGCCTCGTCCACGATGGCGACCGGGAAGCGCCTGCGCAGCCGTTCGCACACCGCCTCTCCCCCAGGGGCCGTCACCACCTCACGGGCGGCGTACAACAGGCCGTCGAAGCTGACCGCGTCCCGGCTCCGTTCGCGGACGTCGCGCACGCAGTCTTCCACCATCTGCCGTAGCAGGTCGCCCTGCGCGTTCGCTGCGGCATTGTCCGCCGCATTCCCCGCGTGCGTGACGATGCGGGCGTTCGGGAACGCCAAGGCCTTCCGCACGGCAGGCACGAGCCGCTTCCGCGGCTTGTCCTCTATCGGGATGCGGGCATCCTTCCGATGACGAACCAGCCAGTCGTTCACCACCTCCGCGATGAGCGCCTCGCTGCGACCGGGGCGGTCCTCAAGACGGGCCGGGCGTCCAGCCAGCCGAAGCAGGCGCTGGCATACGGAATGAATGGTGTCCATGATGGCGTGGTCAAACTCGGCCACCGCCCGGCGGGCACGGTCGGCGCGCGCCGGGTCCACGTGCGCAGACTCGTCCTTCAGGCGGGCACGGCAGCGCTCGCGCAGCTCCGCCGCCGCGGCCTTCGTGAAGGTGGTCACCAGCACACCGCCCACCGGAAGGTCCTCCTCCACCACGTAGCGTACGACCAGGTGCGCGACCGTGTAGGTCTTCCCGGTTCCGGCACTGGCCTCAATGCGGACGCGCCCCTTGGGGAGCGGACCATCCAGATCGAAGGGGTGGGCAGTCATGCGGACTTCCGCCAGGTGTGGTGGACCGCGATGGCATCGGAGGTTTTCACGGGTGGAACACCCTTCAGCCTCTCGTGGTAGTCGCGGAAGAACCGCAGGGCCTCGTCGCGCTCCTGGTAGACCAGGTCAAAGTCGGGGTTACGTCCGTAGCACCGCGCCTCGGCGCTCCACGAATCAACCTTCCCGAGCGCCTTCTGGAAGGCCTCCCGGGCCTCGGTCTCGGTCTTGTGCGCCAGGCACTCGGAGGTCTCGCCGAAACGCGGAAACGGATGCGCCAGCGCCTTGGGCACCAGGGCCATGAGGTCCTCAAACACCTTCAGGCGTGCACCGTCCGAATCCTGCTTGGGTACCTTCCCCTGGCTTGCAAACGTCTTTCCGGGCTCATCGGAGTTGGCGCCAATCCAGAAGGAATCCACCGTGCGCGTCGGATGTTGTAGCGCAAGCGCCCAGAGCATGGCACGCTGCAGGCGACGCCTGCGCTCGGTGTGGCGTTGGGTACCAACCTGGATGATGGCCAGAGTGTCGTTCCCATCGTCGTCCTTACCTGTGTGCACACCGGGAACATCCCCTTCCACGACCACGTTGCCGGCCACGATGGACACCCGCGTGGTCGTTCCCGGGCGCATGGTTTTGCCCTTGGATCGACACTGGAAGTGCAGCTGCCGCACCAACTCCAGCGTCTGGTCTATCACCTTCGTGCCAAAGGGTTCCGGAGGGATGCCCCCGGCGGACGTGAGTTCGTCGTGCCATGCCTCCCTGAACGGCTGCAGGAGATCACCAGACTGAAGCCAGGCCTCCTTGCCCTTCATGGCGGATCCCGTCCACGGTTCGACGCGCTGCAGCAGGGGCTGCGCCAGCGCCCCCAGCTCTGCGGCGTCAAGCATGAGTGGAATGATCGCCGGATCCGTCTCCACCTTGTCGTACACGGATCCGCCCAGCGCCCGGCGGACGAACAGCGACACCGGGTTATCCAGGAAGTCGGCCAGCTCTTCCAGCGACAGCGTGATCCGTGATGGCGGGTTCCCCGGCGCACCCGCGGACGCCCGCTCCGATACGATGACCCGACCGGTACGCCCCACCGCCTCCCGCTGTGCCGCCTGGTGCCCGAACGCCCCCGCGCGCCCCAGCGTCCCGGGCGCAAACGTACGCGCATCAATCGCGTGCCGCGGGTGCTCCACCTGCACCTCCTCCACCGGCACCCCCGCCAGCTGCAGCAGCTCCCGCAGCTCGGCCAGCGGTGCGATGGCGGGGACCGCCTTCCCCGACCGCACGTCGTGCGCCGAGTACGTCACGATGAGGCGCTCGCGCGCGGCCAGCACGGTCTCCAGGAGCGCCTGCCGCTGCTCTCCCGACGGGTCGGGGTCGCCCAGCAGCGGCTGCTCCTGCAGCAGGTCGTCGCCGTCGCCGCCCATCCGCACCAGCGCGCCCTCGTCCAGCCCCACCAGGCACACCACGCGATAGGGGACGCCCCGCAGCGGCACCAGCGACGTGGCGGTGATGGCGCCGCCGCGCAGCACCACATGGCCGGGCGCCCCCAACAGCCGCTCCAGCAGCAACGGGTGCCAGTCGGCATAGCGCACGGGCACGTGGCACCCCGCCGCCTCGGCGGCGAGCGCCTGCAGCACCTCCAACGTGGCCGCCAGCTGCGGCTGCTGGTCCCGCGTCACCGCGCAGGTGGCGGCCACCGCGCGGTGCAGCAGGTCGCACCACGCGCCAATGGGGCGCGGTGCGCCGTGCACGGCCTCGGCCAGCGCGGTGACCTCCCCCAGCAGCGCCAGCATGGCGCCCACGGCCGGGAGGTCCTCCGCGTCCACCCCCGCCAGCGGGACGACCCCGGTCAGTGGCTCGTCCGCGCCCTCCGCGGTGGGCACGCGCGCCCCGTCCGGGAGCAGCGCGCCCAGCACCAGCCGCCGTGCCGCGTGCGCCCAGCTGTGTGCCTCGTAGTCGGCGTGGATCCCGAAGCGCGTGCGATGCGCCCCTGACAGCCCCCACGCCACCCCGGCGCGCTCGGCCCAGTCGAACCACCGCGCCACCGTGTCGGCATCCACCCCGAAGCGGGCGCGCACCACCGCCAGGTCGGTGAGGGCACGCACGTCGGCCAGGCCGGCGCGCCCCATGGCCGCGTCCAGCAGCCGCCCCAGCGCCTCGGCCACCGCGTTCACCTCGCGCAGCGACCGGTCGGCCACCACCACCGGCAGCTGCCCGGGCTCGGGGTTGGCACCCGCGCGCATGGTGCCGAACACCGTCTCCAGATGCGGCGCCATCCCCGGGAGATCGGGGGCCACAATGAGCACCTCCTCCGGATGTAGCCCCGGCAGCTCCCGGAAGGCGTGCCACAGCGCCTCGCGCAGCACCTCCGCCTGCCGCGCGGCGCCATGGCAGCCGTGCAGCCGCACCGACTGGTCGGCCAGCGCCGGCTGCTCGGGCGCCCCCGGCGGCGGGGCGTCATTACGGACAAGCGCCTGCAGCCGCGCCAGACGGGTGGACGGAGCCGGCGCGGGAGCGGCCATGTCCAGCGGTGTGGCCGCCACCCCGCGCACCGCCAGCTGCCGCTGCATCCCCTGCGCGGGGCGCAGCCAGCTGTCCAGCAGCGGCACGCGCGCCACGGCGCGCAGCGGATGCTCGCCCTGCGGCTCGCGCCACCCGGCGGGGCGCACCGCCTCGTGCCGCAGCCGCTCCACAGCCGCGCGCAGCACGCCGGGCGACGGATGCACCAGCCAGGCGTGCACCTCCACCGTGCCGGCCAGTGCCAGCAGCACCTCCAGATGCAGCGGGGCCAGCGCCGACGACCCCACCAGCATGATGCGCGCCGGGAGCCCGGTGGGGGGCGTGCCCCCCTGCAGCGCGGCCAGTGCCTGCGTCACCCGTTCCGGCGGGGACGGGACCCCCAGCTGCTCGCGCACGGCGCGCCAGAGCGCGGGCTGCCATCGCTGCGCCTCGGGGACCGCCAGCGGCGCCGCGTCCCGCACGGGGGTGAGCACGTCGTCCCCGCGCGCCCAGGCGGCGATCATGGCGGGGCGATGGACATGGTAGCGGTCCAACCGGTCGGCGGCGTGGCGCGCGAATGCCACCAGGTTGTCGCCGAGCCGTGCCTCGGGGACCAGCGCCGGGTGCCGATGCAGGAGGTCGAGCACCGTCCCCGTGAGTCGCGGAACCTCCCACGGGTCGTCGGCCACCCGACCGCCCAGCACCTGCGCCACCAGCGCCCCCGGGAAGGCGAAGCGGATGTTGGCGGCGATGCCGTCGCGCCCGCCCGGGGTGGCGCCCAGCGACTCGGCCAGCTGTTCGGCCAGCCAGCGGTGGACCCCCTGCGAGGGGGCCACCACCCATTCCGGGGCAAAGGGGTCGGCCACGGGGGCGCGCTGAAGGGCGGCCAGCGGCGCCACCGCGTGGGAGAGGTCTGGGATGAGGTGCAGGTGGAGCGGCATTGCGACCAATATCGGGAGGGGGGTCTGACAATTGACGCTGGGGGCGCCAGGACGCCTGCGGCGGGGCCACGAAAACGCTACAGCACCTCGAGCGTCACCCCGGGCACCCCCATCACCAGCTCCGCCCCATACGCCGTGGCCGGCGTCTGGTACCCCGCCGGCGCCTCGCCGGCCACCACCCGTTCCGCCACCGCCAGCATGCACGCCACCGTCCACTCCACCCCCGCCTCGGGGCCGTGGAGGCGCGCGGCCACCGTGGCGCCGGTGCGCGCGTCGCGCGCCTCCCCCCACACGTGCGTGACCGTCTGCGCGCGCCGCGCCGCCGAGGGGCCGGGGCGCACCCCGCGCTTGAGGAGGGCGCGCATGAACGGCAGCGCCAGCAGCGGGCGCAGCCGCTGCATGAGCCCCAGCTGCTTCACCACCGCCGGGGGGAGCACGGTGTAGTCCTCGATGTTGGGGATCCCGGTGCTGTGGTGCGCCGTGAAGATGTCCCCCCAGGTGAGCTGGCCGGCCAGCACGGGGCCGGCGCCGAAGTCGATCATCCGCGTCTTGCGGGGGCCGCTGGGGCGCCGCAGCGCCCCCTCCTCGCGCACCCGGTCGCCGTAGGCCAGCAGCTCGATGGCGGTGCGCTGCGTTCCCGGCGGGAGCCCGCCGGGGCCCACGCTCTGGAAGGCGAGGGTGAGGTGCGTGGCCGACGGGAGCCGCTGGTGCAGGTGCTTCGCGAGGCAGTCGGTGGGGACCACGTCGAAGCCCGCCCCTGGCATCAGCATGATTCCCCGCGCCCGCGCCTCGGCGTCGCGCGCGGCGATGGCCTCGAACACCGGCAGCTCGCCGGTGATGTCCAGGTAGTGCGCCCCCGCGCGCAGGCAGGCGTCCACCATGGGGCGCCAGGTGTGCACGTACGGGCCGGCCGCGTGCAGCACGGTGGTGCAGCCGGCCAGCGCCCGGTCCATCGCGGCCGGGTCGTCCAGCGCGGCCACGCGCACCTCCAGTCCCAGCGCGCGCCCCAGCGCGGTGAGGGCGGGGGCGTTGCGCCCGGCCAGGATGGGGGTCAGGCCGCGCGCGACGGCGGCGCGCGCGCACGCCTCGCCCACGTAGCCGTTGGCGCCGTAGAGGAGCAGGGGAGTGGGCATGCGGGAAAGATAGCCCGGAAACGCACGACGCCCCGGGGCCGCGAGGCCCCGGGGCGCCGGGTCATGAGTGAGGCCGCCGGCTCAGGGGTTCCGGTCGGTGCAGCCGTTGAAGTTGGGGTTGTTCCGTTCCGCCTGCACCATCGGCAGGTTCACGTCCTTGCCGTAGCTCCCGCCCTTGTAGTGCACCCCTTGCGGGAAGACGGTGGCCTCGGTGCGCCCGTACTGCCGGATGAGCCGCCGCATGTCTCCCAGCCGCTGCCCGCGGCTGAAGGTCCAGAACGCCTTCTCGCGGAAGTGCAGGGTGATGCGGGCGGCCTCGGTCCCCGGGTCGGCCAGCGGCGGCATCACCGCCGGCTGGATCTCCCCCAGCTTGGGGGGGGCGGCGCGGAGCGCGTTGTGGATGGCCAGCCACTGCGTGGCGTTGCCGGCGCGCAGCGCCGTCTCGGCCTCGATCATGCGGGCGTCAACGCCGTTGGCCACGTCCACCGGGGTGAGCTGCCCCCACATGGTGGTGGTGCGGGCGTAGGTCTGCCCGTCCTGGCCGTTGATGGCCCCCGAGGTGGGGATGGTCACCGGGAGGCGCGGGTCGCGCGCCGACGCGAAGGGGATGGCGTTGGCCACGAGGATGTTGCGGCTGTTCCCCTCCACGCTGTCCCCCACGCTGTAGCGGCGCGAGGAGATCCCCTGCCCCCAGAGGGTGTTGGAGAGCGTGGCCAGCGAGTAGGTGTGCTGGTACGCGAAGGAGGACGGGATGCCGGCCACGAAGCTCGCGGCGGTGGCGAAGTCGCCCACCGCCAGCGCCACCCGCCCGCGGGCGATGCGGGCGGCCCGGTTGACCAGGACGCTGCGGGTGTCGGTGCCGGTGGCCGTGCTGATGGCGCTGTCCAGCGACGCGCCGGCGATGGCGAACACCTGCGCCGTGGTGCGCGGGGTGCCGTTCTCCGGCGGCACGGCGTTGCCGTTGCCGATGGGGATGCCGTTGCAGAAGTCCGACGCCATCTGCAGCTCGGCGTACCCGCGCGCCAGGTACATCTCGCCGATGAGGGCGGTGGAGGCGGGGGAGTACTTGCGCAGCGCGGCGATGGCCTCGTCGGCGCGGGTGCGCACGCGGTAGAGGTTGCGGACCATGCCGGTGATGGACGAGTTGAACTCGGGGATCAGCCGCTGGTCGGTCTCGTCGTTCTGGATGAAGGTGGAGCTGGTGGACCACTCGTCGGCGAGGAGGCCGCCGAAGAGCCAGGTGCTCTCGGCGCCGCCGGTGATGCTGTTGAAGGTGGCGAGGGCGCCGTTGCCGAGGGCGGTGGCGGCGTCGGCGGTGCCGACGTCGGTGGGATTGATGATGTCGGGGTCCACGACGCCGAGGAGGCGGTCGTTGGCGGCCTGGCAGCCGGCGAGGGCGAGCGCGAGCGCGGCCGCGGCCCCGAGGCGCCGGCCGAGGGCGCGGGGGCCCGGATGGCGAAGCGTGGTCATGGGTGCGGGCTCCTCAGAAGCCAAGGTTGACGCGGAGGATGAAGTAGCTCGGCGGGCCGACCGTCTGGAACTCGCTCGGCGCCTCGGTGCCGTTGGTGGTGTTGAACCCCGACTCGGGGTCGGTGCCCCGGTAGCCGGTCCACAGCTTGAGGTTGCGCCCGGTGGCCACCACGGAGAGGGTGCGCCCGCGGGTCAGCTTGCGCGCCAGCTCGGGGGCGAAGGTGTACTGGACCGAGGCCTCGCGCAGGCGGACGAAGGCGCCCGTCTGCAGGAAGCCGTCGAGGGTGCGCGCGGCGTGCTCGTTGGCGGCGATGTTCATCGCCTGGTCCACGAAGCTGGCGTTCAGGTTGTTGCGCCCCGAGCAGTTGGGGCGGGTGCAGCGGATCCGCTCGGTGTTGTTGTACCAGAGGCCGCCGCTGCGCCAGTCCCACATGGTCTGGATGCGGAGCTTCTTCCCCAGCAGGTCGAAGCCGTTGCTGAGGGTGGTGGTGTAGCGCGGGGTGGCGTAGCCGCGAAAGATCACGGAGTCGCCCACGAACACCTCGTTGCGGGCGGCGTCGGGCCAGTAGGTGAGGAGCCCGTCGCCGTTCTTGTCCTCCCAGCCGGTGATGGGCTGCGCCCAGTAGCCGCCGATGGGGTAGCCGGCGATGGTGCGGTTGGTGGTGCCGATCTGCGGCGGGGTGTTCCCCAGCGACACGACCTTGTTGTCGTTGGCCGCGGTGGCGATGTTGACGTCCCAGCCGAAGGCGTCGCGCTGGACCAGCTGCGCGGTCACCGCCACTTCCAGCCCGGCGTTCTTCACCGACCCCAGGTTGCGGAGCTGCGAGGCCACCGAGCCGAAGGACGGCGGCAGCACCGCGCTGATGAGCGCGTCCTGCGTGATCTTGCTGTAGTAGGTCACGTCCAGGGTGAGCCGCTGGCCGAACAGCTGCGACTCGAAGCCCATCTCATGCTCGGCGGAGCGCTCCGGCTTGAGGTCATCGTTGCCCAGCGCCGCCTGCACGATGGTGGGCTGGTCCACCCCCACGATGCTGGTGGTGCTGGCCGCGTAGAAACGGAGCGCGTCATTGGGGCCGGGCTGCACCCCCGACTGGCCGTAGGCGTAGCGCAGGCGCATCGAGTTCACGAACGCCGGGGCGCGCCACCAGTCCTCCTGCGAGATGAGGTAGGAGGCGGAGGCCTTGGGGTAGACGATGCTCTGGAAGTTCGTGCCGAACGCCGAGTTCTGGTCGCTGCGCACGGCGGCGGTGAGGAAGAGCCGGTCGCGCCACGCCAGCGCCTGCTCGACGAACACCCCGAAGGTCTTCTGCAGGGTGGTGGCCTCGGCCACGGTCAGCTGCGTGCCGGAGGCCACGTTCTGCGACCCCGGGGCCAGCTGGTTGGAGCCGGTCTGCGACTGGCGGAACTGGTAGCTGATGTACTGCGCCCCCACCGTGGTCTTGTGCTGGAAGCCGAAGCGGTCGTACTGCGCCGTGGCGCCGGCGTCCACCGTGAAGTTGTTGAGGGCGATGCGGTTGATGCCGCGGGCGCCGAGGCGGGTGGTGGCGGTGAGCGGCGGCCCCTGCCCGCGCAGGAGGAGGTTCTCGTTGGTGATGGCCGAGAAGTCGTTCCCCACCGTGGCGCGCCCCGAGAGCCAGCTGGTGGGGCGGTAGTTGGCCTGCCCCGACCAGATGAAGCGGTTGTTCTCCTGCGCCGTCTTCTCCTGCCACATCAGCCCCGGCGTCCACGCGCGGTAGCCGTTGAGCGACACGGGGAGCCCGCTCACGGTGCCGTTGTCGCGCGTCCCCGGGCCGCCGAAGACGTGCGACCCCAGCCCCGCCGTGGCGTTGGACTCCAGCGAGTAGCGCTGGTTGAGGTTGATGAAGTTGGACGTCATCGCCACGTCCAGCTTGGGGGAGAGCGTGGCGTTGAGGTTGGTGCGGAGGGAGCGCCGGTTCATGGTGTTGGGGCGGTCCGTCCACGGGTAGATCTCCTCGCCGGCCTGCGCCATCCGGGTGCGCTCGAACACCGGCAGCTGCAGCACGCCGATCTCGTTCTCGTCCTCGGCGGCCACGAAGTAGCGCACCGCGTCGGTGCCGCCGGCCACCTGCGCCCCCAGCTGCCGGCGCGAGCCGGTGGCCACGGGCGTCAGGTCGGGCTCGTTGAAGATGTTGAGCGCCGACGAGGAGTCGGCGGTGCACTGGCCGATGCCGATGCGCTGCAAGTTGCAGAAGGTGCGCGAGGAGACGGTCTCCCCGGGGCGCTTCCCCCAGGTGGAGTAGGCGGTGGGATACCAGTTCCGGTCCCGGATGGTCCCCCCCTCGGTGTACACCGTCCAGCGCGGCGCGCCGGCGCGCCCCTTCTTGGTGGTCACCAGGATCACGCCGTTGGCGGCGTCGGTGCCGTACAACGTGGCGGCCGATGGCCCCTTCACGATCTCGATGTTCTCGATCTCCTCGGGGTTGAGGTCGCCCACCCGGCTGGGGTTGTTGCCGCCGGTGCCGCCGCCGCTGCCGGTGGTGGTGCCGAAGGCGGCGCCGCCGCTGGCGTTGCTGGTCATGCGGATGCCGTCGATGATCCAGATCGGCTCGTTGTTGAGGCTCACCGAGTTCATGCCGCGCACGCGGATGCGGGCGCCGGTGCCGGCCTGCGTGCCGCTGGTGACCATGACCCCGGGCGCGCGCGAGTTGAGCAGGTCGTTCAGGTTCCCCACCGGCGCCGCCTCCACCACCTTGGCCACGTCGATGTTGGCGGTGGCGTTGCCGATCTCCACCCGCCGCTGCTCGCCGGTGGCGGTGGTCACCACCGCGGCGAGGTTCACCGCGGCCACGGTGAGCGGCACCTCCAGCGTGGCGGTCTGGCCGGCAGCCACCGTGAGGCGGCGCGACGTCTCGGTGTATCCCACGCGGAGGATCCGCACGGTGTACTCCCCCGCGGGGACCGGGCGCAGCGTGATGCGGCCCTCGGCGGAGGTCGCACCCGCCAGCGTGGTGCCCGCGAGGAACACCCGCGCCGCCTCCACGGGGCGCTGGTTGGCCGCGTCCACGACGCGAACGCTGACGGCGCCCGGTGCGCCTTGCTGGGCGACGAGCGGGGGAGAGAGGACGGCCAGCGCTCCGAGGAGAGCGAGCCACCAACGGCGATGGCAGGACATGAGCGGGCTCCGGAGGGGAGGGAGGAGGGACCTGCGGGGGCGCCACCGGGCCGGGCGCCACGGCCGATATCCTGCACCGGCGATGACAAAACCGCCACGAAATGACGCGGTTCCCGCCGCGCGACGGTGCACCGTTCCAGAATCCGGAGCGCACCCTTGCGGCCCGCCCCGCGCGCAGCACAGGTTGGCCCCATGTCTCGCGTCCTCCGCTTCCTGGCCTGCGCCGCCGTCGCCGCGGCGCCGCTGGCCGCGCAATCCGCGCCCCCACCCGCCCCCAGCCGCAGCTATCCGCAGCTGCTGGCGCTCTTCACCGCGTGGCGCGCCTTCGAGGAGCCGCCGCGCGTGGGCGGCATCCCCGACTACCGCCCGGCCACCAACGCGCGCCGCCTCGCGGCGCTGGCGCGGCTGCAGGCGCGGCTGCGCGCCATCGACACCACCGGGTGGCGCGTCCCCGAGCAGGTGGACTGGCACCTGGTGCGCGCCGAGATGAACGGCATGCAGTACCACCTGACGGTGCTCAAGCCGTTCGCGCGCGATCCGGCCTACTACGCGTCGATCCGCACCGAGGAGAGCGACACGCCCGCGGAGGAGGGGCCCGTCATCCACGGGGCGATCCGCCTCTGGCAGTACCCGGTGTGGCCGCGCACGGTGCTGGACACGCTGCGCCCGCTCACCGGCGACGAGTCGGCCCGGCTGGCGGCGCAGCTGCGCACCATCCCGCCGCTGCTGCGGCAGGCGCGGGTGAACCTCGCCGGCGCGAACGCGCGCGACCTGTGGGTGGGGGGCGTGCGCGCCTTCGAGGAGCAGCACGAGGCGCTGGGCGACCTGCGCCGCCGCGTGGGCGCCGGCGACGCGGCGCTGGTGGCGGCCATCGACAGCGCGGCGTCGGCCACCGACGCGTTTGCCGCGTGGCTGCGCGCCGAGGCGCCGCGGAAGACCGGCCCCTCGGGGATCGGCACGGCGCAGTACACCTGGTTCCTGCGGAACGTGCTGCTGGTGCCGCTGTCGTGGGAGGAGGAGCTGACGATCACGCGCCGCGAGCTGGCGCGCGCCCACGCGGCGCTCCGGCTGGAGGAGAACCGCAACCGGCACCTGCCGCCGCTGCCCATCGCGCAGTCGCCGGCGGCGTTCGACTCGCTGCGCGCGGCCGCGCTGCCGCGCTACCTGCGGTTCATCCGCGACCAGGAGATCGTGACCTGGGAGCCGTGGATGGAGCGGGCGCTGCGCGAGCGGTTCATGGGGTTCGTCCCGCCGGCCACCGCCAACTTCTTCTCGCAGGGGGCCCAGCGCGACCCGGTCCCGCTGTGGACGCACCTGTGGCACTGGTGGGACAACGGGCGCATCCGCCGCGCGCCGCACGCCAGCCCCGTGCGCCGCGGGCCGCTGCTGTACAACGTGTGGATGAGCCGCGCCGAGGGGATGGCCACGGCGATGGAGGAGTGGCTGATGCACGCGGGGCTGCACGACGCCTCGCCCCGGTCGCGGGAGATCGTGTGGATCATGCTCATCGCGCGCGCGGCGCGCGGGCTGGGGAACCTCTACGCGCACGCCAACACCCTCACCATGGCGCAGGCGGGGGACCTCCACGTGAACTGGACGCCGCGCGGGTGGATGCGCCGCGACCCGCTGCTGGGGTTCGAGCAGCACCTGTACCTGCGGCAGCCCGGGTACGGCGCCAGCTACGTCACCGGCGGGCGCCTGATGGAGGAGACGATGGCCGAGCGCGCGCGGCAGCTGGGTGACCAGTTCTCGCTGCGCCGCTTCTTCGACGAGGTGAACGGCGCGGGGATGATCCCGGTGTCGATGGTGTACTGGGAGCTCACCGGCGACCCGCGGATGGTGCGCGAGCTGGCCACCGGGACGCCGCTGCCGTTCCGGTGAGGCGCGCCCCGCCGGGCGGGCGCCCCACCCGGCGGGGCGCTCACCTGCTGAGCCCGTACACCAGGTAGTTGGTGGCGAACTTGTAGGCGTCGTTGGAGAGGTTCACGGGGTACCACCCCTCGCCCGACCACTCCATGTAGTCGCCGATGTCGTTGTTGAAGTTCACCACCGCCATCAGGCGGCGCGCGGGGTCGTTGTCCTCGAAGACCCCCAGGAACTGCGCCCCGTACTGCCGCCCGGCGGGGTGGTGCATCCCCGCCAGCGACGCGATGCGGAAGAAGCTGTCGAAGGCCGGGTGCGTGCGCGCCAGCGGGAGGAAGCGCGTCCCGGGGAGCACCCGCCCCATCGCGTCGGCGAAGTTCGCCCACTGCCCCGGGCCGTAGAAGTCGTCCACGATGAGGAAGCCCCCCTTGCGCAGCCAGCGGCCCAGCGCGGCGGCCTCGCGGTCGTCGGGGTCCCAGAAGCCGGGCTCCGACAGGTAGGCCACGGGGTAGTGCCCCAGCGCGGGATCGTCCATGGCCAGCACCACGCTCTCGCGCACGTGCGGGCGGAGCCCGGTGAGGTCGGCCGCGATGGTCATGAAGTTGCGCTCCATCGCCGGGTAGTCGAACGACCACCCCGGGTGCCCGTTGGTGTAGCGCAGCCGCACGAACGCGAAGCGCCCGTCGTACGGCGGGTTGGGGGGGAGCCCCGGGGCGCGCCGCCCCCACCCCTGCGCCCAGCCAAGCGCGGCCGTCCCCGCCGCAAGCAACACCGCGGCGGCGGCCAGCACCGCGCGGCGGGGGCGGGGGCGCAACATCCGGGGAACATGCGCCCCCCCGACGAGGACCGCCATGGGCAGCGGAGTCAGCCTATCCGCGACCATCTGGCCCCTCCCCCCTGCTCGCTATCGGTCCTGATCCCTCATCTCCGGGCCGTCAACCCTGCGCTGCCGTCCGATTCAGGTTGTACCGCATGATCGCCCCATGCCGCCCCGTGCGGTCGCGCTCCAGCGCGTACACGTCCCCCGACGGCCCGGGGGCCTCAGCCAGCAGCGCGTCCAGCGCGGCGCGCTCCGCCGCCGTGAACGGCGCCATCGTGCACGCCGCCACCGTGGCCGCCAGGTGCCGCGCGTGTCGCGCCCCCGCGATCACCGCCCCCACCGCCGGCTCGTCCAGCACCGCGCGGATCGCCACCGCGCCGATCGTCGCGCCGCGCGGCTCGGCCAGGCGCGCCAGCAGCGCCAGCAGCGCCTGGAACCGCTCCCACCCGCCGCACTCGTCGATGATCAGCTTGTACTTCACCAGCGAGCGGTTCTCCAGCGGCTCCGTCGGCTCGGGCGCCCCCAGCCACCGCTCGTGGAAGAACCCCCCGGCCAGCGCGCCGTAGCACAGCAGCGACACGCCGCGCTCGCGGCACAGCGCCGCCATCGCCCCCAGCGGGCGCCGGTCCAGCAGCGAGAGCTGCACCTGATGGCTCACGATCGGGATCCCCGCGTCCAGGAAGGCCCGCAGGTGCGGCGTGTCGGTGTTCGTGAGCCCCAGCTGCGCGATCTTCCCCTCGCGCCGCAGCGCGTCCAGGTGGTGCAACGCCTCCGCCATCCCCGGCACGGCGTAGTCCCACCAGTGGAACTGCACCAGGTCCAGCGTCTCCACTCCCAGCCGCGCGCGCGAACGGTCGATGGTCCACTCCAGGTCGGCGCGCGTCAGGGTGGGGAGCGCGTCCAGGTCGGGGACGCACTTCGTGTGCACGCGGATGCGCGGTGCCGTCTCCCCGTGCCGCGCCCACCACGCGCGCAGGAACGCGCCGATCCGCTCCTCCACCCCGGTGTAGATGTCCGCGCAGTCGAACGCCGTGATCCCCGCCTCGGCGTACGCGAACATGTCGGCCATCGCCTCCGCGTCGCCCACCGCGCCGTGACCGCCGGCCAGCTGCCACCCCCCCTTGATGAGCCGCGGGATCACGTACCCCGGGGCCAGCGTCACCGTGGGGATCACGGCGTGCCTCCGGGCGCGTCGCCGTCGGCGCCGGGGAGCGGCACGCGCGTCACCTCGCCGTGGCGGAAGGTCGTGGTGCCCGTGCGCGTGATGCGGAACCGCCCGCCGCAGTAGGGGTCGGGGCAGGCGATCTCCGCGTCGGTGGTCATCCAGTCGTGGGGGTGCGTGGGGCGCTGCTTGGCGGGGAGCAGCGGGAGCAGCGCCGCCAACGGGTACAGCGGAAACGTCTCCCCCGGCGGGAAGGCCAGGTTCTCCCCCGACAGGGTGAACCAGAGCCCCGCGCGGTGGTTGCACACCATGGGCCGATCCGTGGCCACCACCTCCACGCGCAGGTCGTAGAGGGTAAAGGCGTCGTCGCGCGGGGGGGCGACGAGGGGGGAGTCGGGGGCGGGCGCGGGGGGCACGGAGGCGGGGTCCATGGCGCGAACACTACCATGGCACGAGTTTCCCCCGCCATATGGCCCTCCCATCGTCCCCGTCTCCGCCGGCGCCGCTCACCTTCCGCGGGGGCGCCGCCGGCGCGCTGGCCCCCTTCGTCCTGTTCCTGGGGGGGGTGGGGGCGCTGGCGCTGCAGGGCGCTCCCGACGAGAAGGGCTTCTGGCCCGTGCTGCTGGCCGCCCTCACGCTGGGGATGCTGCTGGCGCGCGACCGGACGCGCTATGCGGATGCCATGCTGGACGGGATGAGCCAGCGGATGGTGATGGTGATGGTGTGCGCCTGGCTGCTGGCCGGGGTGCTGGGAGCGGTGCTGGGGGCCGGCGGCGTGGTGACCGCGCTGGCGTGGGGGGCGCGGCGGCTGTCGCTGGACGGCGGCGCCTACGTGGCCGCGGCGTACGCTGTGTGCGTGGTGGTGTCCATGGCCACCGGCACCAGCTTCGGCACCATCCTGCTGTGCGGGCCGCTGCTGTACCCGGCCGGTGGCGCGGCGGGCGCGTCGCCGGGGGTGCTGATGGGCGCCATCCTGGCCGGGGCCACGGTGGGCGATTCGCTGTCGCCGGTGTCCGACACCACCATCGCCTCGGCGGGGACGCAGGGGATGGACATCGGTGGCACGGTGCGCACCCGGCTGCCGTACGCCGCGGTGGCCGGCGCGGCGGCGCTGGTGGCCGCGTGGCTGTGGGGGGGCAGTGACGCAGGCGCCGCCGGAGGGGCGGTGCCGCCGCTCCCCGACGCGCGGCCGGTGGCGCTGGCGCTGCTGCTGGCCCCCGCGCTGGTGCTGGGGCTGCTGCTGGCGCGTCGCCACCTGGTGGAGGCGCTGCTGCTGGGGAACCTGGCCGCGGTGCTGCTGGCGCTGGCGCTGGGCGTGGTGACGCCGGGGGCCTTGCTGCATGTGGCCCCCGGCACCTTCGGCGCCACCGGGGTGCTGCTGGACGGGATGCAGCGCGCGGTGGGGGTGATCGTGTTCACGCTGCTGCTGGTGGCGCTGGTGGGGACGGTGCAGGCCACCGACCTGCTGGAGCGGCTGGTGGCGTGGGCCGAGGGGCGCGCACGGACGCCGCGCGCGGCGTCGGCGTGGATCGTGGCGGTGGTGTCCGGGGCGGTGCTGCTGACCACGCACAGCGTGGTGGCCATCCTGGCCACCGGCGAGTTTGCTCGGCGCACCGGGGCGCGGTGCGGGGTGGGGGGCTACCGGCGCGCCAACCTGCTGGACCTCACGGTGTGCACCTGGCCCTTCGTGCTGCCGTACTTCCTCCCCACCATCCTGGCCGCCAGCGCCACGCAGGGGGGCCCCGCGCACGGCATGCCCGTGCTGTCCGCCTGGGAGGTGGGGCGCCACAACGGCTACGCCTGGGCGCTGGTGGCGGTCATCGCCTGGCTGGTGGCCCGTCCCACGCGTCCACACGCTCCCGACACGCCGTCATCCCCGCACCTCACCGTCACCGACCCGCCAACCTCCAACCCCACCTAGAACTCCAACGCCAACTCCAACGCCAACGCCAACTCCATCGCCAACTCCATCGCCATGACCTCCCGCCTCGACACCATGCGCGCCATGGCCGAGAAGCAGCCGGGCAACCCGCTCGCCCGCTTCGGCTACGCCAACGAACTGCTCAAGACCGGCGACCATGCCGCCGCCGCCGCCGAATTGGCGGCCTACCTCGCGATGCACGACGACGAGGGGAACGGCTGGCTGCGCTACGCCGACACGCTGCGCCAGTTGGGGCGCGAGGAGGAGGCGCGGGCGGTGGTGGCCCGGGGGATGGACGCTGCCACGCGGCACCGGCACCAGACGCTGGTGGCGGAGTTCGAGGAGCGGCTGGAGGCGTGGGGGTAGGGGCGGGACCGCCGTCCCCCGCCCCCCTAGAACTCCGTGAACAGCGACAGCGTCAGCGCGCGGCGCCAGTAGACGTTCCGCTTCCGCTCCACGTCCACGCGGGCGGTGGCGCCCAGGTTGCGGGTGAACCAGCGGGTGGCGAAGAGGTTGGCGGAGCGGCTGCTGAAGCGGGCGTCGAAGGGGACGTCCAGCAGGAGCCGGTAGGCCTCGTTGCCGCCGCCGACGCCGCCGCCCATCCAGTACTTCCCCTGGATGCCGCGCTGGGCGCTGACCTGGAAGGCGCCGGAGAGGGCGCCGGAGGCCCGGTCGCGGTTGACGAACCCCTGCGCCATGTAGATCCCCAGCCCCCGGTAGAAGAGCGGCCCCCCGGACACGATGGTGCCGCCGATGCGCCGGTCGGTGTAGCGCACATCGGTGAGGACGGTGTTCCAGAGGAGCCCGTCCATCCAGGGGACGGTGTAGTTGAACCCCACGTCGCGCCGCAGCCGAGGGAAGAGCACCGTCCCCTGGTCGGGCGCCATCGATACGCTCGCCAGGACGGAGAGGCGTGGCAGGACGGACAGGGTGGTGCCCAGCGCCAGCACCTGCTGGCTTCCCGAGGGACGGGTCTGGGTGCCGGCCGTGACGAACGCCCCGGTGTAGCGGGTGACGCGCTGGATGCGCACGTCCTGCCCGTACCACGCCCCGAACCCGTTGTCCACGGCGTTGTAGTACGACGTGCCCTGCACGAGCCACTGGGGAAATTCCGGGCGGTTGAGCACGGGGCGCCGGCTGGCACTGTCGAGCGCCGCCTGCGCCGCGAGCGGGGCGGCGGTGAGCGCGGCCGCGGTGAGCGCGGCCGCGGTGAGCGCGGCCGCCAGCAGGCCGAAGGTGGCCGGCCGCAGGTGGCGGCGCAGCGGGAGACGGAGGCGGGGGACGGGGCGTGGCATGCGAGGATGGACGGGCGATCGGCG
>JAGWYS010000255.1 GCA_018969225.1 Gemmatimonadota bacterium | reverse complement strand
GCGCCTGGACTCCCTCGAGGTGCGCGTGGACAGCGGCGGCGCCCCCGCGCGCGGCCTCTCGCTGGCCGCCCCGGCGGTGCTGGCGCTGGGGCCCGGCGGCGCGGCGCTCGACTCGCTGGTGCTGGTGCACACCGACACCGGGCGCCTGCTGCTGCGCGGGGCGCTGGCGGCCGACAGCACGGTGGCCGCCAATGTGGTGGTGGAGCGGCTCCCCTTGGCGGACCTCGGGCGCCTGGTGCCCCGCTCCCGATTGGAAGGGGGGAGCGCCACCGCCGCGCTCCGCCTGGCGGGGACGCGCGCGCGCCCCCGGGTGGACGGGGACGCCGCGCTGACGGGCGCACGCGTGGGTGGGGTCCGCCTGGGGGACCTCTCGCTGGCCGTGGCCTACGACACCGTGCGCCTCGGGGTGTCCGGGGCGCTCCGCTTGGCCGGGCGCACCGCGCTGGACGCCAGCGCCTCGCTCCCGCTCGACCTGGCCCTCCTCCCCCGCCGCGCACGCCGGCTCGATGCGCCGCTGGCCGGCCGCCTGCGCACCGTGGACGGCGACCTCGCGCTCCTGCGCGAGCTGGTGCCGTCGGTGACGGAGGCGCGCGGTCGCCTGGTCACCGACGTGGCGCTCACCGGCAGCTGGGCGCGCCCGCGGGTGCGCGGCGCCGTGCGCGTGGACAGCGGCATGGCCGCGCTGGGGGCGCTGGGGGTGCGGCTGGAGCGCCTCCGCGCCGACATCGGCCTGGCGGCCGACACCATCGCCATCCGCACGCTGGCCGTGGAGAGCGGCGCCCTCGGCGACTCGCTCGCGCTCCGCGGCACCGTGGGGATCACCGAGATCGCCAACCCCACTTTCAACCTCACCCTCGCGGCCAACGCTTTCCAGGCGGTGGACCGCCCCCGCAGCGCCTCGCTGGTGCTGACCACCACCCGCCCCATCACCCTCACCGGCTCCGCCGAGGCGCCGGTGGTGCGCGGCGCGCTGCGGCTGGACCGCGGACGGGTGCACATCCGGGCCCTCGCCCAACGGCGGGCGCTGGACCTGGCCGAGGGGGGGGAGCTCGTGGACACCAGCCGCTACGGGGTCAACGGGCTCCTCCCCAGCGCCCCGGGCGCCCTCATGCGCTCGCTGCGCCTCGAGGACGTGCGCCTCGTCGTGGGCCCCGACGTCTGGCTGCGCTCCCCCGAGGCCAACCTGAAGCTCGGCGGCGGGCTGCGCGTCACCAGCGCCCCCGCGCGCGACGGGCGCGCCCCCCGCCTCGCGCTGGCCGACTCCCTGGTCGTCGAGCGCGGCACCTACCAGCTCAACCTCGGGATCGCGCGCCCGGGGTTCGACGTCGAGCGCGGCGTCGTCCGCTTCTACGGCGACCCCGACCTCGAGCCCGCCCTCGACATCACCGCGCTGCACACGGTGCGCGAGACGCGCCTCAATTCCAACCGCCCCGACGTGCGCATCCGCGTCCTCATCGGCGGCACCCTCGACCAGCCCACGCTGGCGCTGCGCAGCGCCGACAACCCGCCGCTCCCCGAGAGCGACATGCTCAGCTACCTCGTCACCGGCGAGCCCGCCTACGCCCTCCTCGGCACGCCGTACGCCGAGCAGGGGGCCACGCTGGCCCTCCGCCTGGCTGGCAGCTACCTCTCCAGCCGGCTCGCCGGGGGGCGCTTCGACGTGGTGCAGGTGGAGCCCACCGCCCTCAACCCCGGAGAGGCCGCCAACCTCCGCCAGAGCGGGCTGGGTATCCTCGCGTCCACCCGCGTGGGGGTGGGAGGGCAGGTGGCGCGCAGCACCTTCGTGTCGCTCAGCACCGGGTTGTGCGGGCTGGCGGCGCAGGGCGGCGGCACCGGCGACCCGCTGGCGCTCTTCGCGCAGGGGTTGGGCGCCAAGGTCGAGCGCCGCTTCGAGCATGGGCTGTCGCTCTCGCTGGGGCTTGAGCCCGGGTCCAGCGCGCAGTCGTGCGGGCGCGTGGGGGTGAGCCGCGCGTTCCAGCAGACGCCGCCCCAGGTGGGGCTCGACCTGTTTCGCAGCTGGTCCTTCCGGTAACGCTCCCGGCACGCCGGGGGATGCGGCCGTTTCGCGGCGGGCGCGCCACTCGTCACGGTAGGCCATGCCCTCCATCCTCACGCCCGTTTACGTCCCCGCGCGCGGCCCCACGCCGCAGCCGGACGTGGCCGCCCTCGAGGCGATCGACGCCGCGCCCACCCCCGACGCCCGCGCCCGGGTGGCGGCAACCCAGCTGCACGCGCTGGGCTTTGCGCAGGCGGTGGTCACGCTCCGCGATGCGGCACTGCACCCCAGCTTCTCGGCCACCGCCGGCGTCGCGGACGACGACGCGTTGGCGCCCGCGCTGCAGCCGTTCCCGCCGGCCGTCTGGCGGCGCTACCTCCCCCAGCTGGAGCGCTTCCGGGTGGGGGATGTGCACTGGCTCGACCGGCAGGATCCGTGGGTGGCCCGCGAGTTCTTCGGCCACACCCAGGCGGGGCGGGAGGGCGCGAGCGCCGAGCCGTCCGGGTTGGTGCTGGGGCTGCTGCGCGGGGGCGACAGCGCCCTGCTGGGCACCGTGATGCTGCTCCCCGCCCAGGGGAGCGCCCCCACGCCTGAGCTGCTGCGGGCGGCCGGCAACCTGGTGCGCCACCTGGGCGCGCGTCTCGGGCACGACCTCCTGCAGGCGCTGGCCGACCGGCGTCAGGCGCGGCTGCAGCGGCTGCAGGAGGCGGCGGCCTCCCTCACCCGGTCGCTGGACGAGGGGGAGGTGCTGCGCGAGCTGGTGCGCCATGTCCAGCGCGCCATCCCGGCGGACGGGGTGGCGGTGTTCGCCCCCGACCTGGCGGCGGGGACGCTCACCACGCTGCTGCGCGTGGTGCATGGCGTGGACTGGCCGCACCCCGACCGCACGCTCCCCGAGGGGATCGTGGCGGAGGTGGCGCGCACCGGGCAGATGCTGCGGGCCGGCGACCGCGACGCCGACCGGCAGCGCGAGCGCGCCCAGCTGCGCCCGCTGCTGCCGCTGGTGGAGTGCCCCGACCTGCCCGAGCTGGCGTCGGTGGTGGCGGCCCCGCTGCGCGTGGGGTCGCAGCTGCTGGGCGTGCTGGTGGCCTTCCACGCCGAGCGGGGCGTGTATGGCGACGAGGACGAGGACGTGATGGCGACGCTGGCC
Source organism: Gemmatimonadota bacterium (assembly GCA_018969225.1). Lineage (GTDB taxonomy): Bacteria > Gemmatimonadota > Gemmatimonadetes > Gemmatimonadales > Gemmatimonadaceae > Gemmatimonas. The sequence continues at coordinate 1,415 of JAGWYS010000255.1, read as the reverse complement.
GCGCTGGCGGCCACCGCCGTCACCAACGCGCGCCGCTACGCCGAGAGCGAGCGCGAGCGGCGCACCACGGAGGCGCTGGCCGACGTGGCCCGGGCCGTGGGGGAGTCGCTCCGCCCTGGCGAGGTGCTGCGACTGATCCTGCGCCACGCCGTCTCCCTGCTGGGGGTGGAGGGGGCGATGATCACGCTGCGCGAGCAGGACTACCTGCACATCGTGGCGGGGGTGGGGAGCGCGGGGATGCTGGCCGGCGTCCACCTGCCGGTGGACGGCTGCCTGTTCGGGCAGGTGGTGCGCGACCACGAGCAGCTGCTGCTCAACGACACCGCCGCCGTGCGGGCGGGGCTCGCGTCGGTCGAGCGGCTGGCGCCGATCGACCGCCTGCTGAGCGCCCCGCTGGTGACCTCGCGCGGCGCCATCGGGGCGATTGCGGCCTTCAACCGGGCGCGCCCCTTTGGCGACGACGAGCTCCGGCTGCTGCAGCGGCTGGCCGACCAGGTGGCCGTGGCCATCGTGAACGCGCGGCTGTTTGACGAAGTGGAGCGCGCCACCCGCGAGTGGCGGCTGGTGTTCGATGCCAGCGCCAGCGGGATGCTGCTGCTGCTCGAGGAGGGGCACACCGTGCGGCGGTGCAACAGCCGCGCGGCGGCGCTCTTCGGGCGCGAGATCATGGCGTGCCTCGGGCGCCCCCTGCTTGAGCTGCTGGAGCCGGTGGCTCCGGGCGGATCGTCCATGGTGGAGCGCCTGGCGCGGGCGGCGATGGCGTCGGGGCAGCCCATGCGCGACACCCTCCGCATCCCCGCGGGGGGCGCGCTGCAGGTGCAGGTGGCGCCCCTCCCCGGCACCGCCGGGGTGGTGACGCTGGACGAGGTGCCGGAGTCGGCGCTGCCGTCCCGGCGCCTGGCGGCCGTGGGCTAGCTGACCAACGCCCCGGGAGGCGGGGGCGGGAGCGGGGCCGCCGTGTGCACGTGCAGCCGCGCCTCCCCTTCCACCCGGTCGTGGAGCGCCGCGGCCATGCGGTACTCCCCCGGCACGTCCAGCGGCAGGTCCAGCTGCACGATCACCGGCATGTCCAGCTCCGCGGTCCCCACCGGCGGCTGCTGGATGGCCAACTCCGCCGTGGAGCTCCACAGCTCCATCCCGCGCGGGTTGATCCAGCGCAGCGTGAGCGGATGCGTCCCCATGTCGCCCGCGGAGGCCTTGAGGCGCACCACCACGGTGGCGCGCGGGTGGACGGCCGGGAGCGGACCGGCGTGGACGGCGTCAAACACCCCCAGGATGTTCAGCTTCCCTTCCTGGGAGATGTTGGCCGCGTCGGCAAACAGGATGAAGGAGACGTGCATCCCCTGAACATACCCGGGGGCCCTTAGATTTGGCGGATGTCCGCCAGCACCCCCCGCCCGCCCTTTGGCCTCACC
>JAGWYS010000254.1 GCA_018969225.1 Gemmatimonadota bacterium | reverse complement strand
GCAGACCATCGGCGGGGTCATCAACTACCGCACCCCCGCCATCGCCCGCACCCCCACCACCACCGCCGCTCTCAGCGGCGGGTCCCGCGGCTTTCGCACCCTGCACGCCACCGCCAGCGGGACCGCCGGCGGGACCGGGCTCCTGGCCGACGTCATCCGCCGCGAGACGCTGGGCGCTCGCGAGAACACCCGCACCACGGTGGAGGATGGCGCCCTCAAGGTGCGCGTGCCGCTCACCGCGGCCCAGCAGCTCATGCTGCGCGGCGCCCTGTTCCGCGAGCGGTCGCAGGTCACCTACAGCGGGCTCACCGAGGCGGAATACGCCGCCAACCCGCGCCAGAACCCCTTCGTGAACGACGCCTTCGACATCACGCGCCTGGGCGGCGCGGCGGCGCACACGTTGGGCGCCACCCCGCGCCGCCAGCTCGTGACCACGGCCTACGGCTACACCATCCGCCGCAACTGGTGGCGCCAGAGCTCCAACTCGGCGCAGCGCCCCAACGACCGCAGTGATCCGCGCTGCGGCGGCATGGCCAACCTGCTCACCGCCTGCGGCAACGAGGGGCGGCTGCGCGACTACGTGGTGGCCGGCGTGGAGCCTCGGCTGGCGTGGCAGCGGCTGGGCGAGCGCCACCTGCTGCAGCTGGACGCGGGGCTCCGCCTGCACCACGAGGTGCAAGAGCGGCGGCAGGTGAACGGCAGCACGCCGACCGCGCGCACCGTGGGGGTGGCCGGCGACGTGAACGCCGGGATGGTGGAGGACAACCGCCGCACCACGCTGGCGCACGCGGCGTTCGTGCAGGCGCGCGTGGTGGCCGGGCGCGTGACGGTCACCACCGGGCTCCGCGGCGAGGCGCTGCGCCTCACCCGCACCAACCGCCGCCCCGTGCCGGGCAGCCTCGAGGGCGTCTCTGGCGCCACCGCGCTGGCCGCGCTCATCCCCGGGGTGGGGGCCACCTGGACGGTGGCGGACGGCGTCACGCTGTTCACCGGCCTGCACCGCGGCTTTGCGCCGCCGCGCCCCGAGGACGTGATCAGCAACACCACCGGTGGCGCGGTGGAGCTGGACGCCGAGGCCAGCTGGAACAGCGAGCTGGGCGTGCGCTGGCAGCGCGGGCCGTCGTGGCAGCTGGAGGCCACGCTGTTCCAGCTGGACTTCGCCAACCAGGTGGTGCCGGCCAGCATCGCGGGCGGCACCGGGGCCGCGCTCACCAATGGCGGGCGCACGCTCCACCGCGGCGCGGAGCTGTCGCTGCAGGCGGCCGCGCCTGCGGCCGGCGCGCTGGCGCCCTTCGTGGAGGTGGCCGCCGCCTGGTTGCCGGTGGCGCGCTACGCCGGCGAGCGGTGGGGCTACCTGGGCACCACCGACGCCGACGGTGTGGGCAAGGTGTACGCGGAGGCCGACGCCGCCGGCACGCGCACCCGCGTGTCGGTGACGGGAAACCGCCTGCCCTACGCCCCCACGGCCACGCTCACCGGCACGGTGGGGGTGCGCCACCGCGGCGGCGCCGAGCTGCGCGTGGAGCTGGTGGCGGTGGGGGCGCAGGAGAGCGACCCGGTGAACACCCGCGTGCTGGTGGCCGACGGGCAGCAGGGGCCCATTGCCGGGAACGCGCTGTGGAACGCGACGGTCAACGCGCCCCTGGCGCGCCTGGGCGTGGACGCGTGGGTGGCGGTGAAGAATGTGTTCGACCGCACCGTGGTGGTGGACCGCTCCCGCGGGCTGCTGCCGGGGGCGCCGCGGCTGGTGCAGGCGGGGGTGTCACGGCGCTGGTAGACGTCGGGCCGTACGGGGTGCCCCCGCTGGCGCCGGAGGGGGGCGGGGCGGGATCTTTCGCGCGGCGCCGCGGGGGTCCCCGTCGCGTCCCACCGTCCACTCCGTGCCCCTGATGTCCAGAGCTTTCCTGCGGGATGACGCCGAAGGCGAGATGCCGCGGCGCCACTACGACCTGCCGCCGCGCGACGACCCTGCGTATGACCGGCAGGCGGCCAAGGCGCTGCTGGAGGCCGCCTGCGTGGGCGAGACGCAGCTGGCCGAGCGGGCCACCGGGTACTACTGGGGGGAGCCGGCGCTCCGGGAGCATGTCGCGGTGCTGCTGGCGGAGGCGGAGCGGGCCGGGCACGACCGCATGGAACAGGTGGCGCGGCGGTTCCTGCGGTGAGCCGGCGGACGCGCCGCGCCCCTCACCCCCCGCCGGCCGAGACGGTCACCTCCACCGTCACCGTCTCCGCCGGCGGCACGTCGGTTTCCCACCCGCGCCGGTAGGCCAGCACCACGCGCGTGCTCCCGATGCCCACGGCAGCGAAGCGGAAGGTGGCCTTCCCCCCGGAACCCGGCATGGGGGCACCGCCGGTGCGGTCGGGGGAGTAGGCGGGCTCCCCGGGCGCCGCCAGCACCGCAGCCGCCGGGGCGCTGGTGAGCGCCCAGCTGTAGCCGGTGGAGGGGTTGGCGGGGAGCGTCACCACCAACGTGTCCCCCACCGCCAGGGTGGCGGGCCCCGAGGCGGTCACCGTGACCGCGCGTGCGGGGGCGTCATCTTGATTGCGCATGCCGCATCCTCCGAGGGTGGCCCCCGCGGCCATGGTCAACAGCAGTGGCGCCGTGCGCAGACGGATGGGCCGGGGCACCCCTGCGCCCCTACTCGAGGAGCCGCGCGCCATCCAGCCGCGCCAACGGAGGGTCCAGCGTGAGCAGCGTTCGCCCGTCACCCTGCGCAGCCGCCAAGATGAGGCGGTCCATGAGCCCCGGACGGTGGCCATCCCGGGACTCCACCAGGGCGGTGCGCACCTCGTTGCGTGCGGCCACGCGGTCGCTGGCGAGCAGGCTGTGCAGCGCCTCGGTTTGCTCGGGGGCTCGCCGTCCAGCAGGAATCACACCCCCTCCGCCACCAGTTCCCGCACGGTGCGCCCTCGGCGGGCCGCCTCGACCTTGAGCCGCCGGTACAGTTGGCCGTCGAAGTCGATGGTGGCTTTCATGCTGGCAATATACCCAGCTCGCTTGCCGGTGCGGTCGGGGGTGCACGCGGGCTCTCCCGGCGGCGCCCGCACCGCGGGCGTCGGGGCGGCGGCACGCCATCCAGCCATACGGCCTGCTGGACGTCCAGACGCGGCTCGCCCTCCGCGCTTGCGCCTTGGGGGGCGAGCCGCGTATATACAGATATACACAGACCCTTCCCATGCCGATCGCCAGAACCAGAACCTTTCGCAGCGGCAACAGCGAGGCGCTGCGCCTTCCCAGGGACGTCGCCTTTGGCGCGGACATCGACGTGGTGGTTGTCCGCTCCGGCGATGTGCTCACGGTGTATCCGGCGACCGTGTCCCTCCCGGAGATGGCCCGGAGCCTGAACGCCCTGCCGGCGCCACCCGGGGTGGAGCACCGCGATGTGGAGGAACTCCCCGAGCGCCCTGGGTTGTAGGGCGGCGGCATGTCCTACCTCCTCGACACCAACGTGGTGATCCACCTGCGCGACGGAGACCGGGCGGTGGTGGACCGCGTGGCCACGCTGGACGGTGCCGTGCTGATGTCCATCATCACGCGCGTCGAGGTGGAAGGAGGCGTGCACCGGGAGCCGGCGTACGCGGCGCTCCGGCGGGCGCGCCTGGACGTGATCCTGGGCGCCATCCCCACACTGGCCTTCGATGCGCCTGCCGCGGATGCGTACGGCGCCATCGTGGCGCAAGCCGGGTACTCCCGGCGCAAGTTGCTGGATCGCATGATCGCCGCGCAGGCGCTCGTGCACCGCGCCACGCTCGTCACGCGCAACGTCCAGGACTTCGCGGACGTCCCGGGGCTGGCGACGCTGGGGTGGTAGGGGCGCATGGGCCCCGTGGGGCACGTCAGGGCGCGACGTGCGCGCCCGCCCGCATGCCCGCCGGTCACGCCCCCAGCACCACCCGCGCGTTCCGCCGGAGCCCCGCCAGCGGAGTTAAGTTCTGCGGCGCCCATTCGTCCCACCCCCCCCTTTATCCACAGGATCCGGACCCATGCTGAAGGCCGTGCTCGCGTCGCTCGTGGTGGTTGCCCTCGGGGCGGCACCCGCCCCCTCCGCCCCCGTCGGTCCGCTGGACTTCACGCTGGTCAACAAGACCGGGCTGGTGATCACGCACGTGTACGTGTCCCCCTCCGACTCGGATCACTGGGGGGAGGACATCATGGAGAAGGACGTGCTGGGGAAGAACGAGTCGGTGGACATCGTGTTCGACCGGTCGGAGACCACCTGCAAGTGGGACCTGAAGATCATCGACGACGACGAGGACGAGGTGGAGTGGAACGAACTCAACCTCTGCAAGGCGTCGAAGATCACCCTCAAGTACGAGAACAAGCGCGCGACGGCCATCATCGAGTGACCGCGGCGGGGCCCCGGAACCCCACCGCCAGCGAGGTGACCACGAACCCGCCGGTGCGCCGTGGCGCACCGGCGGTTCCGTTCGGGAAGAGCGCGTCGCGGTTGGCGTAGCCGCGCACCTCGGTGCGCCAGCGCGCCCCGGGCGCCAGCTCCACGTCCACCCCCAGCGACGCCCCGGACGCGCGCAGCGCCGGGTTGGCGCGCATTCCCGCCCCCAGGGGC
>JAGWYS010000253.1 GCA_018969225.1 Gemmatimonadota bacterium | reverse complement strand
CACGTGCGCCCGGCGGCGGGTGTCCCAGAATCGCGGCATCGCCACCGAGGCCAGCGCGCCGATGACCACCAGCACGATGAGCAGCTCGATCAGCGTCAGCCCGGCGCGACGGGCGCGCCCGCTCGCCACTCGTGCGCGCGCCCGCGACCCGCTCGGCCGCAGCGCGTTGCGGGGGTGGCCGGTGACGGAGGGTGCCGGCGATGGAATGGCCGGGGGGATGCGGAAGGAGAGGGGATCGGGCATGCGAGGAAAACGGGAACGACGGCGCGTCGTCCATGCAAAGGGACGCTACGGCCGCGCACAAGGTAACCCGCGCGTCCCCCCCCGACCCATGTGCGGGAAACCATCTTTCCCGTCACCCCGTACCCAAGGGTACCCGATGACGGGACACCCCGGTTTCGCCTCCTCTCGACCCTCGATCATGCCCATCGGATCCCCCCGACGCCCCTCGTGGCCGCGCCGCCTGGCTGGCCTGCTGCCGGCCGCCCTGCTGCCCGCCGCGCTCCTGCTGCCCCGCCCCGCCACCGCGCAGTCCGCCGCCGCGCCGCGCACCGCCATCGACTCCTACACCCTCCCCAACGGGCTGCGGGTGCACCTGGTGGAGGACCATGCCTCGCAGGTCGTGGCGGTGGACCTGTGGTACGACGTGGGGTCCCGCAACGAGGTGCCCGGGCGCACCGGCTTCGCCCACCTGTTCGAGCACATGATGTTCCAGGGGTCGGCCAACGCCCCCAAGGGGGAGCACATGACGCTCATCGGCAACGCGGGGGGCAACCTGAACGGCTCCACGCGGGCCGACGTGACCAACTTCTACGAATGGCTCCCCTCCAACCGGCTCAACCTCGCGCTGTGGCTGGAGGCCGACCGGATGCGGGCGCTGGCCATCACCCCGGCCAACCTCAAGAACCAGCAGGAGGCGGTCAAGGAGGAGCGGCGGCTCCGGTTTGACAACCAGCCGTATTCCGGGGCGCTGGTGGACCGGCTGCCGTCGCTCTGGGACGCGCAGGGGTGCTTCGCCTACGCGCACTCGCTGATCGGGTCCATGGACGACCTCAACGCCGCCAAGGTGGAGGACGTCAAGGCGTTCTTCGACCAGTACTACGCCCCCAACAACGCCACGCTCGTGGTGGTGGGCGACTTCAAGCCCGCCGAGGCGAAGGCGCTGATCGCGCAGTACTTCGGGGACATCCCGCGCGGCAAGGTGCCCCCGCCGGTGCCGTGCGCGCAGGGGCTCGGCACCGCGGCGCGCCGCGAGGTGGTGCCCGACCGCAACGCCACCCTCCCGGCGGTGCTGGTGGCCTTCCGCATCCCGCCGGTGAACCACGCCGACTACCCCGCGCTGGAGCTGCTGGGGACGATCGTGGGCGGCGGGGAGAGCTCCCGCTTCAACCGGGCGCTGGTGCGCGACGCCAAGGTGGCGCTGGCAGCGCAGGCGCTGGTCAACCCCTTCGGCCCCACCCGCGGCCCCGGGGGCTGGGTCACGCTGGCGATCGCCAACCAGGGGGTGGCCATCGACTCCGCGGAGACGCGGCTGCTGGCGGAGATCGCGCGGGTGCGCGCGGACGGGGTCGACGAGGAGGAGGTGACCAAGGCCAAGAACGCGTACCGCTTCGCGAAGGTGAGCGAGCGCCAGCAGGCGCTCCCGTTCGCCGAGGCGGTGCACTTCGCCGCGCTGTTCTTGGGGGATGTGCGCGCCGTGGACACCGACCTCGATCGCTACCAGGCCGTCACCGCCGCCGACATCCGGCGCGTGGCCGCCACCTACCTGCGCCCCGAGAACTCGCTCACGCTGGTGATCACCCCGGAGAAGAAGTGATGCGCCCCCGTGCCCAGACGATGCTGGCGGCCGCCCTGCTGCTGGCCGCCGGCGCTCCCGCCGTGGCGGGGGCGCAGCCCTACCCCACGCGGCCGCCGGCGCCCATGCCGCTGGCCCCCGCGCAGTTCCCCCCCTTCCGCGAGGAGGTGCTCCCCAACGGCGTGCGCCTCCTGGTGGTGGAAAGCCGTCGGCAGCCGGTGATTGCGGTCTCGCTGTCCTTTGCCGCCGGGGCGGTCACCGAGCCCCTCGGTAAGACGGGGATGGCCAACATGGTGGCCGGACTGCTGGGCAAGGGCGCCGGCGCCCGCAACGCCGAGCAGTTCGCCGCGGCGATCGAGGGCGTGGGCGGCGGCTTCGGCGCCGCGGCCGGCGACGATTTCCTGCAGCTGTCGGTGAACACCCTCTCGCGCAATGCGGCGCTGGCCTTCGAGCTGCTGGCCGACGCCACCATGCGCCCCACCTTCCCGGAGCGGGAAGTGGAGCTGCTGCGGACGCAGACGCTCTCGGGGCTGGAGCTGGAGAAGTCGCAGCCCGCGGCCATCGCGGCCCGCACCTTCCGGCAGGCGCTCTACGGCGCGCACCCCTACGGCCGAAGCGCCACCGAGGCCACGGTGAAGGCCATCACGCGCGCAGATCTGGTGGCGTTCCACAAGGCCCGGCTCCGCCCGCAGGGAGCGCTGCTGGTGGTGGCCGGCGACCTCTCGCTGGCACAGGCGCGGACGCTGGCCACCAAGGCGTTCGCCGGGTGGGCCGGCGCCCCGGCCCCGACCCCCGCGCCGCCGCCCGTCCCCCCCCGCGCGCGGGGCGAGGTCATCCTCGTCCACCGCCCCGGCTCGGTGCAGAGCAACGTGCTCATCGGCAACGTCACCTGGGGCCCGGCCGATCCGCGGCGCTACGCCGCCACCGTGGCCAACGAGGCGCTCGGCGGGGGGAGCGAAGGGCGGTTCTTCCGCATCCTGCGCGAGCAGAAGGGGTGGACCTACGGCTCGTACTCCGAGGTGACCACGCGCCGAGGCCCGGGCGCCTTCACCGCCTCGGGCGAGTTCCGCACCGAGGTGACCGACTCCGCGGTGACGGTGATGCTGCAGCAGATTCGCGCGCTGCGCGACTCGGTGCTCCCCGCGCAGGAGTTGGCCGACCGGCAGGGCTCGCTCACCGGGCGCTTCCCGCTGCTGGTGGAGACCGCGGAGCAGGTGGCCAACCGCGTGGCCACGGCGCGGCTGCTGGGGCTGCCGGCCGACTACGTGCAGACCTACCGGCAGAAGCTGGCGGCGGTCACCGCGCCCGAGGCGCGGCTGGCCGCGGCGGCAACCTTCCGCCCCGACCAGGGGGTCATCGTGGTGGTGGGCGACGGGCAGAAGCTGTGGGACGCGCTCAAGGGTCTGGCCCCCTCGGCACGCCTGCTGGACGTGGCGGGGAAGCCGTTGGCACCCGAAGCGCTCAATCCCAAGCCCTCCGTCGTGGCCATCCCCTGGGAGCGCCTCGTGGCGCGCACGGATTCGTTCACCGTGCTGCTGCAGGGGAACCCCTTTGGCTACCAGGTATCGCGGCTGGCGCGCGGCGCCGACGGGTGGACGCTCACCGAGCGGTCGGTGCTGGGCCCCATCGTGAACCAGACCACGGTGGTGACCTTCGGGACCGACGGGGCGATGCGGGCGCTCAAGCAGGACGGGACGGCGCAGGGGCAGGCCATCACCGTCGACGTGCGTTACGCGGGTGGGCGGGCCACGGGGACCGCCAAGACCCCCGGGCCGCAGGGGCTCACCGAGGTGAAGGTCAACGCGGAGGTGCCGGCGGGGATCCTGGACGACAACCTGGTGCCGTCGCTGCTGCCGCTCTTCCCGCTCGCCCCGGGCGCGACGGTGCCCGTCACGGTGTTCAACGGGGGCCGGGGGAACACCAAGACCTGGACGGTGCGCGTGGAGCGCGAGGAGATCGTGACCGTCCCGGCCGGCACCTTCGCCACCTACCGGGTGGCGGTGGACGGGCCCGACCAGCCGGTCACGTTCTTCGTGAACAAGGGGGACCCGCGGCGCATCGTGAAGATCGCCTTCAACGGGGTGCCGCTGGAGATCGTGCTGGCGAAGTAGCCGGCGCGGGACCGGGCGGGGGCGCGCCCGCGGGGGCCCGTCGGCGGAGCATGACCGTCGGCGGGCGCCACGTGGCCGCGTCCCCCTCGATCCCCCAGGCGGCGCTCACGAGCTCAAGGCGCTCGCCACGCACCGCCAGCAGCACGGCCCCGCGCTCCCGGTCGGGGTAGAAGCGGTCCCACGCGGGATCCCAGTGGGCGGCCTGCTCGGCGGCGTCGCGCACCACGCGCGCGCGGCCGTGGAGCGTCACGTACCCCAGCGTGGCCGGGTCGAAGTAGTGCAGCACGACGCGGGGATCGCGGGTGACCTCCGCGACCTTGCGGGTGCGCGGGTTGGTGGCCAGCCACACCGTCCAGCTGCTGTCGGGGAGGCGGGGCTGCACCGGCCGGGCCTGGGGGGCCCCGTCGGCGCCGCGCGTGACCAGCGCGGGAAAGGGGACGGCCGCGATGAGCCGCCGTGCGGCGCGCTCCAGCGAGTCCGGGGGGATTGGCGCCCGGGAGGCCGGCTGCGCCCCGGCCACGGGGGCGCCCCCGGCGAGGGCCAGCGCCAGCAGCGGCCAGCGCGCGCGCCGCGCCGCGCCCCTCACGCGCCCCCCTCGTAGCCGCGCTCCCGCAGGAAGGCACGCACCTGCGCCGGGTCCCGCACCAGTTGCAGGGCGTACGG
>JAGWYS010000252.1 GCA_018969225.1 Gemmatimonadota bacterium | reverse complement strand
GGCGGGGGCCGGCTGCGCCGCCAGGGGGGCCGACACGGGCGACGCCAGGAGCGCGGGGGCGGCGGCGAGGGCCAGCAGCACCGGGAGGAAGGGGGGGCGTCCGGGCATGGGCGGGAGGGCGAGGAGGGCGAGGGCGCGCGCGGGCGTCAGGCGGGGGCGCCCTTTCGCCCCCGCGGTCCCGCGGCAAGAATGCAACCATGGCCCCCTACACCCGTTCCGGCAACCTGTCCCGCTTCGCCATGGCGTACGTGCTGGCGGGCGGGCGCGGCTCGCGGCTGCACGAGCTCACCGACCGGCGCGCCAAGCCGGCGGTGTACTTCGGCGGGAAGTCGCGCATCATCGACTTCGCCCTCTCCAACGCCATCAACTCGGGGATCCGCCGCATCGGCGTGGCCACGCAGTACAAGGCGCACTCGCTCATCCGCCACCTGCAGCGCGGCTGGAACTTCCTGCGCCCCGAGCGCAACGAGTCGTTCGACATCCTCCCGGCCAGCCAGCGCGTCTCGGAGACGCAGTGGTACGAGGGGACGGCCGACGCGGTGTACCAGAACATCGACATCATCGAGTCGTACAGCCCCGAGTTCATGGTCATCCTGGCGGGCGACCACGTGTACAAGATGGACTACGAGCTGATGCTGGAGCAGCACGTGGACCAGGGGGCCGACGTCACGGTGGGGGTGCTGGAGGTGCCGCGGCGCGAGGCCAGCGGCTTCGGGGTGATGCAGGTGGACGCGCACGACCGCATCACCACGTTCCTGGAGAAGCCGGCGGACCCGCCCGGGCTGCCCGGGAACCCGGAGGTGGCGCTGGCGTCGATGGGGATCTACGTGTTCCGCACGCGCTTCCTGTTCACGCTGCTGCGGGAGGACGCGGCCAACCCGCACTCGTCGCGCGACTTCGGGAAGGACCTCATCCCGCACGTGACGCGCCACGGCAAGGCGGTGGCGCACCGCTTCAGCGCCAGCTGCGTGAAGGGGGCGACGGAGGCCGGGGCGTACTGGCGCGACGCGGGGACGATCGACGCGTACTGGGAGGCGAACATCGACCTCACCAGCGTGGTGCCGGCGCTGGACCTGTACGACCGCGACTGGCCGATCTGGACCTACGGCGAGATCACCCCGCCGGCGAAGTTCGTGCACAACGAGGAGGGGCGGCGCGGGGTGGCGCTCAACTCGCTGGTGTCCGGCGGGTGCATCATCTCGGGGGCGTCGCTGCACCGGAGCCTGCTGTTCACCCACGTGAAGGTCCACTCGTACGCGGCGCTGGACCACGCGGTGGTGCTCCCCGAAGTGGTGGTGGGGCGGGGGGCGCGGCTGCGGAACGTGGTGGTGGACCGCGGCGTGCACATCCCCCCGGGGCTGGTGGTGGGGGAGGACCCCGAGGCCGACGCGCAGCGGTTCCGGCGCAGCGAGAAGGGGACGGTGCTCATCACGCAGCCGATGGTGGACTCGCTGGGGTAGCAGCCCCCGCGCGTCACCCCGCGGCGAACGCCGCCGCCCGCCGGTACACCGCGCCGTATCCCTCGGCGGCGCGCGCCCAGCCGTGATCCTCGCGCATCCCCCGCGCGCGCAGCATCGCCCACCCCTCGGGGGTGCGGTACGCCTCCAGCGCCCGCGCGATCGCCCCGACGAACTCCCCCGCGTCCACCGGGTGGAAGACGAAGCCGTTCCCCTCGTACCCCTCGCGCACCGTGTCCTGCAGCCCCCCCGTGGCGCGCACCACCGGCACGCTGCCATAGCGCAGCGCGATGAGCTGCCCCAGTCCGCAGGGCTCGAAGCGCGACGGCATGAGGAACAGGTCGGTGCCCGCGTAGATGCGCTGCGCGAGCGCGGCGTCGAAGCCGGTGCGCAGCGCGAGGCGCCCGGGGTGCGCGGCGGCGGCGTGGTGGAACGCCGACTCGAGCCCGTGCTCCCCCGACCCCAGCACCACCAGCTGCGCGGCGGTGTCCCGGAGCAGCCAGGGGAGCGCGTCGAGCAGCAGGTCGAGCCCCTTCTGCGACACCAGCCGCGAGACCACCCCCAGCAGCGGCCGGTCGGGGGCCTCCGCCCACCCCAGCTCGCGCTGCAGCGCCGCCTTGCACGCCGCCTTCCCGGCGGGGGCGTCGGCGTCGTAGGGGGCGGCCAGGTGCGGGTCGGTGGCGGGGTCGAAGAGGCGGGTGTCGAGGCCGTTGAGGATCCCCACCAGGCGGTGCTGGCGCGCCAGCAGCAGCCCCTCCAGCCCCTCGCCGTACTCGGCGGTGCGGATCTCGCGGGCGTAGGTGGGGCTGACGGTGGTGATCACGTCGCTGGCGGCGAGCCCGCGCGCCAGGAAGTTGAAGGCGCCGGCCACGCGCGGCCCCCACTGGTTCTCCAGCAGCCCGCCCTCGGTGAGCCCGGCCAGGGCGAGGGTGAAGGGGTTGAAGCGCCCCTGGTAGGCCAGGTTGTGGATGGTGCAGACGGTCCCGATGCGGCCGAAGGTGTAGGCGAGGGTGGTCTTGCAGTAGTGCGGCACCAGCGCGGCGTGCCAGTCGTTGGCGTGCACCACGTCGGGGATCCAGCCGTGCACCTCGCGCCGGTGCTGCATGGCGGCCAGCACCCCGCGCGCGAACAGGATGAAGCGGCGGTCGTCGTCGCCGTCGCCGTAGATGCCCGGGCGGGCGAAGGCGGCGGGGATGTCCAGCAGGTAGAGCGGCACGGGGTGGTCGGTGGCGCGCCACACGCGGCACTCCTCCATGCGCTCCCCGGCGGGCAGGAAGGTGGCGGCCACCGGCCCCAACACGGCCACCCCCTGCGCGCGGAGCCGCTGGTAGAAGGGCATGATGACGCACACGTCGTGGCCGGCGGCCTGCAGCGCGGCGGGGAGGGCGCCGGCCACGTCGGCCAACCCGCCGGTCTTGACGAGGGGGGCCACTTCGGCGGCCACGAAGAGGATGCGCATGGGGGCGGGCGGCGGTGGGGTCAGGGGGCCGCGACGCCCTGGAGCGCCTCGGCCTCGGCGGCGATGTCCTCGACGGCGGCCTCCACGTCGCCCGCGCGGGTGCGGAAGCTGAGCACGCACACGCGGGCCAGGTAGCGCCCGTCCACGGTGCACCCCGAGAGCATCACGCGCCCGCGCGCGGTGACGCGGTCCACGAGGGCGCGGGTGGCGGCGTTGCGCGCGGCGGCGGTGGGGAGGGCGGGGGCGTCCAGGTGGAAGGCGAAGAGCGACAGCTGCGGCGGCGCGTCCATCACCACGCCGGGGAGCGCGGCGACGCGGGCGGCGGCGTCCACCGCGAGGGCGCGCTTCTCGGCCAGCGCCGCGCGGTAGCGCGCCGCGCCGAACAGCCGCACCGCCAGCCAGAGGCGCAGCCCCGGGAAGCCGCGCGACAGCTCGGGGCCGTGCTGCGCGGGGTCGTAGAACGTGTCCTGGTTCTCGGGGAGGTAGCCGGCGGTGGTGGTGTGCACCGCGCGCAGCGCGTCGCCGTCGCGCACCAGCAGCGCGCCCGTGCCGTACGGGAGGAAGAGCCCCTTGTGCGGGTCCAGGGTGAGGGAGTCGGCGCGCGGCAGCCCGGCCAGCAGCGGGCGCAGGGCGGGGACGAGGTGGAAGCAGGCGCCGTAGGCGCCGTCCACATGGTGCCAGAGCCCCTCGCGGGCGCACAGGTCGGCGACGGCGTCCAGCGGGTCCACCGCGCCGGTGTTGGTGGTGCCGGCGGAGGAGGCCACGAAGAAGGGGCGCAGGCCGGCCGCGCGGTCGGCGGCGATGGCGGCGGCGAGGGCGGCGACGTCCATGCGGAAATCGGCGTCCACCGGCACCAGCCGCACGCGGTCGGCGGCGATGCCGGCCAGCTTGGCCGCCTTCGCGATGCAATGGTGCGCCTGCGTGGAGGTGTACAGCACCCCCGGGCGGATGTCGGGATCCAGCAGCCGCTCGCGGGCGCAGAGGATGGCGTTGAAGGTGGCCCCCGAGCCGCCGGTGGTGAACAGCCCGGCGGTGCCGGCCGGGAACCCCATCCAGTCGCGCAGCCAGTCGAGCACGTCGGCTTCCAGCTGCACCAGCGCCGGCGCCGCCCACCAGACGCCGGTGTAGCGGTTGACGGCGCTGCTGAGGAAGTCGGCGAGCGCCGCCGGGTAGACGCCACCCCCGGGGATGTAGGCGAGGTACCCCGGGTGGGGGGCGTTGTAGGCGCGCGGGAGGCACTCGTCGAAGAGCAGGTCCAGCAGGGGCTCCAGCGGCTCCCCCGCCTCCGGAGGGACGGGGGTGCTGAGGGCGCGCAGGAAGGCGGGGTCGGTGGGGAGGCCGCTGGCGGGCTGGTCGCGCAGCGCGGCCAGGTGGGCGACGGCGCGGTGCACCACCGCCTCCCCCATGGCGCGCATGGCCTCGGGGGCGTAGTCGAGGGACGCCGGGTCGGCGAAGCCGGAGGGGACGGTCATGGGGCGGAAAGTAGCGCGCGCGCCACGGCGCGGTGGCGGCGCGCACCCCGTTCTGGCAGCGATGGGGGGGACGCGTAGATTCCACCGTTTGCATCTTTTCGTCCCCCTGCTCGGTCCGCCATGCCGTTCCTGCGTCCCTCCGCCGCGGTGTCCGCCGCCATCCTGGCCGTCCTGCTGCACGCCGTCCCCGGGGCGGTGCCGAGGGCGGGCGCGCAGCCGGCCGCGGCGCCGCGGCTGG
>JAGWYS010000251.1 GCA_018969225.1 Gemmatimonadota bacterium | reverse complement strand
TCCGCCGGGAGGTCGTCGTGCGCGGCCCGCCACACCCCCACGCTGGGGGAGAGGAGGCGGCCGACGGCGGGGATCCCCCCCGCGCCGGTGGCCCCCAGCACGGTGAGGGCGCCCCCCGCCGCGAGCGCGGCGAGGGCGGAAAGACGCGAGGGGGAGGCCATGGGTTCCTACTGCTTCTGGCGGGTGGCCGTGAAGGGGAACGCCGCCATCCCGGTGACCTCGAGGGAGCCGGCCATGGCGGTGTCGCTCTTCACGATGGCGGTGCCGTTGATGGGGACCACCTGCCCGCCGGCGTCGAAGTTGAAGGAGAAGAACACCGAGTCCGCCTTGACCACGCCGATGAGCGGCGTGGAGCCGGCGGGGGACTCGAGGGAGCCGCCCAGGCTGTCCCCCTTCTGGGTGAGGTTCATGTTGAGGGGCATGGCGCCCTGCGGGCCGTCCACGGACCCGGCCCACTTGCCGGAGACGTCGGCAACCAGGCGGGGGGCGACAAAGGCGGTGGTGACGGCCGCGCCGAGGGCGAGGAGGGCGGCAAGCTGGCGGGTGCGCATGGGGGGCACGAGTGGAAGTCCCAAGGTGGGGGCGGCCGTCGGCGCCGCCGGGGAGAACACGGGAAAATCTAGCGCGGGGACGCGGGGCGCCAGACCTCGGACGACCCGTGGCGCGGGAGCCACCGCCACACCACGGTGCCCGCCACCAGCGCCACGGCGTAGCCGTAGGGGAGCCACGCCGCGGCGGCGCCGCACGCCAGCGCCAGGGCCAGCGCGCGCGGCTGCGCCACCTGGTCGCGCACCAGCCACAGCACCGCCGCCGCCTCCACCAGCAGCAGCGTCCCCAGCACGGGCGCGGGGAAGAGCCGCTGGAAGGCGGCCGGGTCGCCCGCCAGGAAGAGCCCCGCCACGATGAGGAACCCGCCATAGAGCACCACGCTGCCGCCGGTGCGGGCGCCGAAGGCGTAGTGGCCGGCCATCCCCCCCGAGCCATGGCATACCGGCAGCCCGCCCAGTGGCGCGGCGGCCAGGTTCATGACGGCGTACGTGGTGCCAATGGTGCGCACCGCCAGCGGGGGACGCTGCGGGAAGAGGTCGCGCACCACCTGCTGCGTGGCTAGCACCGAGTTGCCCAGCGAGAGCGCCAGCTGCGGAAGCGCCAGCAGCAGCGCGCCCTGGGCGAACTCGGCGGCGGTGGGCCACCGCGCCGGGAGCGACGGCGCGTGGAGGCCCCACGGCAGCGGCTGCGCGGCGGGCCAGGTGGCCAGCGCGTACGCCGCGCCGGCGCCCACCACCACCAAGGCGGCGGGGACGCGGCGGTTGGTGCGCAGCGCCAGCACCAGCGCCAGTGCCACGGCGCCCACCAGCCACCCGCGCGCCCCGTCGGCCGGCAGGAAGCGGGTGAGCGCCAGCGTCCCCAGCTGGATGGCGAGCCCCACCTGGATGCCGCGCACGACGGGCTTGGGGACGGTGCGCGCCAGCCACGCCAGGGCGCCGGTGCGCGCCAGCAACAGCATCACCGCGCCCACCACCATGCCCCCGGCGGCCAGCACCGGCGGGGCCAGCTTGCCGGCGATGGCGATGGCCGCCATGGCCTTGAGGGGCTGCACCGGCATGGGGAGCCGGTAGGCGAGCCCCGAGGCCACCTGCAGCGCCCCGAACAGCAGGAACGCCATGGGGGCGTCCATGCCGGTGGCCAGCACCACCCCCACCAGCAGCGGGAGGTCGGTGCCGAGGTCGCCGAAGGCGCCCGCCAGCTCCTGCCGGGAGAAGCGAAGCGGGGTGGGGGGCGCGACGGAAGGCAGGGGCTCGACGGGGGCGGTCATGGGCGGGGTACGCGGCCCCGCAAAGATGCCCTGCGGGGACCGGCGGCGCGACGGTCCGGCCGCTAGACTGATGCGCATGGCCGACCCTGCCCTGCTCCTGCGCGACGTCGCCAAGGCCTACGCCAACCACGTGGCCGTGCGCTCGCTGTCGCTGTCCGTCCCCGCCGGGACGGTGTACGGACTCCTCGGCCCCAACGGCGCCGGGAAGACCACCACCATCCGGATGATCCTCAACATCATCGCGCCAGACCGCGGGGAGATCCGCCTGCTGGGGCGGGCCTCGCACGACCCGGCGCTGGCCGACGTGGTGGGGTACCTCCCCGAGGAGCGCGGGCTCTACCGCAAGATGGGGGTGCGGCGGATGCTGCGCTTCCTGGGGGAGCTCAAGGGGCTGTCGGGGCGCGACCTCGAGCGGCGCATCGATGCGTGGCTGGAACGGCTGGCGCTGCGCGACGCGGGGAAGGACTGGGGGGGCGCCAAGGTGGAGGAGCTGTCGCGCGGGATGCAGCAGAAGGTGCAGTTCATCGGCGCGCTGCTGCACGACCCCGCGCTGGTGATCCTGGACGAGCCCTTCAGCGGGCTGGACCCGCTCAACGCGCAGGCGCTCAAGGACACCGTGGTGGCGCTGCGGCAGGCGGGGCGGACGGTGATCTTCAGCACGCACATCATGGACAACGCGGAGCGGATGTGCGACGCGGTGTGCATCATTGCGCGCGGCGAAAAGGTGCTGGACGGCGGGGTGGCGGCGGTGCGCGAGGCGCACGGGGCGCCGCTGGTGGCGCTGGCGCTGGACGGCGCGCCGTCGCCCGCGGTGCTGGCGGTGCTGGCGGACCCGGCGCTGGTGCGCCGGGTGGACGACTCGCACCGCTACCTGGAGCTGGAGCTGGCGCCCGAGGCGCAGGCGGGGGCGCTGCTGGCGCGGCTGGTGGCGGCGGGGGCGCCCATCGAGCGGTACGAGCGGATGCGGCCGTCGCTGCACCGGATCTTCCTGGACAAGGTGGGGGGCACCCACGTGGAAGCGGGGATGACGGGCCATGGGTGACGGGATGCGCGGGGCGCGGAAGCTGTGGGCGGTGATCCGCCGCGAGTACGAGGAGCGGGTGCGCTCGAAGTGGTTCGTGGTCGCCACGCTGTTCGGGCCGCTGTTCTTCGGCGGGATCATGGTGATCCCGCCGCTGCTGGCGGAGCGCGGCCAGGGGAAGGCGGACGGCGCGCGGATCGTGGTGGTGGACGCCACGGGCGCGGGGCTGGGGGTGCAGGTGGCCTCGGCGCTGGCGGGGGGCGCGCTGGGGCGCGGCACGCCGCCGCGCGTGGTGACGGCGACGGGGCGCGAGGTGGCGGCGGCGGAGTCGCTGGCCACGCGGCTGGTGGTGGCCGACTCGGTGCGCGGCTACCTGGTGCTGGACAGCGCCACGCTGGCGGCGGGGGCGGCGCGCTACGCCGGGGGGAACACCACCGCGCTGTTTGACATGCAGCGGCTGGAGGGGGCGGTGCAGCGGGCGTTGGTGATGTGGCGCATTGACCAGGGGGGCGTGGACCCCGAGCTGGGGCGCCGGCTGGCCGCCACCACGGTGCGGCTGGCCACCGAACGGCTCACGGCGCGCGGGCGCGGCGGGTCCGGGCAGCTGAACCTGTTTGCGGGGCTGGCGGTGGCCATGCTGCTGTACGTCATGATGTTCATCTACGGCATCGCCGTGATGCGCGGCGTGCTGGAGGAGAAGCAGTCGCGGGTGGCGGAGGTGGTCATCGCCAGCATCGCCCCCGGGCGGCTGTTGCTGGGGAAGGTGCTGGGGGTGTGCGCGGTGGGGCTCACCCAGATGGGGGTGTGGCTTGGGGCGTCGCTGGCCTTCTGGCACTGGCGCGCCCCGCTGTTCTCGGCGCTGGGGGTGCCCGCCCCGGGCTTCACCCTCCCGGCGCTGGAGGGGGGGACGCTGGCGGTGCTGCTGGCGTTCTTCATCACGGGATTCCTGCTCTACTCGGGGATCTTCGCGGCCACCGGGGCCAGCGTGAACAGCGAGCAGGAGGCGCAGCAGGCCCAGACCCCCGTGATGGTGCTGCTGGTGTCCACCATCGTCTTCGCCCAGTCGGTGCTGATGCAGCCGGACGGCACGCTGGCGCGGGTGCTGTCGCTCCTCCCGCACTCGGCGCCCATCATGATGCCCATGCGCATGACGGTGACGCAGGTGCCGACGGTGGAGGTGGCGCTGGCGCTGGCGTCGGTGGCGGCCGGCGCGGCGGTGAGCATCTGGGCCGCCGCGCGGATCTACCGCGTGGGGCTCCTGATGACGGGGAAGCGCGCCACGGTGGCGGAGCTGCTGCGCTGGCTGCGGGGGTAGCCGCCCACCCGCGGCGGCGCCTCACTGCACCAGGGCGCCGCGCATCACCGGGGCGGGGCGCGGCAGGAACCCGCTGGCGGTGCCGTCGGCGGCGAGCGCGGTGAGGTAGCCGGTGACGGTGCCGTTGTCGAACCCGGTGACGACGAACGCCCCCACGTACAGCACCTGCACCCACGCGCTGGCGCTGCTCCCGTTGCGGGCGTTCCAGACGGGGAGCGTGACGCGCGCGTTGCAGCTGAACACGTTGCCGCTGGCGCCGCAGAGGGTGCGCACCCCCTGCAGCGTGGGGCCGACCAGGTTGCCGCTCTCGAGGTCGAGCCAATCGCCCACCCCGGCGGAGCGCGCGGAGCCGGTGCAGGAGGTGGTGGCGACGGCGTCGCGGTACACGCTCCCCCCGCCCTGCGGCGCGCCCGCGGTGCCGTCGGCGTACTGCACGGGGGGGAGGCGCACCACGTAGTAGTTGCCGCCGATGGCGGTG
>JAGWYS010000250.1 GCA_018969225.1 Gemmatimonadota bacterium | reverse complement strand
ACCAGCACCGGCCGCTCCATCCCCCGCGCGCGCAGCGACCGCAGCACGTCCAGCCCGTTGCGCCCCGGGAGGCGCATGTCGAGCACCACCAGGTCATACGGCTGGGAGAGCGCGAGCCGCTCCCCCTCGAGCCCGTTGGCCACCAGGTCGGCCTGCCAGCGCTGCTCCTCCAGCCCCCGCCGCACGAACTCCCCCACGGTGGGGTCGTCCTCGATCACCAGGATCCTCACGAGGCGCCTCCGTCGCGCCCCGAGGCGCCCCCGGCGGGCGCGCCCGCCCCCCGTCCCCTGGGGGTGGGGCGCACGAGCCCGTACCCGCGGATCTTGCGGTACAACGTCTTCGGGGAAATCCCCAGGCGGGCGGCCGCGCGCCCCTGGTGCCACCCCGTGGCCTCCAGCACCGCCTCGATGTGTCCCCGCTCGAGCACCTCGAGCGGCGCCATCGCCACCACGCCGCCGGACGGCGCCCCCGCCTGGCGCGTCGCCACGGCCGCGCCCTCCATCGCCTCCCCCCCGCCCGGGACCAGCGCCGGCCCCACGGTGCCGTCCGCCGCGAGCAGGGCGGCGCGCTCCATGACGGCGCGCAGCTCCCGCACATTGCCCGGCCACGCATAGCGTTCCATGGCCTCGAGGGTCGCCGGCGCCAGCTGCGGCGGCACGCCGGGTACCGCCTGCTCCAGGAAGTGCTGCGCCAGCAGCGGCAGGTCCACGCGGCGCTCGGCCAACGGCGGGAGGGTCACTCGCAAGCCCCCCAACGCCGCCCGCAGCCCTCCCGCCACCTCCGTCGCCTGCGCGACCCGGCTGGTCCCGACGAGTCGCACGTCCAGCATCCGCACCCGGCGGCTGCGCCCCGGGCTCCACACCCCGCGCGCGAGCGCCTCGGCCAGCCGGGCGCCCACAGCGGGCTCCAGGGCCTCCACGCCATGCAGCACCAGCGTCCCCCCCGCCGCTAGCTCCAGCAGCGGCGGCGAGTCACCCTGCACTTCCCCGAACAGCTCCAACGCCTGGTGTTCCGGCCGCGTCGCCGCAATCACCCACTCCACCAGCGGCCCCGTCGGCGCATCACTCCATTGGTGCCACTGGCGGGCCAGGCACCGCTTTCCCGTGCCGACCTCCCCCGTCACCAGCATGGGGGCCATCCCGGGCGCCCCCTCGCGCACCAAGGCGAGCACCGCGCGCAGCGGCGCATAGGCGGTGAGAAACGGCGTGGCGGGGTCCAGCCGACGGCGCCAGGCCAGCCACCGCTGCCGGTCGCGCCGCAGGACGCGCTTTTCCCACGCCCGCCGCACCACCGCCTCCACCTCGGCCATCCGGTACGGCTTGGCCAGGAGCTGGTATGCCCCCAGTCGGTGCGCGGCCAGCGCGGTCTCGACAGTGCCGTTGCCCGTGACCACCAGCACCTCGGGGGGGGCGGGGGCCTCGCGCACGCGGCGGAGCACCTCCAAGCCGTCCACCTCGGGCATCACGACGTCCAGCAACGCCACGTCATAGGGGTCGTCGGCCAGCGCCTGCAAGGCGGCGCACCCGTCGCGCACCACCGTCACGGCGTAGCCGCGCGCGGCCAGGAACTGCTGCAGTAGCAGCGGCAGATGCGGTTCATCGTCCGCGACCAGCACGCGGATCGCCGGCGTCACCGCCCCTGCCGACACCAGCTCCGGCGCGGTCACGGCCCGGCCACCGCCGGCAGCCGCACCCGGAAGGTGGCTCCGGCTCCCTCGACCGACTCCACCTCGATGCGCCCGCCATGGTCCTGCACGATGCCGTAGCAGATGGCGAGGCCGAGCCCGGTCCCCTGCCCCGTCGGCTTCGTGGTGAAGAAGGGCTCGAAGACCTTGGCCTGCATGGCGCGCGGGATCCCGGGGCCCTCGTCCTCCAGCGCCATCTCCACCTCGGGGCTTCCGCCGGGGCCCACCCCGCTGCGGGTGGCCACGCGCACCTCCCCCCCCTCGGGCGTGGCGTCGAGGGCGTTCATGGCCAGCGCGATGACCACCTGCACCAGCTGGTCCTCGTCGCCGCACGCCTGGAGCGGACGGGCCTCATCGAGCAGCGGGCGCACGCGCACGCGCCGGAAGCGCGGGTGGTGCTTGAGGAGGAACAACGCGCGGCGCACGATGCCGTTCACGTCGCAGGGGATGCGGCAGGCGGGCTTGGGGCGGGCGAAGTCGAGCAGGCCGTCCACGATCCCCTTGCACCGCTGCACCTCGAGATCGATGATGCGAAGCAGCTCCGGCGGGGCGATCCCCGCCCCCGCCTCGGCGTGCAGCGCGATCGACTCGGCGCAGGCGGCGATGGTCGCGAGCGGGTTGTTGATCTCGTGCATGACCCCGGCGGCCAGCTGTCCCAGCGCCGCCAGCTTCTCGGCCTGCGCCATGCGGTCCTGCGCCGCCTTCCAATCCGTGATGTCCTCGCCCACGGTGATCACGTGGGTCACCGGACCGTCGCCGCGGCGCATGGGGATCTTGGAGATCCGGTAGCTGCGCGGCGCCCCGAAGGCGCGGCTCTCCATCTGGAACTGCTCCAGCAGCCCGGTGGCAAAGACCTGGTCGAACTCGGCCTTGAGCATGGCGGCCGGCTGCCGGTTGAGCACCTCGAAGATGGTGCGCCCCAGGGCGTCCGACCGAGCCACCCCCTGCAACCCGCTCTCCCGCCGGCTGTTCCAGGCATGGATCCGATAGTCGCGATCCACCACATACAGCCCCACCGGCAGGGAATCGACGACGCACTCCATGAACGCACGCTGCTCAGCCAGCTCCGCCACCCGCGCCGACAGCTCCCCCTCCAACGCCCGCAACCGTTCGTCTTGCCCAAGCACCAGCGCCAGCAATGCCGCCACGCCGGCCACCCCATGCCGGTCGTCGGCCACGGCTCCCCCGGCCTCTCCCCGCAGCTGCAGGCGGCCCACCATCCGCCCATGCGCCTCGAGCGGAAGCTCCAGCCACGGCGTCAGCGCGTCGTCCGCCGCCGTTGCGGTCACGGCCCGCCACGCCAGCCGTCCCTCCCCATCCCCGGGAAGGACCACGGTGACGGCCGCCGCCCCCAGGTCCTCGCCCAGCAGGCGCAGCACTGACCGTACCCCGTCCTCCACCCCACGAGCCTCCAGCAGGAGCCGCGCGCATTCCCCCACATCCACGGTCCGAAGCACCCGCGCCGACTTGCCCACTGACGACGGGGGCGTCATCGGTCCACGCTTGGGTACACGGCGGTCAGGCACATCATGGAAAGGTAGGACCCCGCACCAATTCGGACAAGCTGACCGAATGGCAGGTGGAAATGGATTCGGCGATGACGCCAAGCCGCCAGCTGCCACATCGGCGCGCGCCATGCCCGATTGGCGGCAGACATCCCCCGTGGCTCGCCGCCATGGCGGAGTTCGCATGGCATCGCGGGTGCATCCACCGGAAGGCGTGGCGCGGCGGCATCGCCCGCGCCTCGTCACTGTCCCAACCACGCCAGACTGGAGACCGTACCGATGACCTACTACCGCCTGCCGCTCCCCACCGCGTTTGCGCCCCTCGGCATGCGCGTGGACGTGCACCGCGTGCTGGATGACCTGCTGCCGAAGCCGGCGGCGGCATGGGAGCCGGCCGCTGACGCGCGCGAGGATGCCACGGGATACACCATCGCCATCGACCTCCCCGGGGTGGCCCCCGAAGGCGTGGACGTCGTGGCCGAAGAGGGGACGCTCGTGGTGCGGGGGGTGCGGGAGCCCGCCCCGCAGGGCGACGGCGAGCGTACCGCGCTGGCCGAGCGCCGCACCGGCCGGTTCGAGCGGCGCTTCCGGCTTCCGACGCAGGCGGACCTGCACGACGTGACGGCGTCGGCCGCCCACGGCGTGCTGACGATTCGCGTGGCGAAGGCGCTGCCCGCCCAGCCGCGCCGGATCGTGGTGCAGGGCCCGGCGCAGGGCACCGCGCCAGGTGCGGCACCGGGTGAGGGACGCCCCGACGCGCCGGCGATGGCCTGAGCGCCGCCACGCTGCCGGATGGGGCACGTGCAACGCGGGGGGTGGAGGCCGAAGCGGCCCCACCCCCCGCGCTCGTGTTCGCCCCGTGCCGGGTCGTTCAGGCGAGCGCCGCCTTGATGGCCTCGAGGATCTCGGCGTTCTCGCGACGCAGCCCGGGGTGCGCCTCCACGTGCGCCCAGCGGATCATGCCGTCGGTGCCCACGAGGAAGTAGGCGCGTTGCGAGGTGTACGACTCGGGGCGCAGCACCCCGTAGGCGCGCGTGGCCTCGCGCTTGATATCGGACAGGAGGTCCACCTTGATGTGGTACTTCTCCTTGAACTCCTTGAGCGACGGGGTGGCGTCGATCGAGAGCGGCAGCACGGTCACGCCCGCCTCCGCGAACGCCCCGTAGTCCTCACTGAAGGCACACATTTCGCTGGTGCAGACGCCGGTGAACGCCAAGGGAAAGAAGGCGAGGAGCACCGGCGAGCGCCCCCGGAACGACGAGAGCGTGACCTTCTCGCCGGAGGTGGACGCCAGGGTGAAGTCCGGCGCCTCGACACCGGCCTGCAAGGGGATCGTCGGATCAGTCATGACTCAGGATGCGGGAGAAGACACAGGGGCGCCGCTGCCGGCCCCATCGGGCCGACCCCGGAGCGCCGAGGACCCAGGGAACCTGCTCAAGGTCCTGCTCGTGGACAATGACCGGGAGTCG
>JAGWYS010000249.1 GCA_018969225.1 Gemmatimonadota bacterium | reverse complement strand
GCTGGTTCCGCCTCCTGCGCCTCCTCCCCGGGGTGGGGGACGTGACGGCGCGCGCCGCGATCGAGGCGCTGCAAGCGCACGGGTGGGATCCGCGCGCCCTGGGGGCGGTGGCGTGGAGCCGCACCGCCGCCGCCGGTGCCAAGGCGCTGGCGGCGCTGCTGGACGGGATGCAGGGAGTGGAGGGGACCCCCGAGCAGGGGCGCGCGCGCCACGGGCCGGCGGAGACGATCCGCCTGGTGCGGCAGCTGTACGACCCGATCCTGAAGGGGGCGTATGACGACGCCCCGGCGCGCGTGGCCGACCTGGACCAGCTGGAGGTGATCGCGGCAGGGTACCCCGATCGGGGCACCTTCCTGGCCGCCCTCGCCCTGGAACCCCCGGCCAGCACGCAGGACCTGGCGGTGGGCGCCACCGGCGAGGACGACGCGCTGGTGCTCTCCACCTGCCACAGCGCCAAGGGGCGCGAGTGGGACGCCGTGTTCGTGATCCACGCCAGCGACGGCGTCTTTCCCATGGCGCGCGCCGCCGGCGACGAGGCGCAGGTGGAGGAGGAGCGCCGCCTGCTGTACGTGGCCATGACCCGCGCCCGCACCCACCTGTACCTGTCGTGGCCGATGCAGGCGTACAGCACCCGCACCGGCGCCGACTTCTCCTACCAGCAGCTGTCACGCTTCCTCGACCCCGGCGTGCGCGAGACGCTGGAGCAGGTCACCCTGGGGACGGCGCCGCCGCTCCCCCTGCCCCCCGCGCCGGATACCCCCCCGCTGGATCTCCGCGCGCTGCTGCGCGGCCGCTTCGCCCCTTGACCATGTCCCCCATGCGCCCACTCGCCCGCCTGCTGCTGTTCCTGGTGACGGCCGCCCCGGTGCTGGTCCCCCCCGGCAGCGCGCGCGCCCAGCCCGCCCGCCCACGCCCCGCCGCCGCGCCCGCCCCCGCGGACTCGTTCGCCGCCGCCTCGCGCCTGCCGGTGGACCCGGCGGTGCGCATCGGCACGCTGGCCAACGGGCTCCGCTACTACGTGCGCCGCAACGCGCGCCCCGAGCAGCGCGCCGAGCTGCGGCTGGTGGTGAACGCCGGCTCCATCCTGGAGGACGCGGACCAGCGGGGGCTGGCCCACTTCGTGGAGCACATGGCGTTCAACGGCACGCGCCGCTTCGCCAAGAACGACATCGTCAAGGTGCTGGAGTCGCTGGGGGTGCGCTTTGGCGCCGACCTCAACGCCGCCACCGGCTTTGACGAGACGGTGTACATCCTGCCCGTGCCCACCGACAGCGCCCGCGCGCTGGAGCAGGCCTTCGCCTTCCTGGGAGACGTCGCCGGGGGGATCCTGTTCGACTCCGCCGAGGTGGTGCGCGAACGCGGGGTGGTGCTCTCGGAGTGGCGGAGCGGGCTGGGCGCCGGGGAGCGGATCCGCGCGCGGCAGTTCCCGGTGATCTTCCGCGGTTCTCGCTACGCCGAGCGGCTCCCCATTGGCGACACGGCGGTGCTGCAGCGCGCCACGCCGGGGCCGCTGCGCCGCTTCTGGCGCGACTGGTACCGCCCCGACCTGATGGCGGTGGTGGCGGTGGGAGACGCCGACCCGGCGCGGCTGGAGGGGCTGGTGCGTGCCACCTTCGGCGGGCTGCGGGCCCCGGCGCGCCCCCGCCCGCGCACGCAGGCACCGGTGCCCCTGCACGACAGCACGCTGGTGTCGATGGCCACCGACCCCGAGCTGACCACCTCGTCGGTGATGGTGCTGTGGAAGCGCCCCCCGCGCCCGGTGCGCACGGTGGGCGACTACCGCGACGACCTGGTGGCCTCGCTGCAGGCGCAGATGCTGAACCGGCGCTTCGGCGAGCTGAGGCTCAAGCCCGACGCCCCCTTCCTGGGCGCCGGCGCCGAGCGGGGGACGCTGGTGCGGGGGAGCGCGTACGACGCCCTCAGCGCCACCGCCAAGGAGGGGGCGCTGCTGCCGTCGATGCGGACGCTGCTGGTGGAAGCGGAGCGGGCGCGCCGCCACGGCTTCCTGGCCGCCGAACTGGAGCGGGCGAAGGTGGGGCTGCTGCGCGCCTACGAGCGCGCGTGGCTGGAGCGCGACAAGTCGCCGTCGGAGACCTTCGTGGCCGAGTACGTGGACCACTACCTCGAGGGGGAGCCGATCCCCGGGATCGCGTGGGAGTACGCGGCGGTGCAGCGGCTGCTCCCCGGCATCACGCTGGCCGAGGTGAACGCGGCGATGGCGCGCGAGACCACGCTGGGGGGGACGCGGCGGCCGTCGCGCAACCGCGTGGTGACGGTGACGCTGCCGGAGAAGGCGGGGCTGGCGGCCCCCACCGACAGCGCGGTGCGCGCGGTGCTGCGCGAGGCGGCCACGGTGGCGGTGACGCCATGGGTGGAGACGGTGGCGGACGGGGCGCTGGTGCCGTCGCCTCCCGCGTCCGGGCGCATCGTGGCCGAGGACAGCGTGCCAGGGTTGGGGATCACCACGTGGACGCTGGCCAACGGTGTCACGGTGCATGTGAAGCCCACCGACTTCAACGCCGACCAGGTGCTGCTGACCGGGTGGGGCGCCGGCGGCGCGAGCCTGGCCCCCGACTCGCTGGTGGTGGCGGCGGCGCTGGCCACCACGGCGATGGAGCGCGGCGGGGCCGGCCCCTTCTCGCTGGTGGACCTGGGGAAGAAGCTCACCGGGAAGGTGGCCAGCGCCTCCGCGTCGGTGGGGGAGCTGACGCAGGGGTTCAGCGGGCGCGCGGCACCGCGCGACCTGGAGGTGATGTTCCAGCTGCTGTGGCTGCGGCTGACGGCGCCCCGGGTGGACACGGCGGCGTTTCGCACGCTGCAGCAGCAGCTGGACGCGGTGGTGCGCAACAAGGACGCCAACCCGGCGGCGGTGTACGCCGACACGGTCCAGGTGACGCTGGCGCGGAACCATCCGCGGGCGCGTCCGCTGTCGGCGGCCACCGTGCAGGGGCTGTCGCTGGACGCCATGGCCGACTTCTATCGCGCCCGCTTCGCCGACTTCAGCGGCTACACCGTCATCATCGCCGGCAACGTGGACCTCGCCGCGCTGCGCCCGCTGGTGGCGCAGTGGCTGGGGGCGCTCCCCGCCACCGGGCGGCGCGAGACGTTCCGGGACAACGGGGTGCGGACGGCCGCGGGGCCGCTGGAGAAGGTGGTGCGCAAGGGCGTGGCGCCACAAAGCCAGACGACGGTGGTGCTGTCGGGGGAGGCGCCGTGGTCGGCGCAGGAGGGGTACCTGCTGGGGTCGCTGGCGCAGCTGCTGCAGGAGCGGCTGCTGGACCGGCTGCGCGAGGCGCTGGGGGGGACCTACTCGGTGTCGGCCAACGGTTCGTTCGCGCGCGACCCGGTGCCGCAGTGGCAGCTGGTGATCGGCTACGGCTCGTCGCCGGCCCAGGCGGACACGCTGTGGGCGGCGGTGCGCGCGGAGCTGGACTCGCTGCGGCGCGTCCCGCCGTCGGTGGCGGAGGTGGAGCGGATCCGCGAGCAGCAGCGCCGGAGCCTGGAGGTGTCGCGGAAGCAGAACGGCTGGTGGACGGGGGCGATTCGCGAGGCGGTGCAGTCGGGGACGCCGTTAGCCCGGCTGCTGGCCGACGTGGACGCGCAGATGGCGGGGCTGTCGCCGGAGGCGCTGCACGCGGCCGCCCGCCGCTATCTCACCGAGGAGAACCGCGCCCGCTTCGTGCTGCTCCCCGAGGGGCCGACGAAGTAGAGGCGCCCGGGCGCCCGGGGGTCACGGCTGGCCGGGCCCCCGGGCGATGACCCGCGCGATGGCGGCGCGGAGGTCGCCCCCGGCCTCCGCGTACGCGGCATCGAACCGGTCCAGCCCCTCGGCGTACACACGGCGCGCCAGCAGCACGGCGTTGTTGAGCGGCACACGCGGCGCCCACCCCGGCGGGTAGGTGCGCAGGCGAGGCGCCACGCTGTCCACCAGCTGGCGACGGGCCCAGGCGTACACGCTGTCGCGCGCCGCCAGCCGCGGCGGGACGGCGTCGGGCGGATGGGCCGCATAGGCGCTGTCCAGTCGCGCGGCCACCCGCTCCCAGTAGCCCCCCATCAGCCGGTCGTCGTGCCAGTCGTCCTGCGCGCGGCGCAGCGCCGCGCCATCGCCACGGGCGCGGAAGAAGTGCTCGGCCCCCCGCCCGCCCACGAAGGTGGCGAACGACTCGTTGAAGCTCACCCGCCCCTTGGCGAAGTAGGTGGTGTGCAGCAGCTCGTGCAGCACGGTGTTCACCAGCGTGACGGAGTCCTGCCGCACGGTGGGGGAGACCAGCGGGTCGTTGAACCACCCCAGCGTGCTGAAGGCCGAGGACGCGCCCAGGGTGACGTCGAGCCCCTCGGCGCGCATCGCGTCGGCGGTGCGGCGCGCCTCGTCGAAGTCGAAGAACCCCTTGTACGGGAAGCGCCCCACCACGGGGAACCACCAGGTGCGCCGCTCGAGGCGGTCGCGGTACGCGGCTGACAGCACCAGCACGAGCGTGTCGCGGTCCAGGGGGGCATAGGCGGTGAAGGCGGCGCCGGCGCGCAGCCCCAGCGAGTCGATCGCGAACTGCCGGGCCTCCATGACCAGGCGCAGCTTGGCGCGGAGGGCCGCGTCCTGCGTGCTGTCGGCGGCCACGCGGACGATGGGCTGGCGCCGAGCGAGGATGCGGGCCTCGGCCAGTGCCG
>JAGWYS010000248.1 GCA_018969225.1 Gemmatimonadota bacterium | reverse complement strand
GGTCCCCGAGCCGCCGCTGGGGTACCAGATCGCCTACTCCATCGAGGGGATGGTGGACTACTACACCACCCCGTCGCTGGTGCTGCGCGACGGCGTCCCCACCGAGGTGCGCGCCCTCTCCGAGCGCGTCACGGTGCCGTTCCCCGCCCCGCTGGGCGACCTGGAGGCGTTCCACACCGCCGGCGGGCTCTCCACCATGGTGTACCGCTATGCGGGGCGCATCCCGGTCATGGAGTACAAGACGCTCCGCTATCCGGGGCACGCGGCCATCATGGAGGCCATCCGCGACCTCGGGTTGCTGGACACCGAGCCGGTGACGTTCCCCGGCGGGGCGGTGTCGCCGCGCGAGCTGTTCGTGAAGGTGGCCGGCGACCGGCTGCGCAAGGGGAAGCCCGACGTGGTGGCGCTGCGCGTGGAGGTCACCGGGCGCGGCCCCGGCGGGCGGCAGCGGCGCACCTGGGAGGTGGTGGACCGCGCCGACGAGACGCGCGGCGTGTCGGCGATGATGCGCACCACCGGCTACACGCTGGCCATCACCGGGATGCTGCAGGCCACGGGGGCGGTCCCCCCCGGGGTGCACACCCCCGACGAGGGGATCCCGCCGCGGCGCTACTTCGACGCGCTGGCCGCGCGCGGCATCACCGTCGTGGAGCTCCCCCCGGAGGCGCTCGCGGGGTGACCGCGCCGTGATGGTGCCGGGGCCCGCCCTGGGGGGGCCCCGGCGCCGGGGGGATCAGGTGGTCCGAAACTCGCCGATCAGCCCCAGCACCCGCAGCGAGGCGCGTTGCAGCGACTCGGCGGTGGCGGACACCTCCCGCGCCACCGTCGCCGTCTGCGCGGTGCTGGCCGCCACCGCCTCGGCGGCCGATGCGTGGTGCTCCGCGGCGCCGCACGCCGTGTCCAGCACCTGCTGCACGTCCTCCAGCGACTGCCCGTTGGCCTGCACCGCGCGCGCCACCCGCGCGGCCGCCTCCTCCACCTGGGCCACGGCGTGCTCGATGCGCGCCAGCGCGGCGCCCACCCCCTCCGCCACCGCCTCCGCGTCGCGCAGGCGTGTCGCCCCGCCGTCCACCGCGCCGGCCGCCCCCGCCAGCTGGGCGCGGAACCCGGCCACGGTCTGCGTCACCTGTTGCGCCGCCCCCGCGCTCTGCTCCGCCAGCGCCCGCACCTCCTGCGCCACCACCGCGAAGCCGCGCCCCGCGACCCCGGCCCGCGCCGCCTCGATCGAGGCGTTCAGCGCCAGCAGGTGCGTCTGCGTGGCGATCTCCGAGATCACGCCGACCAGGCTGTCGATGGCCGCCGTCCCGTCGCGCAGCTTCACCATCTCCTGCCGCGACGCCGCCACCACCGCGCGGGCGCCCAGCAGGGCGTCCACCGCCTCCTGCACCTGCGCGCGGGCATGGTTCGTGGTCGCGCGGATGTCGCGTCCCACGCGGTCGGCCGCCTCCGCCGCGCTGGCGATCGTCGCGCCAGCCTCGGCCAGGGCCTGCATGGACCCGTTGGCCGCATGCAACGCCTCCAGCTGCCCCCCGGCCCCCTGCGAGATCCCCGCCACCGCCTCGGTCACCGCCAGCGACGCCGACGCCGACGCGGCCGACGAGGCCGACAGCTCGGTGGCGGCATAGGTGACCCGGTCGGCCTCCCCCTGCACCTCCGCCAGCAGCGCGCGCAGCCGCTCCCGCGCCTGCCCCATTGCCTCCACGAGGGCGGCGTACTCCTCGGCCTCCAGCGGCTGCTCCGCGGCCTCCGGCACGCGCAGGTCGCCGGCGCCGATGGCCGCCATCTCGGCGCGCAACCGCGCGAGCGGGGCGGTGACGGCCCGGACGATCGACAGGCCGAACAGCGCGGCGATCCCCAGCGCCAGCGCCACCAGGACCGCCAGCACCGTCTCGGCGCGCCCGAGGGTCTGCCGCATCCGGTCCAGCGAGGCCGAGGCGCCCGCGCGCGTGGCGGCACGCACCGCCTGCAGCTCCGCATCGATCGCGCTGATGTCCCGGCCGGTGAGCCGCATCACGCGTTGCGCGTCGGCGTCGCGCCCCACCGTCTGCCAGGCGTGCATGGTGGCGATGCGGACCTCCAGCGCCGCCTGCAGGCGCCCGATCGTCGCGTAGCGCTCGCGCTCGTTGAGGGTCAGCGCGTCCTGGGCGAGGGCATCCAGCCGCAGCGACTCGGACTGCGAGCCGAGCGCCAGGTACACCCGCTCATCCTCCTCCGAGCGGCTGTTGAGGTAGCGCAACCCGGCCACCAGCTGGCGCAGCGCCGCCGTCGTGGCGCGCTCGGCACGCTCGGCGCGCTCGGCCATCTGGCGCACCGTCACCTCGGTCTCGAGGTTGCTCTGGTTGAGTCCGACCCACCCCAGCACCCCCGCGCCCAGCAGCAGGAGGTTGGTCGCGCCGATCCCCAGGAGGAGGCGGCTGCGGATCGTGCGCAGGGGGCCCCGGCGCCGGCGGCGGACGGCGCGCGCCATGGCGATCATGGGCGCCCCGTCCCCAGGGTGGTGACCGCGACGGCGCGCCCCCGGATGTCGTGATCCTGGCGGAAGGCCACCAGCCCGGTGGCCCCCTGCACGGAGGGGGCCCCGTTGCCCGTCTGCTCCAGGAGGTCGCGGAGCCGGGCGCGGGTGTCTCCCCCCCGCCGGACGCTGCTCCCGAGGACGAGGGTGGCATCGTACGCCAGCGCCTCGGTCAGCCCCGGTGCCCGCCGGTGGAGCGCCGTGAAGCGCTGCGCGAAGGCGCGCCCCTCGGCCGTCTCCCCGCCACCCACGGAGATCACGCGAAGCGGCGGCGCCTCCGCCGGGTCGGTGCCGACCGCCGGGCCCCCGGCGCCGGCGGCCGCGTCGGTGCTCCCCAGCACCGGCACCCGCGCCCCCTGCGCGCGCAGGGCCCGCTGGAGGAGGCGCAGGTCCTCGGTGTCCCCGGCCAGGAAGACGGCATCGGGCGTCAGCTTCACGATGAGGCGGGCGTACGCTTCCCACTCGGTGATGCCGGGGAGGTAGGGGCGGCGCCCGAGGACGGTGCCCCCGAGTTCGGCAAACCCGTCGGCAAAGGAGGCGTTCCAGTCGCGGCCCACCGCGTCGTTGCGATAGATCACCAGCGCGCGGCGGGCGGGGAGCGAGTCGCGCACCCAGCGGGCGGCAAAGCGTGCGACGTCCCGGGTGTTGGGCGGGACGCGGAAGAACCATGGATTGATGCCGGCGAGGCGGGAGCCGGCGGCGGTGGGGGAGACCACCGGGAGGGCGCGGGCGCCCCCCTGCGCGGTGTCGGCGTAGGTGCCCAGGGTGGCCACGGCGGCGGCATCGTCGGGTGCCCCCACGACCCCCAGGACGGCCGGGTCGTCGCGCAGCGCCTCGGCGAGGGCGACGTCGCTGCCGATGCCGCGGGGGGGGAGGCGGAGCTGGATGCGGAGGCCGCGCTCGGCGTTGAGGCGGTCCACGGCCACCCGGGCCCCGGCCACGATGCGCTCGTAGCGCGGATGGGTGGGGAGGACGCCGACGGCGAGGATCACGGACGCCCCGGCGGCCGGGGTGCCCGGGGCGTCGGGGAGACGGGCGCAGGCCGCAGCGAGGGGGATGAGGAAGAGGGCGCGCCGACACATGGCGTCGCAGGGACGATCCAGCGGGACGCGCGGAAACGGCGGCGGGGTGGCGGGGAGGAGTGGGGGGCGACGGCGGCGGCGCGAGTGGACCGTGCGGTCCAAGCGCGCGCGCGTGCTGTCGAGAGAAAAACCAGAGAAAATCTGCTTTGCCAGTTAGCGCGGGGAGTGCGTGCCCTGCGCTTGCTTGCGGCTCGCGGAAACGCCCGGTTAGGTTGCCCACACGTCACCCCCCTGCCCAGCCATCGGCGTCGCGCCGCTGTGGGCACTCCTCTTTCCTTCAGGAACCGGCATGGTTGGCACGTTCCGCCTGCGGCGGGTCGCCGCCCTTGCGCTGCTTGGCGCCGCGGCCCTTGGGCTCGCGGCCTGTGGCGGCGACTACCCGAACACCACGTTCGCGCGCACGACCGAATTCAACACGGCCATCGACCGCCTCTTCGACACGCTCCTCTTCTGGGGGACGATCGTGTTCGTGGGGGTGGAGGCGGCGCTGGTGTACACCATCATCCGCTACCGGCGGAAGCCGGGGGCGGGGGTGCCGGCCCAGGTGCACGGGAACACGGCGCTGGAGATCACCTGGACGGCGATCCCGGCGGTGATCCTGCTGTTCATCGCGGTGCCCACGGTGAAGACGATCTTCCAGACGCAGGCCAAGGCGGCGCCGGATGCGCTGCAGGTCGAGGTGATCGGGCACCAGTGGTGGTGGGAGTTCCGCTACCCGCAGTACGGGGTGACCACGGCGAACGAGCTGTACCTGCCGGCGGGGCGCACGGTGAACTTCCAGCTGAAGACGATCGACGTGCTGCACTCCTTCTGGATCCCGTCGCTGGGGGGGAAGCGCGACCTGATCTCGAACCGGACGAACTACCTGTGGTTCACGCCGGACAGCACGCTGACGGAGGCGGCGTGGAACGGGTTCTGCGCCGAGTTCTGCGGGCCGTCGCACGGCAACATGCGGTTCCGCGCGTTCACGGTGGCGCCGGCGGACTTCGCCAAGTGGGTGGCGCACCAGAAGCAGCCCGCGCTGTTCCCGGTGGCCGTGGCGCCGGCGGCGGTGCCGCCGGTGCCCGCGGGGGCGGGGAGCGCGCCGCAGCTGGCGGCGG
>JAGWYS010000024.1 GCA_018969225.1 Gemmatimonadota bacterium | reverse complement strand
GCATTGTCCGGGGAGAAGGCGGACAGCCGCCGCACGGCGGCCTCCCCCACCGCGCGCACGGCGCGCGCGGTGGACGGTTCGCTGCTGGCATTGCTGGCCAGCGCGTTGTGGCGGGACACCACCACGGCCGGCGTCCATGGCGCTGGCGCAACCCCCAGCGCCGCCAATTCCGGTGGCAGCAGGGCGGGGGTGGCGCGCACCTCGGCCACGCGGGCGTTCACCCCCGCGACGAAGGCCGCGATGATGGCGGCCCCGCGCGGGTGATAGTGCGCGAGCTCGGCGGCCATGCTGCCGCGGTAGCGCAGCAGCCGCGACGCCCGGTCGCGCGCCACCCAGCGCGGTCCCAGCGCCTCCGCCATGGTCCCCGTGGCCTGCCGGCGCCACAGCTCCAGCTGGAAGAGGCGGTCGCGCGCGGCGCTGTATCCCTGCGCGAAGAAGAGGTCGTGTTCGTTGGCGGCCCGGATGTGGACGATGCCGGCCGAATCGCGGGTGAGCGTGACGGGTGCGCGGAGCCCCGAGAGGCGCAGGGGCTGCGCGGCACCGGGTCGGGGCGCCGATCCCAGTAGCGCGAGGAGGGCGACGGCCCGCGCGAGTGCAGGACGGAAGACGGTCATGCGGCACGCTCCATGGCGGTGAGGGCGTCGGCAAAGCCCTCCACGACGGAGGACGCCGGCACGAGGGTGGTGATGGCATCGACGCTGCGCCCCGCCTGCCAGTAGTCGCTGGCGGTGCCGTCCACGCTGGACCGCTTGAGCGCGCGCAGCGACCGCACGGCATACCAGGTGCGGATCCACCGCTTGGTGCGCCGGCCGCGGAACATCCAGCGAGCCAGCGGGCCCACCTGCGTCCCGAGCCGCTCCACCGCCGGCGTCCGCACCACGGACACCGGCACACCGGTGAGCCGCTCGGTGAGCACGATGTCGTGCGTGCCGGCACGCAGGATGGCCGCCTTGTAGGCGGCGTCCGCCGTGCACTCGGGGGTGGCGATGAAGCGGGTCCCCAGCTGCACGCCGGCGTAGCCCATGCGCATGAGCGTCACCCCCTGCGCGGCGTCGCCGACGCCGCCGGCCGCCACCACCGGCACGCCAAAGCCCGCCAGTTCGTCGAGCAACGCGCGGGGGTCGTGCGCGCCCGTGTGGCCGCCGGCCCGATTATTCACGGCCACCAGGCCGTCCACGCCCCCCTCCACCCCCTTCTCGGCCCAGCGCCGGTCGGTGACGTCGTGGTACACCACCCCGCCGGCGGCGTGGACCCGGTCGCATACCCAGCGCGGATTGCCCAGCGAGGTGAGGAAAAAGCGCACGCCCTCCTCCAGCGCGATGTCCACCCAGCGCACCATCCGGTTGTGATAGGCCCGCGAGGACGCCTCAATGAGCGCATTGACGCCGATCGGGGCGCCCTTGGCCAGCCGGCTCGTGAGGCGCAGCCCCTCCCGGTAGTCATGGCCGTGGACGTAGGTCAGGGAGATCGGCTGGACGATCCCGAGCCCGCCGGCGGCGCTTACGGCGCCCACCAGTTCAGGGTTGCTGCAGGGGTACATCGGGCCGCAGATGATGGGGACCCGGATCCCCGCGTGGCGGGTGAGGGGGGTGTCGAGCGGCGAGGAGGCAGGCGCGGGCATGGCCGGGCGGTCAGGGAGATGGGGCGGGGCGGTGGCGCCTTGGGGTGCCCAATCGTGCGCCAAGCAGCGCCCCGTCGCCAGCCCGGGGCCCCAATACCGCATGAGGGAGCTCCGTCCCACGGCCCCGGCATCGCCCCGGCGCCCGGATTGGGATACGTTGAGGGGTGCATTGGACCGTTCGGTCCTCCCGTGTCCACCTCCGCACGCCCCCGCCGTCGTGACGCTACCGCTGGCCCTGCTGCTGGCCGTCCAGCTCTTCCTGCTGGGGCTGCTGCTGGTGCGCCTCCTTCCGGGGCGCACCCGCCGGCCGCCTGTCCCGCCGCGTCCCGACCCCCGCCACGACACCGCGGTCACGGTGCTCGTGCCCGCGTACAACGAGGCGCGGCGGATCGGGCCCTGCCTGGAGGGGCTCATGGCGCAGGGGGCGCCGCTCCGCGAGGTGCTGGTGGTGGACAGCCGTTCCACGGATGGCACCCGCGAGCTCGTGGCGGCCGCTGCCGTCCGCGATCCCCGGATCCGGCTGCTCACCGACCCGCCGCTGCCCCCCGGATGGATTGGCAAGGTCTGGGCGCTGGAGGCGGGGCTGCGCGAGGCCGCCGGCGAGTGGGTGCTGGGGATCGACGCCGACACGGTGCCGGCGCCGGGGCTGGTAGGGGCGGTGATCGAGGCGGCGGAGCGGGACGGCTACGACGTGGCCAGCTTTTCACCGCAATTCCGCGACATGACGGCGGCTGAGCGGCTGGTGCAGCCGGCCATGCTCACCACGCTGGTGTACCGGTGCGGCGCCGCCGGCGTGACGCAGCCCCCCCCGGACCGGGTGCTGGCCAACGGGCAGTGCTTCCTGGCGCGCCGGTCGTTGCTGGAGGCGCACGGCGGCTACGCGCCCGCGCGCAGCTCGTGGTGCGACGACGTCACGCTGGCGCGCCATCTCGCGCGCCGGGGCGCGCGGGTGGGGTTCGTGGACGGCTCGCGCATCATCCAGGTGGCCGCCTACTCCTCGCTGGGGCAGATGTGGCGCGAGTGGGGGCGCAGCTTCGACCTGGCCGACGCCACGCCGGCGTGGCGCCGCGCCCTGGACGTGGCGCTGGTGTGGATGGTGCAGGCGCTGCCTGTGCCGGTGCTCCTGATGCTGGCCGTCTGGTCACCCTCCGGCGGTCCGGCGGACTCGCTACGCGGGGCGCTGCTGGCCGTGAACGGCGTGGCGCTGGGCGTGCGCCTGGGGATGCTGGCCGCGCTGCGCGGCAGCTACGCGGAGCGCGGGGCACCCTATTGGCTGTCGTGGCTGTTCGACGGGGCGGCAGCGTGGCGCCTGACGCTCAGCACCGTTCGCCGCCCCACTGCGTGGCGCGGGCGGGGCTACACGCCGCTGCCGGTGCCCTGAGAGGTTTGCCGCCGCCCGGTCCCCCTCGATCGGGCAGGGGCGGTGCGGACTAGGGCAGCCCCGCCAGCACCGCCAGCATCCCCCGCGCGAACGCCGGCAGGTCGCTCGGCACCCGGGCCGTCACCATCCGCCCGTCCACCACCGCCGCCTCGTCCACCCAGGTGGCCCCGGCGTTCGTGAGGTCGTCGCGAATGCCCAGCGACGAGGTCATGCGGCGGCCGCGCACAATGCCGGCCGAGATGAGGATCCACGGCCCGTGGCAGATGCTGGCCACCATCCCGCCCCGCTCCCACACGGTGCGCACCAGCGCCAGCACGGCGGGGTCGCGGCGCAGCTTGTCCGGCGCCCACCCCCCGGGCGCCACCACGCCCCGGAGCGACGCAGGATCGAGGTCCGCCACCTGCCGCTCCACGCGGCACGGGTATCCCCACTTGCCGGCGTAGTCCGGCGCGCCGTTCCCCACCAGCGGCGTGTGAAAGCCCGCCTCTTCGAGACGCAGCTTGGGATACCACACTTCGAGGTCCTCGTACTCGGGACCCACGAGGATGGCGATGGTGCCGGCGGTGGCCATGGGGCGGGGGCGAAGGGTGGGGCCGGGAAGCGTCGGGACACACAGGAACCGGGGCGGAGCAAATATCGTTCCCCTCCGGTGCGCGACGCAGCCCCGTCTCCCGCTTCCCCCCTCCCATGAAGCTGATCGTAGCGGTGATCCGCCCGGAAAAGCTGGGCGATGTCAAGCGGGCCCTGTTTCAGGTGGGCGTCACCGGCATGACCCTGTCGCGCGTGAGCGGCCACGGCGGCGAGCGCGACGTGGTGCAGCAGTATCGGGGCGAATCGGTGGTGCTGGAGTTCCACGAGAAGGTGCGCATCGAGATGGCCTGCTCGGAGCCGTTCGTGGAGCCTACGGTCCGCGCGATCTGCGAGGCGGCGCGCACCGGCGAGGTGGGGGATGGGAAGATCTTCGTGCTCCCGCTCGACCGCACCGTGCGCATCCGGACCGGGGAGGCCGACGACTCGGCCCTGACCGCGGTCAACGCTGACGCCATCATGCAGGCGTCGCGCGAGGAGGCGGCCGCCTCCGGAGACACGCCGTGACCGGGGGGTGGGCGGCGGTGACGGCCGTGTTGGCGATGGCGCAGGAGGCGGTGGCGCAGGAGGCGGTGCCCGTCGCCACCCCGGGCGACACGGCGTGGATGCTCATGAGCACCGCGCTCGTGACGCTCATGGTCCCCGGGCTGGCGCTGTTCTACGGCGGGCTGGTGCGGACGAAGAGCGCGCTCAACACCATGCTCATGTCGCTGGGGGCGCTGGCGGTGGTCAGCGTGCAGTGGGTGCTGGTCGGGTATTCCCTCGCCTTCGGCGACGGGTCGCGCTGGCTGGGCGGGCTGGGGTGGCTGGGGTTCGGCGGCGTCGGGACCGCGCCCAACCCCACGTACGCCGCGGCCATCCCCCACCTGCTCTTCGCGGCGTTCCAGGGGATGTTCGCGGGGATCACCGTGGCGCTCTTCTCCGGGGCGGTGGTGGACCGCATGCGCTTCGCGGCCTACCTGGTGTTCGGCGTGCTGTGGACCACGTTGGTGTACGACCCGCTGGCCCACTGGGTGTGGGGGGTGGGCGGGTGGCTGCGGCAGCTGGGGGCGCTGGACTTTGCCGGGGGCACCGTGGTCCACATCAGCGCGGGGACGACGGCGCTGGTGCTCGCCCGGTGGGTGGGGCCCCGCCGCGACTTCGGGCGCGTCCCGAACGTGCCCCACAACGTCCCGTTCGCGCTCCTGGGCGCCGGGGTGCTATGGGTCGGATGGTTCGGCTTCAATGCCGGGTCGGCGCTGGCCGCCGACGGCATCGCCGCGACGGCCGCCCTCACCACGCATGCGGCGGGGGCGACCGGGCTTGTGGGATGGGTGCTGCTGGAGTTGCGCCGCACCGGGCGGGCCACCGCCGTGGGGGCGGCCACCGGGGCCGTGGTGGGGTTGGTGGCGATCACCCCGGCGGCCGGGTTCGTCACCCCGCTGGCGGCCATCGCCATCGGCGGGCTGGCGGTGCCGGGCTCCTTCTACGTCCTGCATCGCCGCGCGCGCACCGGGATCGACGACACGCTGGACGTCTTCGCCTGCCACGGGGTGGCCGGCATCGTGGGTGCGGTGCTAACCGGCGTGTTTGCCACCCGGGCGGTGAATCCCAACGGGGCGGACGGCCTGTTGGCAGGGAATCCATCGCTGGTGGGGGTGCAGCTGCTGGCGGTGGTGGCCACAATGGCCTTCGTGGCGGCGGCAAGCCTGCTGCTGCTGGCGCTGGTGCAGCGCGTCGTGCCGCTGCGCGTGCCCATGGCGGCGGAGGTGCAGGGGATTGACCTCGCCGAGCATGGCGAAGAGGCCTATCACGGCAGCGACCTCAGTGACCTCACCGGTCGCCGCACGTCGCTCGGCGACGCCGTCGTGCTTCCGGTGGGGGCGGTGCGTCCCATGCCGGGCGCAGTGGCGGGGTGACGGCCGGGGGCTCGCCCGCAGGCTGATGACGATCCGGGGGAATGCACGAAGGGGGAGCCGTGGTGGCCCCCCCTCATGCGCTCCCCGCCACCGCGACGGCGGAGGGCTGCTTACCCCTTCCGCATCCGATCCTGCACCCACGTGAGCGGGATCATGAACAGCGGGCCAAGGAACAGCCCGAGCAGGATGTTGATCCAGGTCAGCGCCATGTAGTACGCCGTCATCCCGAATGCCGCCCAGATGGTGCCAAAGGTGCCGTGATGTTCCACGCGAGGTCTCCGGAAGGGGTGGCGCGCGAGTGCGCGCGGCAAGCGTGGAAGATAGGTGGGTCGGAGGGGTGGTGGTAGGGGGCGCGGGACTGGGCCGGCGGAGCGTAGCGGAGCCGTTGACGGAATCGATGGGGGTCGCGAGGATGCCGGGATGAAGCCAGGAGGGCATGGAGCGCGCCACGGACCGCACGACACCGCCCCGGAAGGCGCGGGGACCGGGAGCACCCGCGCCGCGCGTTCCGGCGCCGGCGCTGGCGCTGGCGATGGTCGGGCGGTGGACGACGAGGCGGCGCCTGAGGGCGCCGTGCGCGACGCAATGACAGCCCTCGCGCAGGCACACCCGCGCGGCGTGGTGCTGGCCGTGTCCGGGGGGACGGATTCGATGGCGCTGCTGCATGCGGCGGCCCGCTGGGCCCCCGGGCAGGTGGCCATGGTGGCCACCTTTGATCATGGCACCGGCCCGCACGCCACCGAGGCGGCGGCGCTCGTGGTGGCCGAGGCGCGTCGCCTCGGGGTGCCGGTGGTGCGAGAACGCGGCCGCGGGCTTCCCCCCACTGAGGCGGCGTGGCGCGCGGCGCGGTGGGAGTTCTTGCGCCGGGTGTCCCGCGCCTATGGTGCCCCGGTGGCCACGGCCCATACGCGCGACGACCAGGAGGAGACGGTCCTCCACCGGATCCTGCGGGGGAGCGGGGCGCGGGGGTTGGCGGGGCTGGCGGCCCCGTCGGCGGTGGCACGCCCGTGGCTGCGGCTTGCCCGCGCGGAGGTCCGGGCGTGGGCGCATGGTGTTGGCGTGCCGTCGGTGGACGACCCGGCCAACCGGGATTGGCGCTACCAGCGCGTGCGCATCCGGCTGGAGCTGCTGCCGGCACTGGAGCGGGCCGATCCGGGGTTCCGCGCGTGGCTGGTGGCGCTGGGTGACCGGGCCGCGGCGTGGCGGCAGGAGGTCGAGGCGCTGGTGGATGCCCTCGGGATCGAGGTGGCCGGGCGCCGGGCGCGGGTCCCCGCGGCGCCGTTGCGGGCCACCACGGCGGCCGGGCGCGCCGTGCTCTGGCAGGCCGTGGCCGGACGCATCGGCGTGGCGCTGGATCGGGCGGGAACCCGCGCGCTTGTGCGGTTTACCATGGCACAGCGACGCGGGGCGCGCATCCAGTTGGCGGCCGGCGTGCAGGCGCTCTGTGTGGGGCGCGGCCCCGAGGACCGGTTCGAGCTGCGGGCGGCACCGGTGACGCGGCCCCTGGAGTCATGGACCGGGGTGGGGCGGCTGCCGCCCCGCGCCGGGGCGTTCCGTTTCCGCCGCCTCCCTCCCGGCGTCCATGCTGAGGGGGAGTCTCCCTGGGAGTTTCCGGTGCCCGATGCCGGTGGCCTTCAGGTTCGTCCCTGGCAGTCGGGGGACCGGATTCGCACCCGGGGGGCACCGGCGGGGCGACGGGTCGCTCGGTATCTTTCGGAGGCGCGGGTCCCGGCCGCCGATCGTCCAGGGTGGCCCGTGGTGCTGCTCGACGACGCCATCGTCTGGATTCCCGGTGTTTGCCGCAGCCTCGCCCCCCCGTCCCGACCCGGCTGGTCGGCCTTGACCTGGTATCGCTGTGAGCCTGTCCCTGACTGACGTGACTGGTGCCGCGGGCGCCGACCCTCGCCTTGGGGGGCGGACGGTGCGGCGCGTGGTGTTTGACGCCGAGACCATCGCCGCCCGGGTGGCGGCGCTGGGGGAGGAGGTGACCGCCGCCTACCCAGACGGGGACCTGCTGGTGCTGGGGCTCCTCAAGGGGAGCGTCATCTTCCTCGGCGACCTCGTGCGCCAGATCCGGCGCCCGCTCCAGCTCGACTTCCTGGTGGCGTCGTCCTACGGCGCGGCGATGGAGTCCAGCGGGGTGGTGCGCCTGCTGTACGACCCGCACACGGAACTCGCGGGGCGGCACATCCTGTTGGTCGAGGACATCGT
The DNA here is from genome assembly GCA_018969225.1 of Gemmatimonadota bacterium. Classification (GTDB taxonomy): domain Bacteria; phylum Gemmatimonadota; class Gemmatimonadetes; order Gemmatimonadales; family Gemmatimonadaceae; genus Gemmatimonas. The sequence continues at coordinate 19,238 of JAGWYS010000024.1, read as the reverse complement.
CGATTCCGGGCGGACGCTGCAGCACCTGGTGGAACTGCTGTGCCCGCGGCGGCCGGCATCGATCGAGATCTGCGCCCTGCTGCACAAGCACGTGGCGGACGCGTTGCACCATCCCACGCGGTTCATCGGGTTCGATGCTCCGCACGAATTCCTGGTCGGGTACGGGCTGGACCATGCCGAGGACCTTCGGCACCTTCCCTACGTGGCCAGCCTGGCCTGAGGCGCCCTCCCATGGCACCCAACATGACCCCGACGCCGAAGAAGCCGACCAACTGGGGGCGGATGTCCAAGACGCTCTCCTTCTGGATTCTCGTGTTCCTCATCCCCGTGGCGATCTTCACGTACGGGGGGGCGCGCGAGCCGCAGCCGCAGCCGCTCGACCTCAGCGAATATCGCCGCTTCCTCGAGGCGGGACGCGTGACGGCCGTCACCTTCCAGGCGGACAACACCCTCACGGGGCAGTTCGCGCAGGCCGAACGGGTCCGCGGGCGCATGACGCAGCGCTTCACCGTCCGGCTGGTGCCGGGGGCGGCGGTCGAGGAGCAGAAGCTCCTCGAGAGCCGCGGCGTGCGCATCGCCATCGCCGAACCCAAGGTCAACTTCGGCAGCGTATTCGTGTCGATCCTCCCCTGGGTCGTGCTCATCGCCTTCTGGCTCTTCCTCTTCCGCCAGATGCAGGCCGGGGGGAACAAGGCGTTCTCGTTCGGCAAGAGCAAGGCGAAGCTGCTCAGTGGCGACACCCCCAAGGTCACCTTCGCCGACGTGGCGGGGGCCGACGAGGCCAAGGTGGAGCTGCAGGAGATCATCGAGTTCCTCAAGGACCCGCAGAAGTTCACCCGGCTGGGGGGGCGGCTGCCGAAGGGCGCCCTGCTGGTGGGGCCACCGGGGACGGGGAAGACGCTGCTGGCCAAGGCCGTGGCCGGCGAGGCCGGGCGCCCCTTCTTCTCGATGTCCGGCTCCGACTTCGTCGAGATGTTCGTCGGCGTGGGCGCCTCGCGCGTCCGTGACCTCTTCGAGCAGGGGAAGGCGCACGCCCCCTGCATCATCTTCATCGACGAAATCGACGCCGTGGGACGCCACCGCGGGGCCGGCCTGGGCGGCGGCCACGACGAGCGCGAGCAGACGCTCAACCAGCTGCTGGTGGAGATGGACGGCTTCGAGTCCAACGACGGCGTCATCCTCATCGCCGCCACCAACCGCCCCGACGTGCTCGACCCGGCGCTCCTGCGCCCGGGGCGCTTCGACCGGCAGATCGTGGTGGACGCCCCCGACCTGCGCGGTCGCGAGGGGATCCTCAAGGTCCACCTGCGCAACAAGCCCATCGCCGAGGACGTCAGCGTCACCGCGCTGGCGCGCGGCACCCCGGGGATGGCGGGAGCCGACCTGGCCAACCTCGTCAACGAGGGGGCGCTGCTGGCCGCCCGCAAGAACCACGAGCGCATCTTCATGGCCGACCTCGAGGAGGCCAAGGACCGGGTCATGCTCGGCGCCGAGCGCAAGTCGCTCGTGATGAAGGAGGAGGAGCGCCGCCTCACCGCCTACCACGAGGCGGGGCACGCGGTGTGCGCCATGATGGTCCCGGGCAACGACCCGCTGCACAAGGTCACCATCGTGCCGCGCGGCCGCGCGCTGGGGATCGCGTTCACGCTTCCTGAGGACGACCGCGTCTCGGTCACCCGGGAGCAGCTGGAGGCGCGGCTGGTCATGGCGTACGGCGGGCGCGCCGCCGAGGAGATCGTCTTTGGCCACGGCCGGGTCACCACCGGCGCGGCCAGCGACATCCAGCAGGCCACCTCCATCGCCCGCCGCTACGTCACCCAGTGGGGGCTCTCGGAAACCATCGGGCCCATCCTGGTGGGCGACAACGAGCAGGAACTGTTCCTCGGTCGCGAGATCCAGTCGCGCCGCGAGGTCTCCGAGCAGACGGCGCAGCTGGTGGACGGGGAGGTCAAGCGCGTGGCCACCCACGCCCACGGCCGTGCCGTGGCGGTGCTCACCGAGCATCGTGCCCTGCTGGATCGCGTGGCGCAGGGGTTGCTCGAGCGCGAGACGCTCTCGCGCGAGGACTTCCTCCTCCTCCGCGACGGCCAGCCCCTGCCGCCGCGCGCGCCCGAGGCGCTTCCCGCTCCCCCGGTGGCAGCCCCGCCCGCGGTGCCGACGCCGCGGACCGCCCCGCCGCCGTTGCTCGGTGGTCCTGAGGTGGCGCCCGCCTGAGCGTGCCCGCCTCGGGCCACGGGGGGTCCCGGTCGCCCGGGACCCCCCGCTTGCGTCTCCCCCCCAGATGGCGTGCGAAGGTCGCTCCGGTGGCGGCCGGCGCCGTGGCCGCCGCCACGTTGGGTGCCTTGTACGCCGCCACGGCGGCCCCGGACCTGACCTGGTGGGACGCCCCGGAACTCGCCACCGCCGCCCAGACCCTCGGCATACCCCATCCTCCCGGGACGCCGCTGTGGGTGCTGATGGGCCGCGTCACCGCCGTCCTCGCGTCCTCGCTGGGGCCGGTGCGCGCGGTGACGCTGCTTGCGGTGCTCTCGGCAGCCGCAGCGGGCGGGGTGGGCGCGGTGCTGTTGGCGCGGTGGATCCCCGCCGGGCGCGCCGTGGTGGCCGCCGTGTCCGCCGGCGCGCTGGCCGTGCCGTGGCAGAATGCCACGGAAGTCGAGGTCTACGCGGTGGCGCACCTCCACGCCCTGCTGCTCCTGCTGGTCGGGGCGCGTGCGGGGAACGCGCCGTCCTCGGCCGGGCGCGCCCGGTGGCGGGCCCTGCTCGTCTACGGCGCCGGCGCCGCCATCCCGCTGCACCTGAGTGCGCTGGTTGCGCTCCCGGCCGCGCTGGTGCTGGCATGGCCTGGCGGGGGAACGCGCGCCGGACGCGGGGCCTGGTGGCGCCCGCAGGAACTCGGGTGGCTGGCGGCACTGGCGTTGTTGGGCGCCTCGTCGGTGCTGGTGCTGCCGGTGCGGGCCGCGCAGCATCCGCTGCTCAACAGCGGCACCCCCGACACGCTGGCGGCCTTGATGGCGGTGCTGGGCCGGTCGCAATACGACGTGGCGGGGCTGTGGCCTCGGCAGGCGCCGCTCTGGCTGCAACTGGGCAACCTGCTGCAATGGGCCGATTGGCAGGTGGCCTGGGGATGGTGGCCGCATCCCACGCCGTCCTGGGGGCGCACGCCCGTGACGGTGGCATGGGCGCTGGCCGCCGCCTGGGGCGCGCGCGCCTTGGCGCAGCGCAACCGGCGGGGGGCGATGGCGCTGGGTACCCTCCTGGTCTCGGGATCGGTGGGCGTGGTGCTCTGGCTCAACCTGAAGGCCGGTCCGACCTTCGGGGCGGGGGTGCTCCCTCCGGGCGCCCTGCATGAGGCGCGGGAGCGGGACTACTTCTTCACCCTGGCGTTCTGGTGTTGGGGCGTGCTGGCCGCCGGGGGCGTGCTGGACGCGGTGGGCCAGCTGACCCGTCGCATCCCGTTCCGTGCCGGGCGTTTGGCGGGGCAGGGAGTGGCGTTGGGGCTCGCGCTGTTGCCGGTGTGGGCCAACGCGGCGGCCATGGATCGCGGGCGGGATCCGGTGGCGTCCTGGCCGAGGGTGGCCGCCCTCTCGCTGCTCGACGCCGTCCCGTCAGATGGCGTGCTCCTGGCGGCCGGTGACCATGACAGCTTTCCGCTCTGGTTCCTCCAGCAGGTGGAGGAGCGGCGCCCGGATGTGGCCGTGGTCACCTGGTCGCTCCTGCCGGCGCGCTGGTATCGGGGGGAGCTCCATCGCCAACGCCTGCTCCCGGCGTCGTTGGTGGAGGCGGCCACGCCGGCCGCCGCGGTGAAGGGCGTGCTGGCGGAGGCGGAGCGCCTCCGTCGCCCCGTGCGGGTCTCCGTGTGGATGTCCCGGCACGAGCGCACGCTGGCCGTGCCGGGGACGGGGTGGCGCTGGGAGGGGCTGGTCTGGGCGCCCGTTGACACGGTCCCACCGGGACGGCCGGTGGCCGACGCCCGTCGGCTTCGTGAGGGGGCCGCTCGGCTGCCCCGCGTGGCGCTGGCGCCGCTCCCCGTTGGCGCCGATCCGGTGGCGCGGGCGTGGCATGGGTACTGGCGGTGCCTGGCGATGGCCGCGGGTGCCGTGACAGGCGGTCACGCGCTTGTGGCCCCCTGCGCCGAGGCCTATCCTTAAAGGCTATGGTGGACGTGACCGCAGTTCGGGACGCCGTGGCGGAGGCGCGCGCGCGCATAGAGGCGGCGCAGGCGCGCGGGGGGCACGGGCAGCCGGTGACGCTCGTGGCGGTGACCAAGACGCACGGCCCCGAGGCGGTGGAGGCGGCGTGGGCCGCCGGTGTGGCGGACGTCGGGGAGAACCGGGTGCAGGAGGCGCTGGCCAAGCAGCCGCTGGTGCAGGCGCCGGTGCGGTGGCATCTCATTGGCCACCTCCAGCGCAACAAGGCCCGGCAGGCCGTCGGCTTTGCGTGCATCCATTCCCTGGACAGCCTCCGGCTGGCGGACGCCCTGCACGAGGCCGCGCAGCGCGAACAGCGCACGGTGGACGTGCTGGTGCAGGTGAACGTCAGCGGCGAGGCCTCCAAGGGCGGCGTGCCCCCCGGTGAACTCCCGGCGCTGGCCGAGGCGTTGCATGCGCGTCCGGCGCTCCGGGTGCGTGGGGTGATGACCATGGCCCCCTTTGGCGCCGACGAGCGGACGCTGCGCGCGGTGTTTGGTGGCGCGCGAGGCGCCGCTGCCGGGCTCCGCGCCGCCGGACACCCCGCCGACCACCTCAGCATGGGGATGTCGGGCGATTACGAGCTCGCCGTCGAGGAGGGCGCCACCCACGTCCGCCTCGGCTCCGTCCTTTTTGGCAGCCGCACCTGAACCCGCGAGGCACCGCCGATGGCCCAGCCCGCTTTCCAGCTCACGGCGCTCGACGTGCGCCGCTTCGACTTCGGCCGCGCATGGCGCGGCTTTGACCGCGAGCACGTCGAGCGCTTCCGCGGGCAGGTGGCGGAGACGCTTGAGGCGCTCACCAAACAGGTGCAGGCCGGTGAGGCGGCGTTGCGCGCGGCGCAGGAGGAACTGGCCGGCTTCCGCGAGCGCGAACGGTCGCTGAGCGAGGCGCTGGTGAGCGCCCAGCAGCTGCGCACGGACATGCGCGAGCAGGCGGAGCGGGAGGCGCAGGTGATCCTGCGAGAGGCGCAGGTGGAGGCCGAACGGCAGCGCCATGCCGTGCGCGAGGAGCTCCGGCGTGCGGAGGAGGAGGTGCAGGCGGTCTGGCGGGCGCGTCGCGCGCACATCACTCGGCTGCGCCAGCATCTGGAGCGCCAGCTCAGTGAGCTCAACGCCGCCGAGGTGGACCCGGTCCCGTCGCTGGTGGCGGAGCAGGTGCTGGGGCCCCCGCCGGCCCCGGATCCCGAGCCCCCCAAGGCCGTGGCGCCCCCGCCGCCGTGGCTGGTGGACGACGTCGACCAGTAGCCCCGCCCTTTCCCCGCACCCCCGCCATGTCCGACACCCCTCGCACCCCTCGCTATCCCGCGCTCCCCGACGGCCCCGCCGACGCGCTCGAAACCGCGCTGCTGGCCCAGTGGGACGGGGAACGGCTGTTCGAGGCGGTGCAGGCGGCCCGTGCCGGCGCCCCCCCGTTCGTGTTCTACGAGGGGCCGCCCACCGCCAACGGGCGCCCCGGCATCCACCACGTGTTTGCCCGCACCATCAAGGATCTCTTCTGCCGGCACCGGGCCATGCAGGGGTACTACGTGCCCCGCAAGGCCGGGTGGGACACCCACGGGTTGCCGGTGGAGATCGAGGTGGAGAAGGCGCTCCAGCGGGAGGAGGCGGCGCGCCGGGGGCTCCCCCCCGAGGACACGGCCGTGCTGGGGGGCAAGCAGCTGATCGAGCAGGCGGGGGTGGCGGAGTTCAACCGCCGCTGCCGCGAGAGCGTCTTCACCTACCGCGGCGACTGGGAGGCGCTCTCGCGCCGCATCGCCTACTGGCTCGACTACGACCGCCCGTACGTCACCTACGACCACGACTACGTCGAGAGCGAGTGGTGGGCGCTGCGCACGCTGCACGAGAAGGGGCTGCTGGCGCCCGGGCACAAGATCCTGCCGTACTGCGCCCGCTGCGGCACCGCGCTGTCCAGCCACGAGGTGGCGCAGGGGTACGAGGACGTGGAGGACCCGAGCGTGTACGTGGCGCTCGACCTGGTGGCCCCCGACGGCCGCGCGCCCGCGGTGCGGCGGCGGATCCTGGTGTGGACCACCACCCCGTGGACGCTGGTGTCCAACGTGGCGCTGGCGGTCCACCCCGACCTCGCCTACGTGGAGCTGCGCAAGGGGGAGGCCGCCACGTGGACGCTCATCCTCGCGGAGGCCCGGGTGGCCGGCGTGCTGGGCGCCGATTGGGCCGACCGGTGGACGGTGGTGGCCACCCACCGTGGGGCCGACCTGGTGGGGCACCGCTACCGGCGCCCCCTCGACTGGGTGCCCCTCCCCGATCGCGGGCGCGCCGAGGTGATCGTCGGCGAGGCGTTCGTCTCGGCGGAGGACGGCAGCGGCGTGGTGCACATGGCGCCGGCCTTCGGCGCCGACGACTACGCCGCCGGGCAGCGCCACGGGCTGGCCTTCCTGCAGCCGGTGACCGCGCGCGGCGAGTTCGAGGCGTCGGTCCCCGAGGTGGGCGGGCAGTTCGTCAAGCACGCCGACGCCCGCATCCTGGAGGTGCTCACGGCGCGCGACGTGCTGTGGAAGGCGTCGCGGTTCGTGCACGCCTACCCCCACTGCTGGCGCTGCGGCACGCCGCTGCTGTACTACGCGCGCGCCTCCTGGTTCGTGCGCACGACCGCCGTGCGCGACCGCCTGCTGGCGCGCAACGCGCGCGTGGACTGGCATCCCGCCGAGGTCGGGGGCGGACGCTTCGGGGAGTGGCTGGCCAACAACGTGGACTGGGCGCTGTCCCGCGACCGGTACTGGGGCACGCCGCTGCCGGTGTGGGTGAACGACGAGGACCCGTCGGAGGTGGAGGTCATCGGCAGCTACGCCGAGCTGGCCGAGCGGTGGGGGCGCCCGCTCCCCGCGGATTTCGACCCGCACAAGCCGCACATCGATCAGTACGCGTGGCCGGCGCGGTCGGGGCGCGGGATGATGCGTCGCGTGCCCGAGGTGATCGACACCTGGTTCGACTCGGGGGCGATGCCCTTCGCGCAGTGGCACTACCCCTTCGAGAACCGGGAGATGGTCGCGGCGCAGTACCCCGCCGACTTCATCGCCGAGGGGGTGGACCAGACGCGCGGGTGGTTCTATTCGCTGCTGGCGATCGCCACGGCGCTGGGGGACGCCCTCCCGGGCAATGCCGGGGACGAGGCGGCGCCCTACCGCAGCGTCGTGGTGAACGACCTGGTGCTGGACGCCCAGGGGCAGAAGATGTCGAAGAGCCGCGGCAACGTGGTGGATCCGTGGGCGGTGCTCTCCCGCCACGGGGCCGACGCCGTGCGGCTGTTCCTGCTCGCCTCCAGCCAGGTGTGGGTCCCGCGCCGCTTCGACGAGCAGGCGATCCGCGAGACGGCGGGGCGCTTCCTGCTGACGCTGCGCCACATCCACAACGGCATCTTCGCCCAGTATGCCAACTTCGGGTGGGAGCCCGGGCCCACCGACCCGCCCCCGTCGGCGCGTCCGGCGCTGGACCGGTGGATCCTCTCGCGGTTGGCCCGGGTGGAGGCGGAGGCGGACCGCCTGCTCACGGTGTACGAGGCCACGCTGGCGGCCCGCGCCATCATGCAGTTCGTGGACGAGGACCTGTCCAAGTGGTACGTGCGGCTCGCCCGCGCCCGCTTTTACGAGGTGGCGGGGGCCGATCACCAGGCGGCCTTCGCGACGCTCCACGAGGTGCTGACCGTGGTGGCGCGGCTGCTGGCCCCCTTCACGCCGTTCCTGTCCGACGCCCTCCACCGGGCGCTGGACGGATCGTCGGTGCATCTGGCGGCGTACCGCCGGGGCGCGGACGCGGCGGCGCCGGTGGATGCCGGGCTGGAGGCCGCGATGGACGGGATTCGCGCCCTTGCGCGGCTGGGCCATGCCGCGCGCGACGAGGCCGGGGTGAAGGTGCGGCAGCCGCTGCCGTCGCTCCAGTGCGTCGTCCCCGGGGACCCGGCGCCGGTGGCGGCGCTGGCCCCCCTCCTCGCCGCCGAGCTGAACGTGAAGCGGGTGGAGTTCGTCACGTCCACCGATGCGCTGGTGGCCCTCGAGCCGCGCCCCAACTTCCGGACGCTGGGCAAGGCCTTTGGCAAGGACACCCCGCGGGTGGCCGAGGCGCTGGGGGGGCTCTCCGGGGAGGCGCTCCGGAGGCTGGCCGCGGGGGAGGGGGTCTCGCTCGATGTGGACGGGATCCCCCGCTTGATTGCCCCTGAGCACGTCGCCATCATCCGCCGGGCCTCGGGGGCCGCGGTGGTGCAGGAGGACGCGGGGTTCGGGGTGGCGCTCGATCCCACGGTCACCCCGGCGCTGCGGCAGGAGGGGTGGGCCCGCGAGGTGGTCAGCCGCCTGCAGCGGATGCGCAAGGAGGCCGGACTGGCGGTCAGCGACCGGGTGCGCGTGCGGGTGGGCGCCGGTCACGAGGTGGCGGAAGCGGTGGCGGCGTTCCGGGGCTGGATTGCCGAGGAGGTGCTGGCAGTGGGGCTGGAGGTCGGGGAGCTGCCGCCAACGGAGGCGACCGCGCCTGACGGCACGTGGACTGCGTCACAGGTCGCCGAGGTTGACGGACAACCGGTGCACCTGGCTCTCACCAAGGACGGGCTCTGATGGCGGATACGGTCAAGGGGGCGAAGGGCGTGAAGGCGGCGAAGGCGCCCGGCGCGACGGGGGTGGCGGAGCCGAAGGCCGCCAAGCCGTTCCCGAAGAAGCAACTCCAGCACTTCGAGAAGCGTCTGCTCGACGAGCGCCGGCGCGTCGTCAAGGAATTGGGGCACCATGGCGAGACCTTCGGCCCCAACGGCGAGGCCGCCGACGGCGATTCCGGCGCCTACTCGTTCCACATGGCCGACCAGGGTACCGACGCCATGGAGCGCGAGAAGGCGTTCCTGTTCGCGTCGCAGGAGGGGCGCTTCCTGTGGCACATCGACCAGGCCCTCCGTCGCCTGTACAAGCACCCCGAGACCTTCGGCCGCTGCCACCAGTGCGGTGACATGATCGCCTTCGAGCGGCTCGACGCGCTCCCGCACGCGCGCTACTGCATCGCGTGCAAGCAGCGCGAGGAAGACGCCAAGAAGGGGTGACGTGAAGGCGCTCGTCTCGCTGCCGACCTTCGCCGTCGTCCTCTTCCTCGACGTCATCAGCAAGGCCGTTGCGGTGGCCGTCCTGTCGCCCGCCGGGATCCCCCGGCCGGTGGCGGGCGAGTGGCTGCGGCTCGCCCTGGTCTACAACCCCGGGGCCGCCTTCGGCATCTCCCTCGGCGCGCACTCCCGCTGGCTGTTCCTGATGCTCACCGTCGGGGCGTTGGTCGTGCTGGCGGGGATGTACCACCGCACCGCGTCGCACCAGCTGCCGCGCGCGCTCGCGCTGTCGCTGGTGGCGGCCGGGGCCGCCGGCAACGGCATCGACCGGGTGCGTTCCGCCCGCGGCGTGGTGGACTTCATCGATGTGGGGCTCGGCGCGCTCCGGTGGCCGACCTTCAACGTGGCCGACATCGCCGTGACCTCCGGCGCCGCCCTGCTGGCCTGGGTGCTGTGGCAGGAGGACCAGGCCGCATCGGCACCCGCACCGGCACCCGCACCGGCACCCGCACCGGCATCCGCACCGGCATCCGCACCGGCATCCGCACCGGCATCCGCATCGGCATCCGCACCCGCGCCCGCACCGGCCGGCGCTTCCCCCTCTTCGCTCCGCTCCGATGACCCCTGAGGCGCCCGCGGCGTCGCGACCGCCCCTCACCGCTGCCACCCGCCCGTTCTGGATGGTCGTGGCGGCGATCGTCGCGGCCGACCTGGCCACCAAGCTGTGGGCGGTCGAGGCGCTCGCCCCCCGGCATGTGCCGCACCCCGTGATCGGGGACGTGTTCCGCTTCACCCTCACCTACAACCCCGGTGCCGCCTTCGGGATGCACCTCGGCGCGTTTTCCCGGTGGATCTTCGCCGGGCTGAGCGTGGTCATCGTGACGATGCTGCTGCGGGTCACGCGCGATGTCGTGCGGCAGTCGCGGTTGGCCGCGGTGGGCGTCCCCATCGTGGTCGGCGGCGCGCTGGGCAACCTCCTCGACCGGATCCGCGTGCGCGACGGGGTGGTGGACTTCATCGACATAGGGGTGGGATCGGTCCGGTTCTGGACCTTCAACCTCGCGGACACCGCCGTCACCATCGGGGCGGTCTGCCTCGTGATCGCCCTGTGGCGCATGGACGAGGCCAGCGGGGCAGCGGCGGGCGAACCCGGGGCCGCCGCCCCCTGACCGTCTCGCCTCCCACCGCGCGGACATCGCGGGGCGCGCGATGACCGGGGAGCCCTCCAGCCACGTCGCCGTGGTGGGCGAGGCCGACGCCGGCGAGCGGTTGGACCTGGCCGTGGCGCGCGTCGCCGGTGTCTCCCGCACGCAGGCCGCCACCCTCATTGCCGGGGGACACGTCCTTGTGGGCGGGCGCCGCGAGCGGTCCGCCTACCGCACGGTGGCCGGCGACGCGCTGCGCGTCACCATCCCCCCGCCGCCCGGCCGCGCGATCGTCCCCGAGGACATCCCGCTGGCCGTGGTGTTCGAGGACGACCACCTGCTCGTGGTGGACAAGCCGGCCGGGATGGTGGTACACCCCGCTCCCGGCAACTGGAGTGGCACCCTGGTGAACGCCCTCATGGGGCGTGGCGGACCGCTGGCGGCGGCTGGCGGCGCGGAGCGGGCGGGGCTCGTGCACCGTCTCGACAAGGACACCTCCGGGCTCCTGCTCGTGGCCAAGTCGGATCGCGCCCACCGGGAGCTGTCGGCGGCGCTGGCCGCCCGCCACATCAGCCGCCGCTACGCGGTGGTGTGCTGGGGGCACCTGTCAGGAGAGCTGCTCGTGGTGGACCGCCCGCTTGGGCGCGATCCCCGTGACCGCACGCGCATGGCCGTCGTTTCTTCCGGCAAGGGCGCCCGGACGGATTTCCATCGGCTGGCGCGCTTCGACGCCGTCGACCTCCTCCGGGCGCATCTCCATACGGGGCGCACCCACCAGATCCGGGTGCACCTCGCCTCGGTGGGGCACCCGGTCATCGGCGACGACACGTATGGCGGTGGCGGAGGGCGCCGCCTGGCGGCCTTGCCCGCCCCGTACCACTTCCTCCATGCTGCGTGGCTTCGGCTGCGACACCCCGTGACCGGTGCCCCGCTGGAGTTCCGGGCGCCGCTCCCGCCGGTGCTCCTGCGGTCGCTGGTGGCGGTGAGCGGCATGCCGGAGTTGGCCACCCATCCTGACCCGCTTGATGTCCTCGGATTCTTTGCCGCCGATCCCCCCGCCGGATCCGACGCCACCGTCGGCGGGACCCCCGCCGACGGATGAGCTGCTGGAGGACGAGCGCCAGCTGCGCTTCGTGGAGGTCGAGGTGGACGGGGCGCGCTGGGCCATCCCGGTGGCCCAGGTGCGCGAGGTGCTTCGCCTCCCCCCGTTGGTGACGGTGCCCGGCGCGCCCGCCTCGGTGCGGGGGGTGGCCGCGGTCCGGGGCGGGGTCGTGACGGTCCTCGACCTGGCGGTGCTGCTGGGCCGAGGGCGTGCCGAGACGCCCGGGTCGATCGTCCTTGTGTCGTATGGGGAGCGGCCCGTGGGGCTGGCCGTCGAGGCCGTGCCCACGGTGCGGACGGTGGACCTGTCCGCGCCCGAGTCGGGCGCGCTCCCCACGGTGCTGGACGCCGTGGCGCTCTGCGCCGCCCATCTGCTTGCGAGCGAGGAATCCTGACGGTGAGCCGGAGAGTCCTGATCTGCGACGACGCAGTCTTCATGCGCACCATGGTGGGGGAGATCCTCCGCGGCGCCGGCTATGAGGTCGTTGGCGAGGCCGAGACGGGGGTACAGGCCGTGGAGCGATACCGGGCACTGCAGCCGGACCTCGTGACCATGGACATCGTGATGCCGGACATGGGGGGGATCGACGCGGTGCGGGAAATCCGCCGGCTCGACCCCGCCGCCCGCATCCTCATGTGCAGCGCCATGGGGCAGCAGGCGCTGGTGGTGGAGGCCATCCAGGCCGGCGCCGGCGAGTTTGTGGTCAAGCCCTTCCAACCCAGCCGCGTGCTGGAAGCCGTCGAGCGGCTCCTCGCGGCGGCGTGAGGCCGCGCCTCCCGCCCGTTCGGGGCTGACGCCGCCCCTGTCGTTGCCTCCGTGACGCGCCTCAACCTCGACGCCTACGCCGACCTCTTCAGGACCGAGGCGCGCGAGCACCTGGAGGCCATGGAGGGCGCGCTCCTCACCCTCGAGGCGGGGGCCGACCCCTCGGCGATGGACCGGCTCTTCCGCGGCCTGCATACGATCAAGGGGATGGCCGCGGCCATGGGATACGGCGAGGTGGAACGCCTGTCCCACGCGCTGGAATCGCGTTGTGAGCCGCTGCGCGCCGGGCGCGAATCGCTGCGGCAGGCCACGCTTGGGCTGCTGTTCGAGGGCGTGGATCACCTGCGGCAGGCAACCGGCGCCCTCCACGACGGGCAGACGTGGTCACCGGCGCACGGCTTCCTGGCGCGCCTGGAGGCGGATGGCGGGATCGCACCCCCGGACCCCGTCGAAGAAACGGAGGGCGAACCCTCGCCGTCGCCCGTCGCGACCCCGGGAGGGTCGGCTGCGGCGCGGGACGCGCGGGTGGTGCAGGTGCAGCTGGCGCCCGAGTCGTCCCTCAAGGGGGGGCGCGCGCTGCTTGTGCTGAGGCGCCTCGAGGCGCTGGGTGGCATCCTCGCCGTCGATCCGCCGCAGCCGCGGTGGATGCAAGACGGCTTCGCCGGGCGCTTCACCGTCACGCTCCGCTCCGGGGCCACCGATGCGGCGGTGGCCGATGCGGTGCGGGCCGCCGGCGAGGTGGCGCACGTGGAGGTGCGCCCCGCGCCGGGGGGAGGCATCGGCGGGGATCCCGGCCTGCGCACGGTCCGCGTGGAGGCGCGCCGGCTGGACTCGCTGCTGGACCTGGTGAGTGAGTTGGTGGTCACCCGTGACCGCCTCTTGCGGCAGGCGGACGCGGTGGCCCCCGATCCCGGACTGCGCCGCGCCGCGCAGGACTTGGGTCGCCTGGTGAGCGCCCTGCAGGAGGAGGTGTTCCGCATCCGCATGCTCCCCGTCGCCCAGGTGTTCGACCGCTTCCCCCGCCTGGTGCGCGACCTCGCGCACGCCTTGGGCAAGGAGGTGCGGCTGGAGGTGGCGGGTCGGGAACTGGAGGTGGACCGGTCGCTGCTGGAGGCACTCGCCGACCCGGTGGTGCACCTGCTGCGCAATGCGATCGACCATGGCATCGAATCGCCCGCGGACCGCCTCGCCGCAGGCAAGCCGGCCGCCGGGTCCCTGCGCCTGTCGGCGCGGCGGGATCGATTGGGCATCGTGGTGCAGGTGCGCGATGACGGGCGCGGCATCGACCGCGACGCGGTGCTGCGCAGGTCCCGGAGTGAGGGGCTGGTCCCGCCCGACACCGTCACGCTCGACGACGGGGCGCTGCTCCGGGTGCTGGCGCGCGCCGGCTTCTCCACCGCCACGCAGGTGACCACCGTGTCGGGGCGCGGCGTTGGCCTGGACGCGGCGGTGTCGGCGGTGCGGGCCATGGGCGGGGCCGTGATGCTGGAGTCCCTCCCGGGGGGGGGGACCACGTTCACGCTGCGGTTCCCCGTCACGCTGGCCATCGCGCGGGCGTTGCTGGTCCGTGCCGGCGGCGCCACGTATGCCGTCCCCGCCGCGCAGGTGCTCGAGGCGCTCGAAATGCACCCGGAGCTGATGGTGACCGTCCAAGGGCGCACCGGGGTGGCCCTGCGGGACGAGATCGTGCCCGTGATCGACCTCGCGGCGTTGTTCGGCACGCCCCGGGACCCCATCGATGGGCCGCCACCCCTGGTCATCGCGGAGGCGGGTGGTCGGCGGGTGGCCCTGCAGCTGGAAGCCGTGCTCGAGCAGCGGGACATCGTCGTCAAGCCGCTGGACACCGTCCGGGGGGCCGCCCCCTGGTTCAGCGGGGCCACCCTCGTCGGTGACGGGACCCCCGCCCTCATCGTCGATGTGGCAAGCCTGTCGTGAGCCCCCGCCCCGGTCCCACCGCCCATGATGCTCGACCAGATGCCTGAACTCACTGGGTTGCAGCTGGACGCGGTCCGCGAGACCGCCAACATCGGGGCGGGCCACGCGGCCACGGCGCTGGCCCAGCTGACGGCTTCCCCGATCATGATCAGCGTCCCCACGGTCACCTTCGCCCCGCCCGAGGCGCTGGGCGACCAGCTGCGGGCGGTGTCGCAGCCGGTGGCGGCGGTGGTGATGGGGATGCTGGGGCACCTCAGCGGGAAGACCGCGCTGGTGTTCCCGCGCCCCACGGTGGTGCGCCTGGCCGAGCTGATGCTGCGCCGCCCGTTCGGCAGCTGTCAGGTGCTGTCGGAGCTGGAGGCGTCGGCCATCCGCGAGGCCGGGAACATCCTGAGCGGCGCGTACATGAATGCGATGGGCGATTTCCTCGGGCTCCTGCTGTTGCCGTCCCCCCCGCTGCTGGTCATCGACCACGCGGACGCGGTGGTGGAGCACGTGGTGGCCGGGGTCACCGAGAACGGCGCGCCGGTGCTGTGCGTGGAAACCGAGTTCCTGATCCGCAACCATGCCGAGGCGTTCCGCGGGTTCTTCCTGATGCTGCCAGACGCCTCGTCCCTGCAGGACATGTTGCGCGTCCTGCGCGGCATGGCCTGAGCTCCGCGCGCGGCCCCCCCGGGCGGCCGCACGACGCCCTCCCCGATGCGTCCGCCGCTCGACCGCACCCTCGGCTTCGACACCTTCGTGGTGGGCGCCTCCAACCGCCTGGCGGTGGCGGCGTCCCGAGCCGTTGCGGAGGCGCCGGGGACGGCCTTCAACCCGCTGTGCCTCTACGGTGCGTCGGGGACGGGAAAGACGCACCTGGTCACCGCCATCGCGCTGCGCGCGCAGGCGGCGGCGCCGGGGATGCGCGTCGAGGTGACCGCCGGCGAGGAGGTCACCGAACGGCTGCACCGGGCCATCGCCACCGGCGCGCCCCAGCACTTCGCCGAGGCGTACGCCGATGTGGACCTGCTGGTGGTGGACGACGTGCAGTTCCTCAGCGGACAGCACGAAACCCAGTCGGCGCTGCTGCGCCTCTTCAACCGCCTCCAGGGGGCAG
Source organism: Gemmatimonadota bacterium (assembly GCA_018969225.1). GTDB lineage: Bacteria > Gemmatimonadota > Gemmatimonadetes > Gemmatimonadales > Gemmatimonadaceae > Gemmatimonas. The sequence continues at coordinate 3,968 of JAGWYS010000024.1, read as the reverse complement.
GGCGCCAGCTCGTGCTCACCAGCGACCGGCCGCCGTCGGAGATCCCCGACGTGGACCAGCGGCTGCTGTCCCGCTTGGCGGGCGGCCTCGTGGTGGACATCGGCCCCCCGGACTACGAGCTGCGGCTGGCCATCCTGCGCAACCACTGCGAGGCGCGGGCGATCGCCACGCATCCGGGCACGCTGGAGCGGATTGCCCGGCTGGATGCGGCCAACGTGCGCGAGCTCAAGGGCGCGTTGAACAAGCTGGCGGCCTGGCAGCTGGCGGAGGGGCGCACCGCCACGGTGGAGGAGGTGGACGCGCTGTTCGTCGATCGCCGGGCCGCCACCCCGCCGTCGCCGGTCGGGGCGGTGCTCCCCGCCGCCTTCACCTTGGGTGGGGGCGGTCCTGACGGGGGCGAGTCCGAGCCGGACGAGGTGGACACCGATCCCTTCCCGCTCCCCGACCCGGCGTGCGACCCGGCGGCGCTGGACGAGGGACGTAGCATGCAGCTGCCCCGGCGCGCGTTCGCGGACGTGGTGGCCGAACCCGGACGGCGCTACACTCCGTTGTTCGTCCATGGGCCGGCCGGCTGCGGCAAGAGCTTCTTCGTGCACGCCCTGGGGAACGCCCTGCTGGAGCGCTGGCCGGCGCGCGCGGTGGCCTGCCTCTCGGGGGAGGCATTCGTGGAGGGGTACGTGGCGGCGCTGCAGGCCGGCACCGTGGATCGCTGGCGGGCGACGTTGCGGCGGGCTGATGTGCTGATCCTGGACGACGTGCAGGCGCTGGCCGGGAAGGCGCGCAGCCAGGAGGAGCTGTTCCACCTGTTCAACGCCGTCCAGGCGCGCGGCGGTCAGGTGGTGCTCACCAGCGACCGGCCGGGGCGGGCGCTGGGGGAGTTGGCCGACCGTCTCCGTTCGCGCTTCGAGGGCGGCCTGGCGCTGGCGCTCCCGCCGCGCGGGACACGGGACCGGGTGCCGCCCGCCGTGGCGGGCGGACGGGACCGGTCACCCGCACCGCGGTGGGTCGTGGACCGCGAGGCGCTGCAACTCGGACGCATGGGGGTTGAAGGGCGGGTGATGGAGGGGTATCGCTGATGGCGATTCGGGGCACGCTGCAGGAGATGAGCCTGGGGGACCTCCTCCAACTGCTGGCGCTCGGGCGCAAGCAGGGGCGGTTGCTGCTGTCGGGGGAGGGAGCGGACGGGATCATTCGCGTGCGGGACGGGGCGGTGGTGGATGCCGGTGTCCTGGCGGCCCCCTCGCGCTTGCCGCGCCGGGTGGCGTGGCTGGGACTGCGACCGGGGCCCGTCGCCCCACCCTGCTCCCTCCCCGGGCTGACCGAGGGGGAGGCGGCCTCGCGCCTGCTGGGCGACGAGGTGGGGACGTCCGAGGCAGCCCGCGCCATCCGCGCGGAGGCGGCCGCCTGCGTTGAGGAGGCGGTGCATGCGCTGCTGGCCTGGCCGGCCGGGACGTTCACCTTCGATGGCGGGGCGGCCGACGAGCCGGTGGATGCCGTGGGGGCTCCGCTCGTGCGGCGCCCGATCGACGCCCTGCTGCTGGAAGCCGCGCGCCGCACCGACGAGTGGCCCCGCTTGCGGCGCGCCCTGCCGGCACTCGCGGCGGCGCTGCGCCCCGTGGCGCCCGCCTGTCCCGACGGTCAACGGGGGACGGCCGTAGCGTCCCGGTTGTGGACGGAGCTCGACGGCCGGCGCGGAGTGCAGGAGGTGGCCGACGAGACGGGACTGGACCCGTTCACGGTCGCGGAGCAGGTCGCCGATTGGGTGCGCACCGGCGCGGTGCGCCTGGACAGCACGGGACATGCGCCTTCGGACCGGCCGAATCCGCGCGCGGCCGTCCCGGGTTCCGGGGGCGAGGAGTCGGATGGCCGCGCCCCGGCCGACCGGTTTCGGGAGGCCGTCACACGCCTGCGGCGCGGGGGATGGGCCGAGGCCGTCTCCCTGCTGGAGCCGCTGGCGGGGCCCGACGCCCCGGCGGCCGTGCACCACAACCTGGCGCTGGGGTTGGAACAGCTGGGCCGATTGGCCGAAGCGACGGCGCACGCGGCGCTCGCGCGGGAGAAGGCCGGCGGCCCCGATCCGCGCCTCACGGTGAGCGAGGCCTTCCTGGCGTTGCAGCAGGGCGACGCGCCCTTGGCGGACCGCCTGCTCGGGGCTGCCCCCGTCCCCGACCCCTGCCCGGCAGCGTGGTATCACGCTCGGGGGGTGGCGGCCCTGCTCGTGGGTGACGTGGCGCGTGCGTGCGCGACCTTGGAAGCGGGCGTGGTCGCCTACCCCGGGGATGGCGGCCTGCTGCTCAACCTCGGGAGCGCACGCCTGGCGGCCGGCGAGACGGAGGAGGCCATCCGTCTGCTCCAGCGCGCCGTGCGCGCGGGCCCGCAGGTGGCGGCCGCGCACAAGGCGCTGGGCGATGCGTGGTATGCCGCGCAACGCTGGGACGAGGCGCTGGAGGCCTATCGCTCGGCGGTGGCGCTGGCGCCGGCGCATGGTCCGGACGTGCACGGGCGCATGGGGGACATTCACTTCCGGCACGGGGACGTGGTGGAGGCCCGCGCCGCGTGGGCGCGGGCGCTGGCCATCGACCCGACCCACCGGCTGGCGCGCGTGGTCGCTACCCACGAGGTGGCCGCATGACCCACGGGCCAAACGCCCCCGGTCGTGATGCGGACGCGGACCTCCCGCCCGCCGCGGCGGAGCGTTGGGCGTCGCGCTGGGAGGCACGCCTGGCGGCTGTTGCCGAGGCGCTGGAGCGACCGCTGGAGCGCCCGCTGGCGGGTCCGGGACGGGCGGCGCTGCAGGCGGAGCTGGACGCCGTGCATCGCGAAGCCGACGCCATGAGCGCTGCGGCCGCGCGCCTTCGCGACCGTGCGGCTGAGCTTGCCCGGCGGTGGCAGGCCACCGCCTCGGCCGCCTCGGCGGGCGCCCCGGTGCGGGTGGACCACCTGGGGGCGTCCACGTTCCTGGAGAAGGGGTGGAGCCGCTTGGCGCTCGGGGACGCGCCGGCGGCCGAGGAAGCGTTTCGGCACGCCCTGACGCTGGCCCCCGGCAGCGCGGAGGGGGAGGTGCTGTTGGCGTGGGCGTTGGGACACGGGGGGCGCACGACAGAAGCGCGGCAGGTGCTGGCGGGGGTGCTGTCGCGGGTGCCGCAGCATGCGCTGGCGCTGGCCACGCTGGGGTACGTGGCGCTGCGGGACGGAGATCTCGACGGCGCCGAAGCCCTGCTGCGGCGCGCGGTGGCGGCGGGGGGTGACCGCAAGGCCTCGCTGTACGCGTGGTTCCACCTCGGGGTCGTGGCGCGTCGCCGGGGCGCGCTGGATGCGGCCGAGGCGGCCTTCGGCGAGGCGTTGCGGCAGGGACCCAACCTGCTGCAGGCATGGTACGAACGGGGGCGCGCCCGGTGGGAGGCCGGCCAGGGGCGCGACGCGGTTGCCGCGTGGCGCGCCGGAGCGGCGGCCGGCAAGTTCAACCCATGGGGACGACAGTGCAGCGAGCTGGTGGACCGGGTGGAGGCGGGCGAGGCGCCGGTCTTCGTGGACGCCTAGGCGTTGCGGTAGGTCCGGTGGCGCTGGTGCGCCGTGGGGTCCGGTACGTGGTGCTCGCGGCGGCCCTGTGCCTCCCTGGGAGGGGGGTGCTCGACGCGCAGGTGACGGGGCCGCCCGGGGCAGGGCTCCGCCTCGACCGGGGGCGGTTCACGGTGGTGGCGGATGCCGGCGATGCCCGCATGGCGCGCGCGCTGCTGGCCGCCGCCTTGGCACAGGACAGTTTCCCCGGGCTTCCGCGCCCGCAGGCGCGCGTCCTGATCGCCGTGGCCCCCGATGCCGCCCGCTTTCGTCGCTGGGTGGGGCCTGCCGCCCCGGCGTGGGGGGCAGCCATTGCCTTCCCTGACGAGCAGCGGGTGATCATGCAGGGACGCTTTGCGGGCAGCGATGCCGGCGACCCGGTGCAGGTGCTGCGCCACGAGTTGGCGCAC
>JAGWYS010000247.1 GCA_018969225.1 Gemmatimonadota bacterium | reverse complement strand
GAAGTAGGCCACGCCGGCCGCCTCGTCGGCGCGGTACACCGGCACGATGTGCGGGTGCGCCAGCTGCGCGGCGGTGCGCGCCTCGCGCAGGAAGCGCGCGCGGAGCGTTGCGTCGCCGGCCAGGTGCGCGGGGAGGACCTTGAGGGCAACGGGGCGGTCGAGGCGCTCGTCGCGCGCCAGGTACACGACGCCCATGCCGCCGCGCCCCAGCTCGCGGAGCACGGTGTACTGCCCGGCCAGTGCGGCGGCAACCGCCGCCAGCTCGTCGGGAGCGGAGGGGGAAGGCGTGGCGGTCATGATGCCGAAAGATACGCAGGGGGACCGCCCGCCAGTTTCACCCTCCGGCCCGCGTCATCCCCCCTTGGCGGGCTTCCCCCGGGCGATGGCTCGGACCAGCTGCCCGTCCTCCAGCGACTCCGGGGGATTCACCACCACCGCGTCGCCGGGGGCCAGCCCCTCCAGCACCTCCACCGTGGTGCCGAAGTCGCGCCCCAGGGTGACCGGGACGAGCCGGACGGTGTCGCGCTCCACCCGGGCGGCCAGCGTCCCCTCGGCGCGCACGATGAGGGCGATGGCGGGGAGGCGCAGCGAGGCGCCCGTCCCCGGGACCTTGAGCTGCACCGCGGTGAACATCCCCGGGAGCAGCCGGCGCTGCGGGTTGGGCACCTGCACTTCGACCAGGAGCGTGCGGGTGGCCGGGTCCATGGCCCCCGCGGTGCGGACCACCGTGCCGGTGAACTCGGCGTCCTTCCCCAGGTCGCGGGCGAGGATGCGGGGGCGCATCCCCACGCGGACGCGCGCGGCGGCCGACTGCGGCACCTGCACCATGATGCGCACCGTGTCCAGCTGCACCACGGTGAGGAGGGGGCGCGCGCCGGCGGCGGTGCCGGCGGTGACCAGCGACCCCAGGTCGATGGTGCGGGCGGTGACGAGCCCCGGGTACGGCGCCACCAGCGCGCCGAAGCGGAGTGTCTCGCGGAGGTTGGCCAGGTTGGCGCGGGCGGCGCGCGCGTTGGCCTCGGTGACGTTGGCGGCGGCGGTGCGCTCGTCGAGCTCCTGCGGGGAGACGACCCCCTGCGCCGCGAGCTGCTGCCAGCGGGCCAGCGCGGTGCGGGCCAGTGCGGCGCTGGCCTCAGCCTGCTCCGCCACGGCGGCCGCCTGCGCCGCCTGCTCACGCACCTCGGGCATGTCCAGCACGGCCAGCGTCTCGCCGCGCCGCACCGCGCTGCCGATGTCCACGCGCAGCGCCGTCACGTAGCCGCTGGAGCGGGCGTACACGGCGGTCTCGTGCGCGCCGGTGACCGAGCCGGGGAGCTCCAGGGCGGTGCCGGCGGTGTCGCGCCGCACCACCTCGGTGTACACCGTGGCGGGCGCCTGCACGGCGGCGCGCTCGGCGTCGCGGGCGCGGGCGCGCGCCAGGCGGGGGAGGGTGCCGGCGGCCAGCAGCACCGCGAAGAGCGCCAGCAGCAGCACCGGGACGGGGAGGCGGCCAGGGCGCGGGGACAGGGCGGGGCGGGTCATGCGGGCGTCACGGAAGGGGAGGCCGGCGCGGCGCGGCGGGCGGCGAGGCGGGTGCGCACGCCGGCGTACACCAGCGGCAGGACGGTGAGGGTGGCCATGGTGGCGAAGGTGAGGCCGCCGATGACGGCGCGTCCCAGCGGGGCGTTCTGCTCGCCCCCCTCGCCCAGGCCGAGGGCCATGGGCACCATGCCAACGACCATGGCCAGCGCGGTCATGAGCACCGGGCGCAGGCGCGTGGCGGCGGCCTCGCGCGCGGCGTCCTGCGGCGCGGCGCCCCCCGCCACGAGCTCGTTGGCGAAGGCCACCACCAGGATGCCGTTGGCGGTGGCCACCCCCATGCTCATGATGGCGCCCATGAAGGCCGGCACCGAGAGCGTGTCGCCGCAGGCGAAGAGCGCCCACGCCACCCCCGCCAGCGCCACCGGGAGCGCGCTGGCGATGATGAGCGGATCGGTCCACGACTGGAAGTTGATCACCATGATGAGGTACACCAGCACGACGGCGAGCACGAGCCCGCCGGCCAGCCCCTGGTAGGCGACGCGCATGGCGGCCGCCTGCCCGCGGATGGTGAGGGTGGTGCCCTTGGGGAGGGTGGGGGAGAGGGAGTCGAGGACCGCCTGCATGTCCGCGGCCACGCCGCCGAGGTCGCGGTCCTGCACGTTGGCGTAGACGTTGAAGACCGGGACCACGTCGTGGTGGTTGATGGAGGCCAGCGCGCTGCGCCGGGTGACGGTGGCGACGTTGGCGAGGAGCGGCGTGGTGAGCGGGGCGGTGGGTGGCGCGGTGCCGACGGCGCCCAGCACGGGGGTGGCCTGGATGGCCTCCAGCGACCCGACGCGGTATTGCGGGGTCTGCACGTTGACGCTGTACTGCACGCCGTTCTGCGGGTTGAGCCAGACGTTGGGGGCGGTCTGGCCGCTGGAGGCGAGGGAGACGAGGAGGTCCGAGGCGACCTCGCGCTGGGTGAGCCCCAGCCCGGCGGCGCGGACGCGGTCGATGCTGACCGCCAGCTCGGGGGCGTTGGCGCGCTGCTGCAGGTGCACGTCCACGGCGCCGGGCACCTGCCGCAGGCGGCGCTCGAGGACGCGGGCGAGGGCGAGGTTGTCGGCGCGGCTGGTGCCGGCCACCTGGACGTCGAGGGGGGCGGGGACCCCGGCGTTGAGGATCTGCCCCACGATGTCGGCCGACATGAAGAACACCAGCACTTCGGGGAACCGCTCGCGCAGCCGCTGGCGGATGCGGCGGACGTACTCGGCGGTGGGGAGGGTGCGCGGCTCGCGGAGGGCCACCAGCATGTCGGCGTCCGTCACGCCGGTGGTGGGGTTGTCGGAGAAGGCGAGGTTGGTGAGCGAGGTGCTGGGGATGCCGATGTTGTCGAGGATGGTGCCCAGCTCCGCGGGGGGGATGACCTCCCGGATGGCCTCCTCGACGCCGGCGACCAGTCGGGCGGTCTCCTCGAGGCGCATCCCCGCGGGGGCGCGGAGGTGGAGGCGGAGCTGCCCCGCGTCGACGGCGGGGAAGAAGTCCTGTCCCAGCCAGGGGAGGAGCGCGGCGCCGGAGGCGAACACCAGGAGGGCGCCCAGCAGGACACCGCGGGGGCGGGCGAGGCGCGCGGCGAGGGCGTCGCGATAGCGGCGGCGGGCGCCCTCGAAGCGCGCCTCGAAGGCGTGGTGCAGGCGGGCGAAGGGGCCCGGCGCCGCGCCGGTCGCGGCGCGGCGGGCGGCGAGCGCGGCCTCGCGCTCCATCGCGAAGCGCACCAGGGTGGGGACCAGGGTGCGCGCGATGAGGTACGACGCCAGCATGGCGAAGACGACGGCCAGCGCGAGCGGGCGGAAGAGCGCCGCCGCCTGCCCCCCCAGGAAGAAGATGGGGACGAAGACGATGCAGATGGCGAGCGTGGAGACCAGGGTGGGGACGGCGATCTGCCCCGCGCCGGCGAGGATGGCGGCGAAGATGTCGGGCTCGCGCTCGTGCACGCGGTGGATGTTCTCGATGCCCACGGTGGCGTCGTCCACCAGCACGCCCACGGCGAGGGCCAGCCCGCCCAGGGTCATGACATTGAGTGTCTCGCCGAGGGCGGCGAGGGCGATGACCGAGCAGAGGATGGAGAGGGGGATGGAGAGGGCGACGATGCCGGTGGCGCGCCAGCTCCCCAGGAAGAGGAGGAGCATGAGGGCGGTGAGCGCGGCGGCGACGACGGCCTCGAGCACCACGCCGCGGAGGGCGGCCTTCACGAAGGTGGACTGGTCGGCGAGGATGTCCACCTTGAGCGCCGGCGGGAGCCCCGCGAGGATGCCGGGGAGGGCGGCGCGCACCCGGTGGACGACGTCGATGGTGGAGGCGCCGCTGCTCTTGAGCACCGTGACCAGCGCGCCGCGGACGCCGTCGCGGTGGACGATGTTGGTCTGCACGGCGTAGCCGTCGCGCACCTGGGCCACGTCGCGGAGGCGCACGAGGGCGCCGTTGACCACGCGGACGGGGAGGTCGTTGAGCGCCTCGACCACGTCGGGGCTGCCGTTGACGCGCACGCCGTACTCGCGCGCGCCGATCTTGGCGGTGCCGCCGGGGAGGACGAGGTTCTGGGCGGTGAGGGCGTCGCTGACGTCGCTGGGGGAGAGCCCGCGGGCGGCCAGCTGCGACGGGTCGAGGTCGACGTTGATGAGGCGGGTGCGCCCCCCGTACGGGGAGGGGACCGACGCGCCGCGCACGGTGGCGAGGCGGGTGCGGATGCCGTTGCTGCCGAGGTCGTTGAGCTGCTGCTCGGACAGGGAGTCGCCGCCGAGGGCGAGCTGGAGAACGGGGACGTTGGCGGCGTTGAAGCGGAGGATGTAGGGCGCCTGCGCGCCGGGGGGCATGGTGCGGAGGATCGTCTGGCTCAGGGCGCCCAGCTGCGCCACCGCGGCCTCGATGCGCGCCCCGGGCTGGAAGTACACCTTGATGAGCGCCAGCCCCGCGAGCGACTGCGACTCGATGTGCTCGATGTCGTTGACGGTGGTGCTCATGGCGCGCTCGTGCACCGTCGCGAAGCGCCGCTCCATCTCCTCGGCGGGGAGGCCGGCGTACGACCAGATCACCGAGACGACGGGGATGTCCACCTCGGGGAGGATGTCGGTGGGCATGCGCCGCGCGGCGAGCGTGCCGACGAGCACCACCAGCAGGGCGCCGACGATGAAGGTGTACGGAC
>JAGWYS010000246.1 GCA_018969225.1 Gemmatimonadota bacterium | reverse complement strand
CACCCGAGCGGAGTCCCGATGCCCCGTCCCCTGGCCCTTCGTCACCGCCCCGTCGTCGACTCTGCCACCTTCCGTCACGGCGCGCGGGCCGTGGCCGGGGTGGCGCTCCTCCTGCTGGCGGGGGGCACGCCCCTCGCCGCCCAGTCCATCGGCGTGCTGCTGGGGGACTCGGCCCGGCTGGTGGTGGCGCCGGGGACGCGGGTGGGGATCCCGCTGCGGGTGGATCTCTCCGCGGCGGGGAGCACGCTGAACCTGGCGTCGCTGACGGGGACGCTGTCGTGGACCACGGCGCAGCTCACCTTCGACTCCGTCCGGGTGAACGCCGCCACGGGGTTCACGCAGACCACCAACACCGGCAGTGCCGCCACCGGGAGCGCCACGCTGTCCTACTTCAGCACCACGCGGCTGGCCGCCTCGGGGGCCCTGGCCACGGCGTGGTTCACCGCGACGGGCACCACCGGCAGCACGCGAGTGGCGTTTGCCGCCACCGCGGCGGGGAACGAGGGGGGGACCAGCATCCTGACGCAGGTGCTGACGCGTGGGCTCCCGGTGTGCGTGGGGAACAGCGGGCGGTGGGGGGACGTGAATGATGACGGGAGCGTGTCGATCATCGACGCGCAGCAGATCGCGCGCGCCAGCGTGGGACTGTCGGTGGCCAGCGCGGCGGCGGTGGCGGCGCGGGGGGACGTGAACGCGGACGGGAGCGTGTCGATCATCGACGCCCAGCAGATCGCGCGCTTCAGCGTGGGGCTGTCGGCGGCGGCGCGGATCAACACGGCGCTGTTCACGCCGCCCGCGGTGGCCACCCTGACCGTGGCGCCCACCACGGCGTCGGTGGCGGCGGGGGCGGCGGTCGCGATGCTGGCGATCCCGCGCGACTCCACCAGCGCCGACGTGGGCGGCTGTGCGGAGGTGACATGGAGCAGCAGCGCGCCGGCGGTGGCGACGGTGCGGACCGACGGCGTGGTGACGGCGGTGAGCCCGGGGACGGCGACGATCACCGCCAGCAGCGGCGGGCGCACCGCCACCGCCACCGTGACGGTCACCGGCGGGGGGGCGGCGGCACCGGCCGTCACTGGCGTGAGCCCCGCCACGGCGGCTCCGGGCTCCACGCTCACCCTCACTGGCAGCGGCTTCGGCACCACCCCCGCCGCCAACACGGTCACGGTGGGGGGCGTGACGGCCGCCGTGCTGTCCGCGACCGCCACGCAGCTCACCGTGCGCGCCCCGTGCGCGCCGGGGGGGAGCGCCACGGTCGTGGTCACCGTGGACGGTCGCGCCTCGGCCCCGCAGGCGATGACGCTGGCCGTGCCCCGCCACACGCTGGCCGTGGGGGAGGTGCTCCTGCGCGAGAGCGCCGACCTGAGCGCCTGCAACGAGCTGGCGGCCACCACCGGTGCGGCGCGCTACCTGGTGATGCTGTACAGCACGGCCACCAGCCAGAACACGCTCGTTGACCTGCAGCTGGCGGGGAATCCCGGCACCGGCGCCGCGGTGCGTGCGGCGGCCCCCGCCGTGCCCACCATGCTGGCGGCCCCCGACCCCGCACAGGGCGCGCGCGACGCCGCGCACCTGGCGCACCTCGAGCGCGAGCGCGCCCTCTTCGCCCGGCTCACGGCTTCCGGCGCCGCGCGCGCCCCGCGTCCGGGCGCCGCGCTCCGCGCGGTCCCCGCCGTGGGGGACATGCGCACCTTCCACTACAACTTCACCAGCTGCAGCGACTCCACGCAGATGATCCGCGCCCGCGCCATCTACGTGGGCCCCCGCGCCGTCGTCTGGGAGGACTCGGCCAACGCGCTGCAGTCGGCCGCCACCCCCGCGCTCGCCGCCTATTACACCCGCATCGGGCGCGTCTTCGACCGCGACCAGTACGAGGCGGTGCGCACGTACTTCGGCGACCCGCTGCGCCGCGACGCCCAGACGGACGGCGACGGGAAGCTGAACATGGTGTTCACCCAGCGGCTCAACACCACCGGGGCGGCCGCGTATGTCACCGCCTGCGACCAGTTCCCCCGCGGCGCCAACACCTGGGGCTCCAACTTCGGCGAGAACTTCTACGCCACCGTCCCCACCACGGCCGCGTCCAACCTCAACAGCACCGCCTCCCCAGACGGCTGGTACTACTTCATGGCGCGCACCGTGGTGCACGAGGTCAAGCACATCGCCTCGTTCGCCGCGCGCCTGGCCAACAATGCCAGCGCCTGGGAAGAATCGTGGCTGGAGGAGGGGACCGCACGCCACGCCGAGGAGGTGTGGGTGCGCGACTCGCTGCACCGGGTGCCGTGGAAGGGGAACACGGGGTGGGGCACGGCGGCCTCCAACGGCCTCGTGTGCGACTTCAACCCCACCACCGCCCCCTGCCTCACGGTGGACACGCTGCGGCGCCCCAGCTACGGCATGCGCCGGCAGTTCAACGAGCTTCTCCCCAAGCTCACCGCGCCCTGGAACTGGTCGCCATATGGCGACGGCACGGGGCAGTCGGGGTCGGTGTTCTACCAGACGGTGTGGTCGCTGGTGCGCTACGCGAGCGACCGCTACGGCACCACCGACCGGCAGTTCCTCACCGCGCTCAACCAGTCCACGCAGGCGGGCACCGCCAACCTGGCGGCGGTGGCCGGCGTGCCCATGGAACGCCTCATCGCACAGTGGGGGCTGGCGCTGTTCACGGACGACCTGCCGGGGCTGCCGGCGGGGGCGGCCGACCTGTCGTTCGCCACGTGGAACTTCCGCAGCATCTACGCGGGGCTCAACGCCGACCCGTCGTGGGGCGGGCGATTCACCACGGCCTATCCGCTGGAGGCCACCGCGCTCACGTTCGGCAGCTTCACCGCCGATCGCACGGGGCTGCGTGGTGGGGCGCATGCGTACTACCAGCTGAGCGGGACGCCAGGGGGGGCGCAGCTGCTGCGCCTCACCGGCGCCAGTGGGGGCGACCTCCCCGCGACGGCACGGCTGGCCGTGGTGCGGCTGCCGTAGCGGGGCGGGCGTAGCGCGCGCGGCGCGAGGGGGTGGCGTGCGCTACGCCACCCCCGTGCCCGCGCCGGGGGGCGACCCGGAGCCCTCCCCCGTGTGCACCGGCAGGGTGAACGACACCGTCGTCCCGACCCCCTCGCGGCTGCGCAGCGCGATGGTGCCCCCCAGCTGCGCCAGCAGCTCGCGGCAGATGGCCAGCCCCAGCCCGCTGCCGCCGTGCGACACCGCCTGGCCGGCGTGGGCCTGCGCAAACGGCGCGAACAGCGCCCCCTGGTGCGCCTCGGGGATGCCGATCCCCGTGTCGGCCACTTCGCCATGCAGCACCGCCGCGCCGGGCGTGTCCCCGTCGGCCCGCAGCGGCTCGACGTGCAGCCGCACCGTGACCTCCCCTTGGCGCGTAAACTTCGCGGCGTTGGCCACCAGGTTCATCAGCACGCGCCGCAGCGGCTCGGCGGGAGCGTGCACCACGTCGTGCGGCGCCGGTGGCGTGTGCAGCGCGAGGCGCACCCCGGCGGCGCCCAAGGCCGGGGCGTGCAGCTCCGCCACCGCATCCAGCAGCGCCGCCAGCGACACCGGCTCGCCATGGGCGTGTCCGTGCCCCTCCTCATGGGCGGTGCGCGCCAGCGTCAGCATCCCCTCCAGCGTGTCGGTCAGCACGGTGCTGGCGCGGTGCAGCCGCGCCACCACTTCCTGCTGCCGCGCCGTCAGCGGTTCCAGCGCCAGCGCGGGGAGGGTGGCCAGCAGCACCTGCAATGGGTTGCGCAGCTCATGCGCCAGCACGGCGCCGTCCATCACCCGTCCGCCCACCGCCACCACCGGGGCCTGCAGCCGCCGCACCTCGCGCACCATCCGCGCCTCGCGGCGGCGCGCCTCGTGCTCGGCGGTCACGTCGCACGCCGCCAGCAGCGCCCCCACCAGCCGCCCCTGCGCGTCGCGCAGCGGCGAGGCCGACAGCCGCCGCACCGACCAGCGCTCCCGCCGCAGGTGCCGAATGCGCAGCGTCACCTCGCGGCACCGCTCGCCGCGCAGCGCGCGCGCCAGCGGCATGTCGGCGGGGGCCACGGGCTCCCCCTCCAGCGTGAACAGCTCCAGGAGGTCGGCGAACCCCTCGCGGTGCGCCGGGCACTCGGCACGGTCGCGCAGCCCGTGATAGGCGAGGAAAGAGTCGTTGCACGCCAGCACCCGGCCGGTGTGGTCCACCAGCAGCAGGTCATCCCCCACCGTGTCGAACAGCGCGCCCAGTATCGCGGGGGCGGGGAGCATGGCGCCGGCGCCCACCGCCTGCCCGGGCACCCCCGTGTCCAGCGACACGGTGGGCGCGCCGTCGTCCTCGCGCCCCACCAGCACCGCCCCCTGCACGGTGCCGTCGCTTCCCATCAGCGGGGTGGCGGTGAGGCGGTACGACCGCCAGGTGTTGGTGCCGAGCTTCCGGATGCGCACCGGCAGCGCGTGGCTGGGATCGCCGCGCAGTGCGCGCGCCAGGGGTAGCTGGTCGAAGGGGATCGGCACGCCGTCGGCGTCGCACAGCTCCGCGCGCCCGCGAAACTCCTCGCGCGTCTGCGGCGGGTGGTCGCGGCGCTCCACTCCCTGCGCACGCAGGAAGGCGTCGTTGCAGGCCAGCATCGTTCCCGTGCGGTCCACCACGGCGACGGCGTCGAACAGCGCGGCCAGCGTGGCGCCCAGCACGGCGTGGCCCCCAAGTGCGGGGGCGGGAACAGGATGATCCATTGGCAG
>JAGWYS010000245.1 GCA_018969225.1 Gemmatimonadota bacterium | reverse complement strand
CGGCGGATGCGCAGGGGCAGTACGTCAGCCGGTCGGCGTTCGTGGAGCTCGACCGCGCCGACCTGACGCGGGTGCGTCGCGTGGCCGACCGACCGGTGCTGGCGCTTGGCGCGCTGGGGGAGTTTGACGAGTTCGGGACCTACCCGATGTCGGTGGCCCGCCATGGCGACCGCCTGCGGGCGTACTACGCCGGCTGGACCCGGTGCGTGTCGGTGCCCTTCAACGTCGCCATCGGCGTCGCGGAGAGCGCCGACGGCGGCGAGACGTTCACGCGGCTGGGGCGCGGCCCCGTCCTTCCGTACACCCCCGACGAGCCGTTCGTCCTGAGCGGCCCCAAGATCCGCCTCTTCGACGACCGGTGGCACCTGTTCTACATCGCCGGGCGCACGTGGAAGATGGTGGACGGCCGTCCGGAACCGGTGTACAAGATCCGGATGGCGACCTCCGCCGACGGCCTGCACTGGGAGAAGCACCATCGCGACCTCATCGAGAGCCGCGTGGAGCCCGACGAGGCGCAGGCGAGCCCCGACGTGACGTGGGCCAACGGGCGGTACCACATGTTCTTCTGCTACCGGCACAGCGCCCGCTACCGGTCGAAGGCGTTCGGGTACCGCATCGGGTACGCCTGGAGCACGGACCTCGTCAACTGGACGCGCGACGACGCGCGGGCGGGGCTCGGCGTCTCCGCCGAGGGGTGGGACGCCGAGATGGTCAGCTATCCGCACGTCTTCGCGCTCGATGGGCACCACTACATGGCCTACCTCGGCGACCAGGTCGGCCGCTTCGGCTTCGGCCTGGCCAAACTGGAGGGGACGCTTGCCTAGTCCGGCGCGCCCGTGAGGTGGCGCCCGCTGGGTCGGATCTTCGATCCCGCCGACCACTCCCTGCCGCACGGCTGCCGGGAGTTCGCGCAGTCGCCGCAGGCCGTGGTGTTCGACGGCTTCGTGCGCGTGTACTTCAGCACGCGGGCGCGCGACGCGTCGGGGATGTACGTGAGCCACGTGGCGTATGCCGACTTCCCGCCCGACCTGTCGCGCGTGCTCGACGTGTCGGCGCACGAGGTCATCCCGCCCGGCGGGCTGGGGTGCTTCGACGAGCACGGGATCTTTCCGATGCATGTCGTGCGGGACGATGGCGTGCTGCTGGCCTACACCTGCGGCTGGAGCCGCCGCGTGTCCGTCGCCGTGGAGACCGGGATCGGGCTGGCCACCAGCACCGACGGCGGACGGACGTTCCAGCGCGAGGGGGACGGCCCCATCCTCTCGAGCTCGCTGCACGAACCCTGCCTGGTGGGGGACCCGTTCGTGCGCCGGGTGGGCGACACCTGGCACATGTGGTACATCTTCGGCACGGGGTGGCGGCGTCCCGTCCCGGAGGCGCCGCCCGAACGCACCTACAAGATCGGCCACGCCACCTCGGCCGACGGGCGGGCGTGGCGCACGGAGGCGGGGCGCCAGATCATCCCCGACCGCCTCGGGGCGGACGAGAGCCAGGCGCTCCCCACCGTCGTCGCCATCGACGGGCGCCACCACCTGTTCTTCTGCTACCGCGAGTCGGTGGACTTCCGCACCAACCCCGACCGGGGGTACCGGATCGGCCACGCGCAGTCGGACGACCTCGTCACGTGGCACCGGGACGATGCGCACCTGGCGCTGGAGGTCACGCCCGGGGCCTGGGACTCGGCGATGCAGTGCTATCCCCATGCGTTCACCAACCAGGGGCGCGTCTACCTGCTGTACAACGGCAACGCCTTCGGGCGGTTCGGATTCGGGGCGGCGGTGCTGGAGCCCTGATGCCGGCGCTGGCGGACGCGGTGAACCGCGCGACCGACGCCGACGTGACGGCGCACCTGTGCCGCTGCGATGCCGCCTTCGTGCCGCGCCTGAGCGCGCGCGTGGCGCTGGACAGCTACGCCGCCAAGCTGGTGGCCCGCGCCGTGCGCGTGGAGGCCTGGGAGGGCGCCCGCCTCGCGGGACTGGTCGCGATGTACTGCGGCGCCGACGCCTTCATCACCAACGTCAGCGTGGACCCGGACTGGGTGGGCCGAGGCGTGGGGCAGCGGCTGCTGGCCCGGGCCATCGACCTGGCGCGCGACCGCGGGCTGGCCCGGGTCCGGCTGGAGGTCGCTCGCGAGCACGCGGCGGCCCGGCGCCTGTACGCCCGATGCGGATTCGAGACGGTTGGCACCGCGACTGATCCCGTGACGATGCAGCTGGTCCTCGTGCAGGCACCCGTCAGCCCGGGGTGAGCGACGCCGACCGGGGTGCGGGACGCGGGGTGGGGAGGTGGCGGGGCCATGGTGCGGACGCGGCGCGGCGATGACGGCCGCGGACGGGCACTTCCGGCGGGGGTTCCCCGTTCGTTCCCGGCGCCGTGCGCCCCGTCGTTCGCGCCAGCCGTTCCCGGCTTCGGCGCCGTCCCCTCTCCGACCTCTCGATGTCCGTGCTTGCCTCCGTGGTGCGCCTGGTCCTGTCCGTGGCGCTGCTTGCGCTTCCCGCTGCCGCCCAGAGCGGCCCTCCGGCCGGCCGCCCCCCGATGGGCGGCCCCCCCACCGGCGGTCCCCCCGCCGCGATGATGCGCCCCGACTCGGCCACGCTGCAGGCGCAGGCCATCCGTGTCTTCCTGGACTGCCAGGGGCGCATCCGCGGCTGCGACCGCGACTTCATCGTGACCGAGGTGAACTTCGTGAACTGGATGCGCGACCGCTTCGACGCGGACGTGCAGGTCCTCGTGTCCGGGCTCACCAACGGCGGCGGCGGCACCGAGAACACCATCACCTTCATCGGCCGCCGCGCCTTCGAGGGGATGGCCGACACGCTCGTGCTCAATACCCTCCCCAACGACCCGGACGACCGCATCCGGCGCGAGTTCGCGCGGGTGTTCAAGCTGGGGCTCACGCGCTACGTGGCGCGCTCCCCCATCGCCGCGCGCGTGCAGGTGGCGTACGTGGCGCCCTACGGCCAGCAGCGGCAGCAGCCGTCGGCGGCCAACCTGAAGGACAAGTGGAACCTCTGGACCTACAGCACCAACACCAACGCCTTCATCCGCGCCGAGGAGCGGCAGCAGTCGGTGAACGGGTCGCTGTCGCTGTCGGCCAACCGCGCGACGGAGCAGTGGAAGATCAACGTGTCGCTGAGCGGCAACATCAACACGCAGCGCTTCGAGATCAACGCCACCCCCACGCGCCCCGCGTTCACCGTCACCAACGACCAGCGCACGTACAACGCCAACGCGCTGATCGTGCGGTCGCTGTCGTCGCACTGGTCGGCGGGGCTCAAGCTGGGGGCGGGATACTCCGACTTCCTCAACCAGGACCTGGCGCTGCGCGCGCAGCCGGCGATCGAGTACAACATCTTCCCGTGGACCGAGCAGACGCGCCGGCAGCTGACGTTCCTGTACAACGTGGGCCCCAACGTCTACGACTACCAGCGCACCACGGTGTACAACCGGGACCGCGAGACGCGCTGGAGCCAGCAGGCGACGGCGTCGTACGTGGCGCGGCAGTCGTGGGGGTCCAGCAACGTGTCGCTGGACTGGCTCAACTACCTGCACGACTTCAACCGGCACGCGCTGACGCTGAGCGGCAACGTGGACCTGCGGCTGGGGCGCGGCTTCTCGCTGAACGTGGGGGGGTCGGCGGCGCGGGTGAACGACCAGATCTACCTGCCGCGCGCCGGGAACACCGAGGAGGAGATCCTGCTGCAGCGGCAGGCGCTGCAGACGGGGTTCCGGATCACGACCAACATCGGGATCCGGTACACCTTCGGGTCGATCTACAACACGATCGTGAACCAGCGGTTCAGCAGCCTGGGGGCCAGCGGCGGGCGGTTCGCGTTCTTCTTCTTCTGACGGCGGGGGCGGGGCGCGGGGGCGCACCCGCGCGGCCGCGCTTGTCGCGGCTCGCGCGGGCTGTAGGATAGGGGATTCACCCGTCCCCCCTTCCGGTCCGGTCCCGCCTCCATGTCGTCACGCCCCGCGTTCCCCGCCGCCGTCGCCGCCCTGCTGGGCGCCGCGCTGGTCCTGGCCGCGCCGCTGCCCGCACAGCCCCCCACCGCCCAGCCGCCGCGCCCCGCGCCGCTCACCCTCACCACCACCGCGTGGCCCGACGGCGGCGTCATCCCGGTCAAGTACTCGCAGGCCGGGGAGCAGCTCTCCCCCGCGCTCAGCTGGAGCAACGTGCCGGCGGGGACGGTGAGCTTCGTGCTCAACATGATCGACCCCGACGTGGCCATCCAGCGCGGCACGCAGACGCAGCCGCACTGGATCGTGTGGAACATCCCCGGGACCGCCACGGGGCTCCCCGAGGGGGTCCCCCCGGGCGCGCAGCTGGCCAACGGCGCATGGCAGATCAGCGCCTCGGGGCTGCAGTACCGCGGCCCGGGGGCGGCGGCCACGGGGCCGATGCACCACTACACCTTCGAGCTGTATGCGCTGGACACCACCATCGACGTGACTGCGTCCACCAACCCGCAGCCGGTGGCCGCCGCGCTGGAGACGCGCGCCGCCGTGATGCAGGCGATGCAGGGGCATGTGCTGGGGAAGGCCGTGGTCGTGGGGCTGTTCCGCCGCCCGCAGTAGGCGGGCGCGCCGTCCCCATCCGGTGACCTACCCCGCACGCCGCTTCCAGCGCGCCAGCAGCTCCCGCTCCCGCTCGCGCGTCATCCCGGCCGCCCGCTTGGCGCGCTCCTCGGCGGGGCGCGCCTTGTCCCATGCCATGGTGTCCATCGCGGTCA
>JAGWYS010000244.1 GCA_018969225.1 Gemmatimonadota bacterium | reverse complement strand
GGTGGAGCCCGACCGGGTGCGCGTGCAGTGGTCCCCTGCCGCCGGCGCGTCGGTGATGGCCATGGTGCGCGACGCCGACAGCGGCGCCATCCGCGGCTTCGTGCGCCGCTCCGGCGACGCGGTGCGCACCGACGGGCGGCGGGTGGAGGTGGTGTACTCCGACGGCGTGCAGGCGCGGGTGAAACGTGTCTTCTGAGCGGGGCCCCCGTCTGCGCCCCCGCCGCGGCACGGGTGGGGGATGGACTGGGCTCGCGGTGCCGCTGGCCGCCGCGCTGGTCGGGGGGGTGCTCCCGGCCGGCGCGGCGGTGGCGCGCGCCCAGACCATCACCGTGCAGATGGGGGACTCGTCGCGGGTGATCGTGCCGCCGGGGTCGCGGCTGGCGGTGCCGCTGCGGGTGGACCTGACGGCGGCGGGGAGCGCCCTCAACCTGGCCTCGCTCACCGGCACGCTCAGCTGGGGCGCGTCGCGCCTCACCTTCGACTCCATCCGCGTGAACGCCGCCACCGGGTTCACGCAGACCATCAACAGCGCGGGGGCCGCCACGGGGAGCGTGGTGCTCACCTACTTCAGCTCCGCGCGGCTGGAGGGGTCGTCCACGCTGGCCACCGCGTGGTTCACCGTGGCGACCGGGGCCGGGGGGACGCGCGTGGCGTTCACCCCCACCGTGGCGGGGAGCGAGAATGCGCAGGGGATCCTGGACCAGGTGGTGGCGCGCGGCTTCGAGGTGTGCGCGGCGCTGCTGGGGCGCTGGGGCGACGTCAACGGCGACACGCTGGTGAACGTGCTGGACGCGCAGCAGGTGGCGCGCCACAGCGTGGGGCTGACGGTGTCCAACCCGGTGGCGCTGGGCGAGCGGGGGGACGTGACGGCGGACGGGGCCATCAACGTGCTGGACGCGCAGCAGATCGCGCGCTTCAGCGTGGGGCTCTCGGCGACGGGGCGGGTCAACCAGTCGGCGTTCACCCCGCCCGTGGTGGCGGCGATGTCGGTGACCCCCTCGCCGCTCCCCATGCTGGCGGTGGGGCGCGCGGTGGCGCTGTCGCCGGTGCTGAGCGACGCCACCGGCGGCGAGGTGACCGGGTGCGTGCCGGTGACCTACAGCAGCGGCGTGCCGCTGGTGGCCTCCGTGGGGGGCGCGGGGGTGGTCACCGGCGTGGCCCCCGGCACGGCCACCATCACCGCCACCGCGGGGAGCCGCACCGCGTCGGCCACCGTGGTGGTGCAGCGCCCGGTGGCGGCGGTGACGCTGAGCGTCCCCAACGCCACGATGGGGGAGGGGCGCACGCAGCAGCTCACCGCCACCGTGCGCGACTCGGCCGGGGCCACGCTCACCGGGTGGCCGGTGGCGTGGAGTTCGTCGGACACCACGCGCGCCACCGTGTCGTCCGCCGGGGTGGTGACGGCGCGCGGGGCGGGGACGGTGTCGGTGACCGCCACCAGCGGGGGGCGCAGCGCCACCACGCAGCTCACCGTGTCGCGGCTGTTCGTGCTGGGGGACAACGGGGTGACCGTGCGCTGCCCGCTGGCCAACGTGGGGGAGACGGGGACGCTGAACGGGGTCACCTACACGCGCCGCTCGGAGGTGCAGCTGCGGGAGCTGGTGGCCACGCGCGTCTACAGCGCGCTCCCCGCCACCTGCACCACCGGCATCACCAGCATGGCGCGGCTCTTCCGGGGCGCCACCACGTTCAACGGCGACCTCTCCAGCTGGGACGTGTCGGCGGTGACCACGATGGAGGACCTGTTCACCGACGCGTCGCAGTTCAACCAGCCGCTGGCGGCGTGGGACGTGGGGCAGGTCACGACGATGGCGGGGATGTTCGCGCGGGCGTCGGCGTTCAACCAGCCGATTGGCGCGTGGAACACGGGGTCGGTGACGGACATGGCGTTCCTCTTCTCGGGGGCGCGGGCGTTCAACCAGCCGCTGGCCGCGTGGAACGTGTCGCGGGTGGTGAGCATGCGGGCGATGTTCCAGGGGGCGTCGGAGTTCGACCAGCCGCTGGGGGCGTGGAACGTGGCGGCGGTCACCGACATGGGGGCGATGTTCAGCTACACGGACCGGTTCAACCAGGACCTGGGGGCGTGGTCGGTGGGGAGCGTGCGCAGCATGGACCGGATGTTCATGGGAAGCGCCTTCAACGGCGACATCGGGCGGTGGGGCGTGCGCGGCGTGACGACGATGGCGGGGATGTTTGCCGACGCGACGGCGTTCAACCAGGACATCGGGGGGTGGAACGTGTCGGCGGTGGACCAGATGGCCAACCAGTTCGACGGGGCCCGGGCCTTCAACCAGGACCTCAGCAAGTGGTGTGTCACCAAGGTGGCCTCGGCGCCGGCGGGGTTCGACACGCGGACGCCGGCGTGGACACGGTCGAGGCCGGTGTGGGGGACGTGCCCGGCGCGGTAGCCAGCCCCAGCCGTGCAACCTGTTGCCCCCCGACAGGTTGCTCGGCGGGGTGCATGCCGAGTCCCGCATTGATGTTTCCCTGATGCCGCGCTGACAATCCGTTGACGCCAGCCAAACGCCCCGGTCACGCACAGCTAACGCTCAATTGATGGTGGGGGCGTAAGTTGCTCCCGCACAGCAAGGACGCTGCGCGTTTGCTGCATGGATGCGGCGGGATTCCATTCGGCCCCGGTCCTTCGCGTGCTTCAGGTGTCTGTCATTGCACCCCTGCTGAACAGCCAGACGCGTCATGGGCGCGGGCGTCACACGCCCGGGCGCGGCGCGCTCCGGCGGTGCGCGCCCGTGTCGTGCACCGGATGTGGCGCGGCAGCGGCCGGCGTCGAGGCGTCCCGTGCGCATGGTGCGCGGCAGCGCGCCGAGTTCCCCATGGTATTCGGCCCGCGGCGGGGATCCGCCAGGCCAGCCCGCCGTCGATTGCGGCGGGGCACTCCCCCGCGCGTCGCCCAGTGGGGCGGGGCGTCGTGGGGTATCCCCGGCAGTGCCAATGTCATTGCCGTTCACTTTCTCATCCCAACCCGGAGACCTGTCATGCGCATCACCCATTCCACCCTTCCGCTCGTGGCGGCCCTGCTGGCCGCCGCGGCCTGTGCCGACGAGCCGATGGCGCCCGCGGTGCCCGCCGACCTGGGCGCGTCGCTCAACAGCGGCACCGTGGCCGCCGTGATCGAGCAGGGGGAGCTGCTCCCCGAGGGGAAGGTCCGCTACCGCGTGCGTGTCCTGGCCAAGAAGGGGGAGGTGGCCTCGTACCAGGGGCTCCTCAGCTTCGAGCCGGGCGCCGTGGCCATCGAGTCGATCACCGCGCCGGAGGCGGCGGACGGCGAGGTGCACCTGGTCAACCGCGAGCAGCTGGCCGAGGGGAAGATCCGCTTTGCCGGCTATGCGCCGGAGGAGCTGGGGACCAGCGAGGCGTTCTCGTTCGTGGTGGCGTCGCGCGGGGCGGGGCTCCCCGAGCTGGCGGTGTCGCTGGACGTGGCGGGGACCCCGGACGGGGTGACCAAGCCGGCGTCGCAGCTGCGCGGGGCGCGCGAGATCCGCGATCGCAACGGCAACGTCCTGCGGTGACCGCGCGGGCGCCGCATCGCGGCGCCTGGCGGGGCACGGGGGGTCGGTCCGCGAGGACCGGCCCCCTTTTGCGTGCAGGGGGCGCGCGTGTGGCTGCGCGTGCGTGGATGCGCGCGGGCGAGGGCGCGGGCGCGGGATGTGAGGGAGTACGCGTGCGCGTGCGTGTGCCGCTGCACGTGGGCTTCCGAGGGCGTGAGTGCGAGAGCGTGCGAGTGCGCGTGCGAGTGCGAATGTGCGTGGGCGTGCGTGCGTGCTTCCACCGAAAACTGGGGCGGGGCGGGGTGTGCCAGAGGTGTGACGGTGCGTGAGCGTGCGGGGCTGGCGCCGGCGCAATGGATGGGGCTGGCACGACCGTGCCGCGAATGGATGAGGTCGCTAGCGGGTGTTGCTTGCCGCCATGGTCGTGCTCGCCACGTGGTGCGAGGGAGCGCGTCGGCCGTGGACGGAAACGGCTGAGCGTCAACCGCTGGAGGCGCAACGCATTCGAGGCGCGGCATGCATGACGCGCTCGGCATTGATGTTCGCGTGATCTTCTGGTGATGACGCGCTCACAACCCGCTGATGAAAGGCTGACAATCTCCTCACAGCCGGCTCATGCCAGGCTAACGGTCAATTGACGGGGGGCGCATATACTCCTCCCCGCACAGCAGGGACGCTGCGCGATCGCTGCACGGACGCGGCTACACTTCAACGGACCCTGTCCCGAGCGTGCCTTATGAAAATCCCATTGTCTTTCCACTCAATTACTCGACGCGTCACCGGAGGACGCGTCACACCCCGAGCCACCCGGCTGCTGGCGACGCTGGCGATGCTCGGCGCCGCCAGCCCCGCGCTAGCGGGGGCGCAGAGCATCGGCATCCAGGTGGGGGATTCCGCGCGGGTGGTGGTGAATCCCGGCGCCACCGTGCAGGTCCCGCTGCGGGTGGACCTGTCCGCGGCCGGGGCGCTCAACATCGCGTCGCTAAACGGCAACCTCGGTGTCACCGGGAGCGGCTTAGTCGCCACCGGTTGGTCTGTGGCTTCCAATGAGGCATCCACGGGGCTGGTTCAAACCCAAGGCGCTCTTGCTTCGGGGAGCCGGCTGCTTTCGTATTTCAGCGCCACGCGGCTTGCCGCAACGGCGACCTTGGGAACGGCGAGTTTCACCGCCATTAACTCGACGGGTATGGGATCTGACTCCTACAGTAGCGCTCTTATTCGCTACGCCGTCACGAGCGCGGGTACCGAGGCCGGCAC